>CAYYBB010000001.1:0-46891 GCA_964469465.1 uncultured Actinomycetota bacterium
GTACATCATTCAGAATTAATCACAGGGCAAAGACA
This sequence comes from uncultured Actinomycetota bacterium, assembly GCA_964469465.1. GTDB lineage: Bacteria > Actinomycetota > Humimicrobiia > Hakubellales > Hakubellaceae > Hakubella. The sequence goes on from CAYYBB010000001.1 coordinate 36, forward strand.
ACCTCAGGGGTGAAAGGCCGGCGTGGAACGAAGCGACCGCGGTCCGGCTTCCCCAAAAACTGGCCATCTTTGTAGATCACAGCACCCCGTGACAAGGTGGCCTTCACCCGACCCTTGACCGTCAATCCAGCAAAAGGGGTGTAGGCACCTGGCGCCCCGTGCAGCTCTTCATCCCTCAACTTATACTCTCCCCGCGGGTCATAAATTACCACATCGGCATCGGCCCCTACCCATAAAGTGCCCTTACGGGGGTAAAGCCTGAAGAGGCGAGCCGGGTTAGTAGAGAGAAGCTGGGCCAGACGCTGGAGGGAAATCAGTCCCCGATCCACACCATAGGTATAGAGCAAGGGCAAATTCGTCTCCACCCCCGGAATTCCCTGGGGGGCGTCCAGGAACGAGGTCGCCTGACGCTTCTGATCTCGGGTGTAGCCACAGTGATCAGTGCCAATCACATTGATTCGACCCTCAGCCAAATGCCGCAGCAACCCTTCCCGCTCCTCTGCCGGCCGGAGTGGTGGGGACATGATGAACTCCTCGGGGTGCTCCTCCTCAGCATACCGGCTATCATCCAGGATCAAATAGTGGGGGCAGCTTTCGGCAATCACGGGGGTGCCTTCCGCCCGAGCCCTGGCCACCAGGTCCACGGCTATACTGGTAGAAAGATGAACCAGATAGAGAGCGCTGTCAGCCTGTTGAGCTAGAAAGATGCCCCGGTTGACCGCCTCTTGCTCTGCCAGAGGGGGGCGGCTTTGGCCGTGGTAGCGAGGTCCCTTCTGGCCCGCCTGGACTAAGGCTGCCCGGCTCCCTTCCAAAAGTGCATCATTTTCAGCATGCATGCAAACCAGGAAACCAGCCTCCCTGGCCTGCTGCAACAGAAGATAAATGACCAGATCATCGCTGTAAAAACCCTCTTTGCGGTAGGTGGTGAAGACCTTGAAGCTGGAAATCCCCATCTCCACCAGTCGGGGAAGTTCCTTTTCCCGACCCTGGGACAGGTCAGTAACTATGCTGTGTAAACTGTAGTCGATGTGTAGACCAGCCTCGGCTTCTCGCCGTCGTGCCTGCACACTTTCTACCAACGAATCACCGGGTCTCTGGGAGGCGTAGTCAATAATGGTAGTCACCCCGCCACAGGCCGCGGCCCGGGTGCCCTGGCAGAAATCATCGCCAGTAAGGTAAGAGCCAGAGCGCAAGGCAAAGTGAGTATGTCCATCCACTACGCCCGGCAGGACATAGCATCCCTTAGCATCTATCACTTCATCCTCGGGCCCGGGTTGAGCAAAAGCCACCATACCGGTGATCTTTTCCCCGGATATGAGCAGGTCTGCCTCCATAAGCCCTTGCTCCATGACCAGGGTCCCACCTTTGATAATCATTCCCACCGTTTCTCCCCCCATTCCTTCAGCCAGGCACTGAGATCTAATTGGAAAACCCGTTCCAGATCTTGCATTCTCTGGGGGGTAGGATAGGCATAGAGACCGGACCGACTGGTCTTCAGTCCCATCTCCACAATGGCTTGCAGGAAACGACACCCTGCCTCGACCGGGTCGACGACGGTAACCTTCAGACGGTCCTCCAAGACTCTGGCATAACTGGTCAGGCCGGCACAGCCCAGAAGCAAAACCTCCGCTCCTCGTCGCTGCAACTCTCTACCACCTTCTTCCAACCTGGTCAGGGTAAGCTCTAGATCTTTCTCAAAGGAGAGAACTGGCATGTCCAGAGCATAGACCCCGGCGGAGCGACTCTCCAGCCCATAAGTCATGATCATACTCTCCATGAGATAGACCGCCTTGTCACGTCCAGCCAGAATGCCAAATTTGCCGCCCAAAAGCAGAGCCAGAGAGAGGCTGGCCTCGGCAATCCCCACTACAGGCACGGTGGTCACTTCCTTATACATGAAAAGGCCAGGGTCTCCGAAGCAGGCGATGACTATGCCGTCCACCTCAGGGTAGGCCCGGAGAAGAGGGAGAGTAGCCACGGTGGCCAGGTAATAATCCCGCCACGACTCCAGAGACTCAGGACCGGCCGGGGCCTGAACTACCAGCCCCTCCCAGGGTGGCTGGAAGACTCGCTCAGCAGTCCTGCGAATGCTGGCAGTCATGCCCCCGGAAGTGTTGGGATTGACGATCAGAGCTTTAGGCATAGGATTGTTCTCTCCCCAGCGCCCCCCGGAAGACCTCTATCATTTCCGAAACAGCAAGAACACCCCTGGGAATACCATATTGGCTTAATCTCTGAGCCAGACGGGTAATCTGAGGAGGTTTTACATAGGTCTGAGCCAGGATCTCTGGTTCAGAGAAGACCTCTCTGGTCGGCCCGTCCAGCAAGACCCGACCCGTTCCTAAGGCCACCGTCCGCTGGGCATACAGGGCCACGATGGGCATCTCATGGGTAATGATGATGATGGTGTGGCCTTCCTCTGCCCACAATTTCTTAAGGAACTCCATCACTTCTAGAGATTGTCGGATATCCTGCCCCGTAGTTGGCTCATCGACGATAATGGTCCTGGGCTTGAGAGCCAGGATGGAAGCAATGGCCACTCGTTGGCGCAACCCTTTAGTCAGAAAAAAGGGGTGAACATCAAAAAGGTCCTCTCCGATACCCGCCACGGCGGCGGCTTCCCTGACCCGTTCCTGAACCTCCTTCTCAGGCAGTCCAATGTTCCGAGGCCCATAAGAGATCTCTTTGATCACTGAATCGTTGAAGATCTGGTGGTCCGGGTTCTGGAAGACATAGCCGACCTTGGTAACGATCTTCTTGCCGATCCCTCGCGAGGCTGTGTTGATCCCCTCAATGATTACAGATCCCCGGGTGGGCTTAAAGAGAGCGTTCAAGCATTTAGCCAGAGTTGTCTTTCCCGAGCCGTTCTGTCCGATAAAGGCGATGAACTCTTGAGCCCCGATTTCCATGTCAATGCCTGAGAGAGCGACTGTCCCATCAGGATAGACGTAGTGCAAGTCTGAGACCTTGATCAGAATTTCGCGATCATTCATAACCCACGACCTCTCTCTCCAGAACCTCTTTACACAGGACTGCGGCCTGATCAACCTCCAGAGGTAGAGGTCCACTATATAGTCTCTGCTCCTGGAGCCAGCAAGCAAAAGCGGTCACTTGAGGAGCGTAAACATCATGCCGCTCTAGTAACTCCAAATCGGAGAAGAACTCCTCAGGCGGGGCGACCATGAGCAACTCCCCATCAACGATGAGCGCCATCATGTCAGAAAGAGGCGCGATCTGCTCGATGTTGTGTTCCACTACGATGAGGGTCAAAGCCTCCTGCCTTTTGAGGGTTTCTAAAATTTCGAAAATAAAGTCTTTCCCCAGGGGATCAAGCATAGAAGTGGGTTCATCGAGGATAATAATTCGAGGTTTCAAAGCCATTACGGAGGCGATAGCTACTCGTTGCTTCTGCCCTCCCGAAATTTCATAGGGAGATTTGTCCAACAGGTCTTCAATCATAGTGATCTCGGTGACCCAATCCAGTCGCTTCTGGATCTCCTGGAGGCTGAACCCCACATTTTCCATGGCGAAGACTAACTCCTCCTCCACAGTCATGGAGGTGAACTGGGCTTCAGGATCAGAGAACACCAAGCCTACTTCCTGGGCCAGCTCCAGCCCGGACTTCTGGCGGATGTCCTTGCCAAAAACCTCCACTGTTCCTCGGAGCACACCATGGAAACTATGGGGGATAAGACCTTTGATGCAGGAGACGAGACTAGTCTTCCCGGCCTCGTTGGGCCCGACAATGCTCAGGAATGAGTTTTCTTCAATATTCAGACTTATATCTCTAAGGGCAAACTGGTTACGGCCCTCATATTTCCAACTCAGATCCTTGATAGAAACTGCCAGTGGCATTGGCTTACCCCCTCTGGGATGCCAGAGCAAAAAGATAGTGATTAAGAGGCGAATTATCGATACGGAAAAGGCCATAGCGGAACTGTAGGAAAGCTATTCCCACAAAAATGAGCACCTGAAGTGCGCACAAAAAGGTATCCAAAGGTTTAAATTCATACTGGCTCATGATATAGTCCACCCGACGCCCTCCACCCAGAACTTTACCGGAGTAGGTATAGCCCCGAGCAAAAAGAGCATTGCTAATCTCGTCAGCGCGCCTGATGGCCAGAGTGAAGAGGGGAATCATGTACATGGCATACAGCTTAGCTCTATCCCGCAAAGAGAGGGAAGATTCGTCCAACCCTCGCGCTCGCTCGGCCTCACGGATGGTCCTTAGATCCTGCATAAACATATCTGCGGCCCGCAAAGAGAGGCTAACAAAGTAAGTAACAGCAAAAGGGACTTTCAGGGCGCGCAAAGCGACTAGAGTGTCCCTCTCTCTGTTAGTGGAAAAGTATTGGATGGTTCCAAACAGCATGGCCATGAGTCGAAGGTAGCTTACCACGGTCCAAAACATCCGTTGATAGTACATGGTGATGCCCAGGAACTTGAAAGGAATGTAGGAAGGATCTTTCCCGGGAAAGATGATGGCCACAGAAAACATAAAGATAGCCACGGTGAAGACTAGAGGCAGATAGATCTTCAGACCAGAGATATTCACCTTACCATATTTCATGAGAACCAGAATAAAGATAAACCAGAGAACATTGAGCTCAGGAATGTCGATAAAAAGAGGACCAACCGCCAGCAACACCAGGGAGAACAGTCTGGTCACCGGATGAAGTCTGTATAAAGGTGATTCCAGGGGTACCACCCCCAGAAGGGTGCGCCTCATCCGCGCAATTGGCCTTGCGGCCTCCTGTTCCACTGCCATATTCACTACTAAATCCCGCTCCTTTTCTGTTAAGGAAAGGAGAGGGCTCTCCTTAAGGAAGAGCCCTCTTCCTCTAAACTATCTCTCGTTTAGGCCCAGTATCCCTTGCAGAAGGCCTTGGTTCGTACAACCAGGGGGGAGACGAACCTTAACAAAATGGCTCCCAGGATCCAGGAGGCCACGGTGTTCCCCACGAACCAGCCAGCAAAGGTTACCAGGTGGGCAGCCGGAGTAATCAGGCCAAAGAGCCGCAACACTGTGGAGCCCCAGGCAGCCCCAAAGATGTTGGCCGCGATGATCCCTATCAGAGTAAAGACTACCCAGCTCTTACTGGTCCTCAGGCTGGGATCAGCTTTGAGAAAACGAAAAGCCCAGCCTGCAGCCATAGCCTGGACAAAGTTGGCCGGGATATAGGCTATGGAGACCGGAAGGGGAGCTGATCCACTCAAGGAGTTAGAGATAATGGGAAAGACAAAAGCAGCAATCCCGCCCCACATTCCGTACCAGATGGCACCCACAGCCTGGATGGCCTGGCCAGGCCAGAAAGCAGAAACGAAACCAATCGGGATGGCGAGACTACCAAAAGTGCCCACTACAATACCGATGCCTGTAAAGAGGGCTAACATGACAACATGAACGATACCAGGTCGCCTGACTTCCCCCGCCTCCAACTCCCAAACGGAGGCTTCTATTTCTCTAGCCATTTCCATTCTCTCCTTTCGCTAAAAAGGGATCATAAAACCTCCTCGACAGAATGCCGCCCTATCTCAAGGTAACACCACCTCCTTCCTTGAACCCCTTTAGCAAAGCTGGCCCTGTCTGTGAATTGGACTCCAGTTTTCAACTCCAGAGTTACCTCGCCTTCAGGGCTCAATCCCTTGGTAGCAAGGGCCTGCTCTCACCCGCCTCTGCTACCTCATGGTTAAGGCCATGACCGCCTTTTGAACATGCAGCCGGTTCTCTGCCTCATCGAAAACCACTGACTGCGGACCATCAATCACCTCATCAGTCACCTCAAAGCCGCGGTCAGCCGGCAGACAGTGCAGGTAAATGGCTCCTTCATCGGCCAGGGCCAAGTGCTCCTTATCACAGATCCAATCCTTGTTGGCCTCAAAGATCTCTTTGGCCTTGTCCGGGTTGTCTTCACCTACAGGGGGTTTGAACATAGGGACCGCGGTCCAGGACTTGGGGTAGACCACCTGGGCTCCCCTCAGAGCCTCCTCAAAGTCGTTGACGATTTGGAAAGATCCTCCGTAGGTCTGGGCGTTCTTTCGGCAAGCTGCCAGTACCTCTTCATCCAGCTCCATGCCCTTGGGATGGGCCAACATCACATCCATACCCATCAAGGTGGCAGCGATTATGGCGCTTTGGGGGACGGCCCTGGGCTTGTGGACACTGGGACTGTAAGCCCAACTCATAACGAACTTGACTCCCTTGAAGGTACCAAACTTCTCTTGGACGGTCAAGATATCAGCCAGAGCCTGGAAAGGATGGTACTTGTCGTCTTCCATATTGAGGACTGGGATATCGGCCCAGTAGGCAAAGTTACGAATAATCTCATTGGCTCCTCCGTATATCCAATCTACTGGATCACCATAACAGCGGATGGCGATGGCATGGCCCATGCGCGACAGGACCCGGGCCACATCAGATACCCGCTCTGTAGTGTAGGCCACCTCGCGGCCAGGCAAGGCCGGGGTGTAGATCTTCTCGGGGTCCAGATAGTGGGCATGACCACCCAACTGGGTCATTCCGGCCTCAAAGGAGTTGCGGGTGCGCAGACTCTGGTTATAGAAGATCATGAACAGAGTCTTGGCTCGTAAGAGCTGATCATGGGGTTCGCCAGTGGCGAAGCGGCGCTTAAGGTCCAAGGCCAGGTCGAGGATGGTCTCCGCTTCTTCCCGGCTGTAGTCCAGCAAAGTGATAAAATCCCGGCCTCTAAAGCTTTCGGTTCTCATACTTTCTCCTTTCGACCTTATCTTGCAACATTTATGGGAAAGAGTGCTGTCTTTTCACGCGCCGAATAATATGGAACTGACAAAACTTGGGAATGAAGTAGTTTAGGGAATACTCTATGACCTGGTTGGCCTCGGAGTATAGGAATTCCTCCAGCAAAAGGAGTGGACTCCTGGCCCTCACTGCCAGCTTCTGGGCCAGAAAGTCATCTGCTCCCACCGGCTTAATGTTGGCCCAGGCGTAGGCCACGAGAAGCTCCTCCTTTTGTACCAGGAAGTCAAGGACTGAACCTTTAAATCCTTTCTGAATTTCCTCCAGAGTGGCCACCTTCTCCGGCACCACATCATGCATGTAGGCCATGGGCTCCCCATCGACAACCTTAGTTCGTCTGACTACCACAACGCTGTCTTCCTCATCAATCTCCAGCTTAGCTGCAACGTCTGCTCCGGCCTGCTCCTGCTCAATCACCAGATCCTGGGTCAGACATTCAAATCCCTTTTTTCTGGCCAGGTTATCGATACTCTCTAGCAACTCAAGCCCACTTTCTATCAGAGGCACATGATAACAGACAAAGGTACCGATGCCGTGTTTACGGATGATAATTCCCCTCTCCTCCAGGCTTCGGAGAGCTTCTCGTAGAGTAGCCCGAGACACACCCAATTTCTGGGCCAATTCCGGCTCGGAAGGAAGTTGATCATCAGGTTTGTAGACCTGTCTGTCCAGGAGTTCGGTCAGAGCCTCCTGAACCCGGATGTATAAAGGGCGATAGTCCCTTTCGAGATCAGGGATCACTTTCGATTCAGAATTTGTTGTCGGATGTCTGACATTCTCCATAAGCTTTTTATATCATCCTTTCTCCCCCTCTGTCAACTATTTTTCAAAGACTTTTTATTTTAGAGGCTTCTCACAGAATACACACAACTCCCGCCTGCCTTCCGGTCTCCCTTCTGCTCCTGCGAAAGGAAAAGTAGAGATCGTTATGGCAGGCAGTGCAATGACCAAGCGAGACCATTCTAGTCTCTTCGACCCCTTGGATCTTTAAACTCTCTTTGTTGATCTGTTCCAGATCCAGAAAATAACTCTGTCCGCGCTGGAGAAAACATGAGTGGGAGTGGCGAGGAAATTTCTTGCGGAACTGACCAAACAGATCTCCATCTACTTGATAACAGCATCCCCTTATGCTCGGCCCGAAGTAAACAGCAAGATCCTCCAGATTGCCCCGGACCTGCCGGCGCATTTGGCGCAAAATCTTGGCCGACAGCTCGGCATAGGTTCCCTTCCATCCGGCATGGACGATGGCGGCAATCCTTTGGGAAGGACTAACCATGATAATAGGCAGACAATCAGCATAGAACATGGCCAGAGGAAGATTTGCTTCCAGGGTAATCATGGCATCTGCCCCAGAGATGGAGCTTTCTTGGCTAAAGGCACCCCTTCCTGCCCACTCTTTGGTTACCAGAAATACCCGCTCACTATGAACCTGTTCGGCACATGTCAACTGCTGGAGGGGCAGCCTCAAGATATCGAAGAGTTTGCTTCTGTTTCTCATCACCCGTGCTTCCTCATCACCGACCTTGAAGCTTAAATTTAGAGTTGCATAGCTTCCCTGACTTATACCCCCTAACCTGGTGGTGAAAACCACTAGAAGTCCCTCTTCTTCGAGCTTTGGATCCAAGAAGTATCTAATTCCCTCTCTGGTCCTCAGAGTTAGCTCACCCATTACTCTATCCTGAAAAATACTCCTTTTCATCCTTTGTGGTGCTGCTGTACGTGGCATGAGTGACTTAGAAGTAAATAGAAAATAGATGCCCATTTTTCATCATTCGAGGACCCGGCCCGCGAATGACAATTATTAGGCATGTGAATATATAAAAAGAAAAGGCGGGATTTCTCCCTGCCCTAAAATATCAAGAACTAAAGCTAAGCTTCAGCTCCAGTGTCCAGTAAGACAAACAGGTATGTCGTACTTCCCAAGACTTCTATCGCGTTTTAACCTCTCCAAAACGAATTTGATGGTCATTTCAGTTACCCAAAAAGATGCCACGCCTTCTAGAACTACTCACCTATTTATGAGACTGTACCCTAGTTATTGTCTCTTCCGCAAAAAGGTGGGAATATCCAGCTCGTCCTCCAAAACCTTTACCTGTTCCTCCTCTGCTAGCCTTTCCTGTACTGTCTCTTTCTCTCGCCTGGGTCTCTCCTTAAAAGGTTCTTTGAAACCTGCAGCTATGACTGTAACCTTAACTTTATCCTTGAGGTTATCATCCAGCACGGCGCCGAATATGATGTTAGCATCCTTGTTGCTGGCACTGCGGATAACCTCGGCTGCTTCATTCACCTCATGTAACCTGAGATCCTGTCCCCCGGAGACGTTCAATAAAATGCCGCTCGCCCCCTCGACGGAAATCTCTAAGAGGGGGCTGGATATAGCGGTCATGGCCGCATCCACAGCCCTGTTTTCTCCACTACCTATACCACTCCCCATGAGAGCAGAGCCGGCATCCTTGACGATGGAGCGGACATCAGCAAAGTCCAGATTGATCAGCCCTGGCAGCGTTATCAGATCGGTTATCCCCTGAACCCCCTCTCGTAAGACTCCATCCGCCATTTTGAAAGCTTCGATGAGGGTCGTCTCCTTTTTAGAGACTTCCAGGAGTTTATCATTAGGGATAACTATCAAGGTATCTACATGCTTCCTCAGATTCTTAATCCCTTCCTCAGCCTGTTCAGAACGGCGTTTTCCCTCAAAAGTGAAGGGCCGGGTCACTACTCCCACCGTCAGAGCTCCCAATTCTCTGGCTATCTCGGCGATAATGGGTGCTCCTCCTGTACCAGTTCCTCCTCCCTTTCCAGCAGTAATAAAGACCATGTCGGCCCCCTTAATCACTTCGGCGATTACATCCCGGCTGGCCAGAGCAGCCTCTCTCCCTATTTCAGGATCGGATCCAGCTCCGAGACCCGTCTCTCCGATGACTATCTTGCAGTCCGCCTCGGACATCATGAGAGCCTGAGCATCGGTATTGATGGCCACAAACTCGACACCCTTTAACCCGTCTTCCATCATTCGGTTTACCGCATTGGTCCCACCTCCTCCCACTCCAATTACTTTGATCACCGCTATATACTTCAGGTTGGGATTTCTTGCACCAGGATTTACCAATTAGGACCTCCCCGCTCACTGGACATACGCAGTCCGGAAAACCAGTTCCTGACCCTATTTACCAAGAAGGACAGAAGGGACTCTTCCCTTCGCCTACTCTCAACCTCTAATTGATGATTACGCCCGTAAATCAATAAGCCTACCCCAGTAGCATATATGGGCTGATTTACTCTGTCAACCAACCCACTCACCCGCAGGGGCACCCCTATTCTCGAGGGCATGTCGAAAACCTCACCCGAGAGCTCCACAACTCCCCTCAGAAGAGAGGACCCTCCGGTAACTACTACACGGGGTAAAAAATCGAGGGGGCCCTCTCTCTCGATTTCCCTTCTGATCAGATTTAAGATCTCTCTCACTCTGATCTCGATAATTCCAGCCAAAAAGGAAGTAAGCACTGCCTTGCTCTCTCCCCAGTTGTCTTTGATCTCAAAAAAGTCAGCCGGATCTATATCTTCTCTGTCTACTCTTCCATGCTCTATCTTGACCCGCTCGGCCTCCTCCAGGGGGATGTGAAGGCCAATAGAAATATCGTTGGTAATATGGTTGCCCCCCACCGGAAGGCAGAAGGTATCTAAAAGGGCGTGGTTTCTGAAAATAGCTACATCTGTAGTTCCTCCTCCCATATCCAAAAGGATGGCCCCACTCTTTTCATTCTCGGTCAACACAGCGTAGGAGGAGGCCAGGCACTCCAGGACCAGGTCCGTAACTTCGATACCGGCTGTGGTAAAAGATTTGATTACATTCTTCAGAGAGGTTACAGAGCCGGTAATAATATTGGTCTCTACTTCCAGCCTGGTAGCCGACATCCCTACCGGATTAAGAATCCCTCTCTGTCCATCAACTACATAAGCCCGGGGAATAGTATGTATAACCTCCTGATCGTCAGGAAGATCTACTTTGGAGCAAATGGAGATAGCCTTTCCCCGGTCCTGCTCGGTGATTTCATATCGAGGTGGTGAAATGGAAACAACACTGTGATTAACTCTAGAAGAAATATGGCCTCCGGTCACTCCTACATAGACAGAGTTGATAGAAAAGCCCGACATCTTCTCGGCTTTTTCCACCGCTTCGATAATGGACTCCGCCGATTTGGAGATATCTACTACTATTCCCTTCCTCAGGCCGTGAGACGGAGCTAATCCTACTCCCAGAATTTCCACCTCATCCTCAGGTCCTACCTGACCGATGAGAGCACAAACTTTGGTTGTTCCCAGATCAACCCCGGCGACCAAATCTTGCTTCATGCAACTCTAGCTCACTCCGCCGTTACCTTTTTAACCCTCTTCTCCCTTTGGTTTTACCACTGGGTAGTCGTACACGCTTACATCTATGTACTCTACATCCTGAGCTTGATCTTTGATTTCTTTAAGCAGGGCCAGCAGGACTCTGGTCTTCTCAGTAAGATCTCGGGCATCCCCGAACTTAATCTCAATTCCTTCTCTAGTAACATAAAGGAAGCTGTTAGACATAACTTTGGCAAATTCTATCTCCTTCTTTAGCTCATCGTCCAGAGCTTGCCACACCTCCAGACAGTCCTTAACTGCCTTAGAGACTACTACCTCCCCTGGCTCATAACCTGGCTCCTCGTCGCTCCGGATAGTAAGAAGATCCGCATCTATCTCGGTACTAGAGACTTCCAGAACTCTCCCACTTTCATCCAGAAGATAATAGAAATTCTCTCCCCTAAGAACCGCCAGAGGAATCCTCTCCCTGATGTATACCTTAATGATCATTCCTCTAGCTTTTTCTGCCCCTACTTCTTTGATCCAGGGCAGTCTCAAAAGGGGCTTTCTGACATCGTTCAGATCAAAAAATAAAAAGTTCTTGCCCTCAAAGGGACCGGAGATTCTCCTCAACTCCTGGTCACTGTAATGCTGGTTGCCATCAAATAGCACGTCCCGGATATGGAAAAAGGGCGAATTGAGAAACCGGAACAGAGCTACTGCAGAAAGGACAATCAGGGCCAAAAGGGAAATGTAGCTTATAGTCCTGAGCAGTCTCTCTCTTCTTTTCTTCTTTCTTCTTTCAGCAATCTTCCTTTCAATCCTTTTTACAGGCAACGATTTCCATCTCCAGATCCAGATCCAGACCGTGAATCTTTCGGACTTTCTTTCTGACCTCCTCTATCAGAATTTCAATATCATCAGAAGTGGCATTGGCAAAATTCTCAATGAAATTAGCATGCTTGGGAGATATCCTGGCCCCCCCAATAGCAAGACCTTTGCACCCAGCCTGTTCGATGTATCGGGCTGCCGAACCCTGAGGAGGATTGCGAAAAACGCTCCCGGCCGTCCTCTTTCCTATAGGCTGCTTTTCTCGTCTTATCCTCCTGTACTCCTCTATTTCCCTCAGGACGTTTTCTTTCTCTCCCCTTTCCAACTTCAAAATAGCCTTACAGATAATGCCATCCATGGGCAAACGACAAAAACGGTAGCCAAAGTGGAGGTCCTTCACCGAGAAAGTTCTCCTTTCTCCCTCCAGGGAGCAGATCTCCACCTCCTGTAATACCTGGGCCATCTCTCTCCCGAAAGCTCCGGCATTGTTCTTAATGGCTCCCCCCACAGTGCCAGGAATACCTACAGCAAAGGAGAGCCCGGCCAAACTTTTCGCACTGGCCATCCGAGCCACCCTGGACAAGCTGGCCCCTGCCCCAGCCACAACCAGACTGTTCTTGACCGCTATCCTGGTGAAATGACCGCCTAATTTTACGATCAAGCCGCGGTAGCCCATGCTGCTAAAAAGGAGATTGGTTCCGGAACCGAGAACGAAGGGCTTCAGACCGAAAGTTTTACCTATCTCCAAAAGAGAAAGAAGCTCTTCCTCTGACCTGACGGTTACCACAAAATCGGCTGGTCCTCCTACTCCGAGGGAGGTATGTCCCGCCAAAGGCTCGTTCTCCATAAAGGAATCTATTCGGGCCGCAATCAGCTTTTGTCTTATTTGGAGTTTCAGTCCGGGAGAAAACATAGCCGTTTGACCAGATCCTCAGCCACCGTCCAGATATCACCAGCGCCCATGGTCAGAACCAGGTCTCCGTCCTTTACAGTTTCCAGGAGATAGTCGACGATGGTTCTGGTTCTCGGAAGATAGGCTACCTGGATCCTGGGAGAGAAGGAGAGGAGAGAATCCAGAATTGTCTTTCCACTCACACCAGGAATAGGATCCTCCCCGGCTCCATAAACATCGGTGATGATGGTAAGATCAGAGTCACCAAAAGACCGCCCGAAAGAGTTGGCCAACTTCTTAGTCCTGGAATACCGGTGGGGCTGAAAAATACTCACTATCCTCTTGACTGCGCCGGTACGGGCTGCTGCCAGAGTAGCTCTGATCTCAGTAGGATGATGGGCATAATCGTCCACAACCGTGATTCCATTGGTTTTGCCCTTCAGCTCAAACCTCCTCTGAGCCCCACAGAAGTTAGCCAGAATGGCCGAGACCCGCTCCAGAGGCAACTGCAAGTGGTTCGCTACACTGATGGCAGCCAGGGCATTGTAGATATTATGCACTCCTGGTATATTCAGGGTGATCTGGCAGATTTCCTGTCCATCCAGGGTCACTCTAAACTTGCTGCCGAACTCAAAGAGAACGATGTTCTCTGCCCTCACTCCATTGCCATCTTGAAGGCCATAGGTGACACATCTTCTACCTGTCTCTCTTACCAAAGGACCAAGAGTCGGGCAGTCACCGCAGGCAACTACCAGCCCGTCATCCGGAAGACAAACAATATATCTTCTGAAAAGTTCCCTGATTTCTTCGATATTCTGAAAATGATCCAGATGATCCTCGTCTATATTAGTGATAACCGCAATTTTGGGCCTCATATAGATCAGGGTGCCATCACTTTCGTCTACCTCGGCTACAACTATCTCTCCGCTCCCCCTCTTGGCATTGCTGCCTATGTCATTGAGCTCTCCGCCAATCAGAATGGTGGGCTTCAGATCACAAAATTCGGTGATCAGGGAGATCATGGAAGTGGTGGTAGTCTTGCCATGAGTCCCGGCCACCGCTATACCGAAGGCCCGATTGAGAATCCAGGCCAGAAGCTCGGCCCGTTTGATGACCGGAATTCCTCTTTCCCGAGCAGCCAGGAGCTCCGGATTATTGGGCGGAATGGCTGAGGAGATAACCACGATATCAGCATTGTCCAGATTTTGCGCTCTGTGACCTATAAATATCTTCGCCCCAAACTGTTCCAGTCTGGCCGTGTTGCGAGAAGCTTTCAGATCCGACCCCGCTACCTTGACTTTCATATCCACCAGGATGCGGGCCAGGGCGCTCATACCGGCACCGCCTATTCCTATAAAGTAAGCCGAGCTAAAGTGGTCCAATTTGCTTCTCATGCCCACACCAGGTGTTTTGACCCTATACACCAGATATTTTGACCCTATTATAAAGGATGTAGCGAGAGCTGCCAAATGATCCGGAAGCCAGTCGTCCCAAAATGGGTCAACCAACTCGCCCATCTGAACCAACAGATAAAAGTCCTTATCAAGGACATAAATCAGCATTTCAATTGTTATCAAAAACTAGTCGGTATCGATTTTAGGACCATTACCGACCCATGTCTTTTGGCAGCTCTAATAAACTTTTTCTTTCCCTTTTTGATCCCTTCCCGCCTTTACCGCCCGGCCTTCAAATATTAGCTCTAATAACAACGCCTCCACCATTCGCTCTGCAGCGTTTTCTAGCGCCATCTCCCTGGCTCTTTTTTGCATCTCCTCATACCCTCCTCGGCCTTCCATCAGCTCTTTGATCTTCTCGGCCAGTATCTCCCCTTTCAGATCCTTATCCAGGATCACCAGAGCTGCTCCCTTGTTGGCCAAAACTTCCGCATTTAATCTCTGATGGTCTTGAGTGGCATAAGGATAGGGTATGAGGATAGAAGGAAGTCCAAAAAAAGAAATCTCAGCCACGGTGGTGGCTCCTGATCTTGTTATTACCAGATCACAGGCCTGGTAGAAGAGATTCATCTCTTCTATGTAAGGAAGGATTCGGTAAAGGGCACCACCCTCTATCTTTCTGATTTTATCCAATTCATCCTGCACCTCAGTAAAACGACCTCTTCCGGTAATATGGACCATCTGCAAATCTGATCTATCTCTTAGCCTCTCATAAGCCCTTAGTGTGGCTGTATTAATGGATCGCGCTCCCTGGCTTCCCCCCATAACGCCCACGGTGAACCGTCTTGTGTCAAGTCCCAGCTCAGTCCGGGCCTGGTTTCGATCTGGACTTTTCTCTCTGAAGCGCACCGGATTGCCTGTACAGACCACTTTCCTGGCCCTCTTGAAGTACGGTCTGGACTCCTCAAAACTGAGACAGACCAGATTCACAAAGGGAGCAAGAATTCTGTTGGCCCGGCCAGGAACTACATTTTGCTCGTGGATGGCCGCCCTTTTTCTTTCCAACAAAGCACCAAGAAGGAGTGGGGCTGAGACGTATCCTCCAAAGCCCATAACCAGATCCGGTTTCTCCTGCCGAATTATGATCCGAGATCTCATAAGAGCAGCCATAAGAAGGAAACCGGAAAAGAACCACCTCAAAGAGGGCCGACCGGAGAAAGATCTGACCTTAAGCAAGCGCAGGGCCAAGCCCCGGGAGGGAACTATCCTGGCCTCCATCCCCTCTTCAGATCCAACGAAAATCACCTGAGCCTGATTATCTTTTTCTTTGAAAGCGTCGGCCAGAGCCAGAGCTGGATAGAGATGCCCTCCGGTTCCTCCGCTGGCTATGAGAATCTTCATGAGCACTTACTCCATAAATTGTCTTGCTGGTAGAAGATCCTGTCCTGCTCCAAGAAAGCCCTCTCTCCTTGAAAGAAGACCCTTTCCTCCGGGAAGAAAGAGATCTTTTCCTCTTTGCCCCGGGACGTTCTATGGCTACAATTGTCTTGCTCTGACCCCGGTGTTGACCGGAAATCTCTCTTAGTGGGACAGTAGTGCCCTTCCGGGCAATATTTAGGAGTATGCCAATACTGGCCATGGTCACTACCAGAGAGGAACCACCAAAACTGATAAAGGGAAGGGGGATGCCGGTGATAGGAAGCAGGCCCGTGGTAGCTCCGATGTTGATCAGAGCCTGGCTGGCGACAGAGGTGGTAAGGCCTACGGCCAAAAGCCGACCAAATAGGTCTCTGGCTTTCAGGCTTATCTGGATGCCCAGATAAACAAAAATTAAAAAGCCAATAACCAGACCTACCGTACCCACCAGGCCCAGCTCCTCTCCCACAATGGCAAATATGAAATCGGTATGGGCTGCCGGCAGGTAGCCAAACTTTTGTCGGCTCAGGCCCAGCCCGAGACCAGTAAGGTGACCTGATCCCAGAGCAATCAGGGATTGCTGGAGCTGGAACCCAGAGCCAGAAATATCGCCTGTCTTATCTAAAAAAGCTAAAATTCTCTGCAACCTGTAATCTGCAGACACTATGTAAGAGGCTACACCCATGACCCAAAGTCCAGCTATGGCTAGCAAATGTCTCACCTTAACGCCCACTACAAAAAAAATGGCAGAGAGAGAGACCCAGATCACCACCACGGTTCCCAAATTGGGCTGAAGAAAAACCAAAAGAGAGACCAGCACAGCAGCCAGAATGATCGGGACAAGGACATGTTTAAGCTCGCCAATACGGCGTTCCTTCTTAACCAGAATATCGGCCGCAAAGATCACCATGAATAGCTTGGCTATCTCTGAGGGTTGGATACTTATAAGCCCCAGATCCAGCCAGCGCTGAGCTCCCCCCGCTCTTATTCCGGCACCGGGAATCAAAGTAAGAGAAAGAAGACCTATGGAGGCAAGGATCATAAAATAGGAAAAGAACTGATATCTCTGGTAGAAAAAACTGGAGAACATAACCAGTACTATCACTCCAATGGCTCCATAAGCCAGTTGCCTCTTAATGAAATAAAAGGTGTCTCCGAACAAGCTGCTGGCCACAGCAGTGCTGGCACTGGATACTATGACTGTGCCGAAAATAAACATGAGAATGGTTAGTCCCAGAAGAAAATAGTATGCTCTTGGCGCTCGCCCTGGCCTATCCATCTGGTTTACCTCGGGTTCGGACCGCCTTCTTGAAGAGATCTCCTCTTTCCTCATAATTCCGGAACATATCAAAACTGGCACAGGCAGGAGAAAGAAGGATCACATCTCCCTGGCTGGCTCCTTCAAAAGCTCTCTCCACCGCTTCAAAAATTCCCTTTTCTATATAAATTTCTTTCTCTAGCTCCTTGCCCCGAACTATCTCAGCTACCATCCTGGCTATCTTTTCTGCCGCCTCACCCAGAAGAACCAGCCTCTTCACTCTCTGAACTATGGCTTCAGCCAGAGGATGGAAGTCCATCCGCTTATCTCTACCCCCGGCTATGAGAACGACTTTATTCTTAAAGCTCTCCAGAGCTCTTATAGTGGCATCGGGGTTAGTGGCCTTGGAGTCATTGAAGACCAGAATCCCATCGAAATCTCCCACCAATTCCATACGATGATCCAGCCCCCGGAATTCTTTTATGCTTCTTTTGACGACTTCGGGGGGAACTCCCAGCAGGAGAGAGACAGCCACCGCGCTCATGACGTTGGTCAGATTATGCAGGCCATAAAGGGGTACATCCTCCACAGGCATGAGATCTACCTCCTCCTCTATGCTGGATACAATATGGCCCTCTCTGACGAACACTCCGCCCTCTGCACATCTCTGAAGACTGATGGGTATCAATCGGGAGCAAACCCGCCTCAGATTTCGGCTGACATTGGGATCGTCCACATTGAGGACCGCATAATCCTCTTTAATCTGGTTGGCAAAGAGTCTGAATTTCAGCTTTATATATTCCTCCATATCCCCATGTCGGTCCAGGTGATCTGAGGTGATGTTCAGAAGTACGCCGATGCGGGGACGAAAAAGATGAGTGCGCTCCAACTGAAAACTCGAAACTTCTGCTATAATCCACCAATTCTTATCTACAAGATCAATGCACTCCAAAAGAGGCCGTCCAATATTTCCGGCGGCCAGGTGAGGGCGACCGGCACCATCCAGAATAAAGTCAATCAAACTGGTAGTAGTTGTCTTGCCGTTAGTACCGGTTATCCCCACTATGGGTGCTGGGATCAATCGATAGGCCAGCTCGATCTCGCTCCATACTGGAATTCCCCTCCGCTCTGCCTCCTGCAAAATAGCAATGTCTGTGGGTACCCCCGGACTTACGATGACCAGATCTACTTCCTCCAGCAAACTCAAGGGGTGGCCACCCAAAATTCCTCTGATCCCCATGTCCTTGAGTTCGGCCAGCCGCAGCTCAAGCTCAGGAGACCTGTCGTTGTCGCTGACCACAACTTCCGCTCCCATCTTAGCCAGCTTCCTGGCCACTGCTGCTCCACTGCGAGCCAGCCCTATCACCAGCACCTTCTTTTCTTTCAAAAAATCTCCTCTTTCTCCTATCTCCTGCCCAGCCATTTCTCAGATCAGCTCCACAAAAAAGATAACATAGCCTATGGCCACAAAAACGACGCAAATCATCCAGAACCGTATGATGACTTTAAACTCAGGCCAATCCAATAGTTCAAAATGATGATGGAGAGGCGCCATTTTAAAAACCCGTTTCTTAAACAGCTTATATGAAACCACCTGAATGATCACTGAAGCCGCCTCCAGCACCAGTAGCCCCCCTATGATGGGCAGAAGGAGTTCGATCTTCAGAAGTATGGCAGTAACAGCGACAATACCACCCAGGGAAAGGGAACCAGTATCACCCATGAAGATGTTGGCCGGAGCGGAATTGAACCATAGAAAGCCAGTACTGGCCCCCACCACAGCAGCACTGAGAATGGCTATATCCTGAGCATAGCTTACCTCCATGTGTCTCCACTGCTGGAAAGCTATGATCATAAAAACACCCATAATTAGAGCAGTACTTCCGGCAGCCAGTCCGTCCAGACCGTCGGTTAGATTAAGAGCATTGGTGGTAGCAGCAAGTACCAGGAAAATAAAAGGGTAGTATATAAAACCCAGATCAAGGGAAAGATTAGTAAGAGGTATGGAGATGGCCGTAGAAAGACCCAGAACTCCCACGGACAGATACCCAAAGATGACTGAAACGGCCAACTGGGAGATGAGTTTGGTTCTTGCTCTCAGGCCCAGAGACCTCTCCTGGCGAATGGAGATAATATCGTCTCCCAGCCCCACCAGCCCACAAAGGATGTAGGTGAAGAGAGCCACAAGAGCTTCTTTAGAATAATGGCCAAAGAGAAGGAAGGCAGTGGAAGAGGCGATGAGTACTACCACCCCTCCCATGGTCGGAGTTCCGGATTTGACCATATGGGTTTTGGGGCCATCTATTCTTATCTTCTGCCCCATTCTCCTCCGGGTCTGGTATTTTATCCACAGAGGGGAGAGAAAGAGTGAAAGCGCTCCGGCTACCAGAGCCGAAAATAGTATGCCTCCCATAATTTCGTTATGCGATCCTTTCTAGAACTCGCTCCAGCCCTATGGCTCGAGAGGCCTTAATTAGAAGCACATCTCCAGAGCTCAATATCTTTTTTATCTCTTTTGCGGCATCATCCAAACTCTCCGCCAGCAAAGCTTGCTTTGGTTCCAGCCCAGCTTCCAGGGCGGCTTCATAAATATATTTAGACAGCTCACCCACAGCAATTAGAAAATCTATCTTCTGCTCCACTACTTCCCGCCCTATCTCCCGATGGTAGTAGACCGCTTTCTCCCCCAATTCCAGCATATCGCCCAGCAAAGCGATGGTCCTGACCCTCTTGCCCACATGGCTAAGGGTCCTCAGAGCTGCCTTCATGGACATGGGATTGGCATTATAGGCATCGTTGATAATACGGACACCATCTACTCTGACCATCTCCATCCTCATGCCCGAGAGCTGTGCCCTCTGCAGACCTTCCTTTATCTCCTCCATGAGAACACCCAGCTCATCCGCCAGAGCGGCAGCCGCCAGGGCATTGGCCACATTATGCTCCCCCATGGCCTCTAGCTTTACCCCGATCCTTCTATCTCCACTTACCAGTTGGAAACTGGGCCTGGCCTCTGCATCCAGCTCTATATCCGTAGCTTGCACTTCTGCCTCTGAATCTATTCCATAGCTGACTACTCGGCCCCGGGCCTTGCTCGCCATATAAGGGAACCAGCGGTCATCCCGATTGAGAACCACCAGACCTGTTTCCAGTATGGCCTCTACCAGCTCTCCCTCGGCTCTGGCTATCCTGTCCTCTGAACCCAGAGTCTCCAGATGCACTGGCCCAATCCTGGTCACTATGCCCATATCTGGTCTTAGAATCTCACACAGTTGGGTGATCTGTCCCTCCCCTCTCATGCCCAGCTCCGCTACAAGGATCTCATCCTGAGAATCAGCACCCAGAATAGTCAGAGGCAGCCCCACTTCGTTATTGTAGCTTTTGGGGGTAGCCCAAACCTTGAACCTTCTGGCCAGAATCGATTTGAGAAAATCTTTGGTAGAGGTTTTGCCGGTACTCCCCGTAAGGCCTATAGTCCGGTAGCTGGACCGATTCCTGAGCTCCCGGGCCAGGGCCTGAAGAGCTGCCAGACAATCCCTCACCTGGATGATAGCAAGATCACCTTTTTGCATCCTGGCCCTGCTGATGTTACTCTGCCGAGCCGAGCCATCTCGTGGCACCCCCTTCTGCCCGCTGGACAACTCAGCATAAGAGCGGGAGGTCAAGAACCCTATCGCACCCCTGGATATGGCCTCCCAGATAAAATCGTGTCCGTCAAACCTCTCTCCCTGGAGCGGAACGTAAAGATCCCCTGGCTGCAGGGTTCTGGAATCCGTGGAAATGTTAAGGATGAGCTGTGATGGTTCTCCCCTTACTATCCTTCCTTCCATTATCCTGGCTAGATCTTCCAACTTGATAGGCATCATAGACTTTCGGCCAGAACTCTTTTGGCCACCTCCCGATCGTCAAACTCAATCTCATAGCCGGCAAACTCCTGCACCCTTTCATGTCCCTTGCCGGCAATGAGGACAAAATCCCCCGCTCTGGCCATACCTATAGCCCGTCTGATAGCTTCCTCCCGGTCCTCAATAATCAGATATCTATCCTGGCCTGGGGTGGCTTTGATCCCTTTTTCTATCTCTCCAATGATCTTGAGAGGGTCCTCTGAACGGGGATTATCAGAGGTAATAATGGTAAAATCGGAAAGCTCACCGGATACAGAGCCCATAATAGGTCGCTTCCCTCTATCCCGGTCTCCACCACATCCAAAAACAGTGATCAGGCGGCCCTGACTTATCTTTCGGGCAGCCCTGATGGCATTCTCCAGCCCGTGAGGAGTATGGGCATAATCCACTACAACCGTAAATTTCTGACCCAGATCAATGCGCTGGAACCGTCCGGGAACTTCGGTTACTGACTCGATGCCCTGTTTTATCCTGTCCAAAGAAACGCCTGCCCAATAACCTACTCCCGCAGCTGCCAGAATATTGTAGATATTAAAGGCTCCACTCAAGGAAGTTTTTATCTCTATTTCATCTCCGCCGATATTTAGAACAAAACTGATTCCCTCTTCTCTGATGACTGCCTGCCTGGCGCTTATGTCTGCAGTACGCTCGAAAGAGAAGGTAAGAGTTGGGAGATGGGTGTCGCGGGCAAGCTGACGACCGTGCTCATCATCTATGTTGATCACCGCGTTCTTGGCGGTGAAGAATTGGCCATCTTTGTCCACAAAAAGAGATCTTTTGACAGCGAAATAGCGATCCAAAGTACCATGAAAGTCAAGATGGTCCTGGCTCAGATTAGTAAAAACCACGGTCTCGAAAGAGAGGAAATCCACCCGCCGAAGCGCTATGGCATGGGAGGAGACCTCCATCACGCAGACATCTACCCCTCTTCTGGACATCTGGTCCAGAAATTGGTTAAGGGTCAAGGACTCCGGAGTTGTCCTTGATCCCTGAAATTCCACATCGTCAATTCGGTAGGTCACCGTGCCGAATAGAGCGGTCCGATAACCACCAGATCGCAGCACAGCCTCGGAGAGAAAGGAAGTAGTGGTCTTGCCGTTGGTGCCAGTGATGCCCACCACTCTTATTCTATGCGAAGGATGGCCGTAAAATTGGCATGAGACCCGGGCCAAAGCCCGTCTGGTATCCGGCACAGCTATCTGGGTAGTCTCCTTAAGTCCTTCCTGCCAGCTCTGCACCAGGACAGCCCTTGCTCCTCTGGATACAGCTTCCGGCACAAAGCTATGGCCGTCCTGTCTGAAGCCCCTGATGGCTACAAAAAGATGGCCTGGCAACACCTCTTGGGAGTTGAAGGAAACACCGGAGATATCTACATCTGTAGGACCTTCGATTTTGGTAATTATCAAGTCTTTGATCAGTCCGTCCAGCCTCATCTCTCTGCCTCAAGGCCAATTCCCTCAGTTTCAATAAGACCATTCTAGCATACCTGATGCGCTTATTCTCATTGCCCAACATATCAAATAAGCGGTTAGAAATATCTCAGATGCCCTCTCCCTTTTCCAGGTGCAGTTAAGATATAGTCAAAGGAAACCTTTTCTTAATTAAAGATAGTAAAGATAGGGTGGCTGAGTAGTTACAATTGCCTTAAGATCCTGCTTTTTCAGAAACCTTCACTCTTTGGTGGTACCCTCAGGTGTCGAAGGGTGAATTCCATGACTTCCTTGAAAAGAGGGGCTGAGACAGTACCTCCCCAAACATCTCCAGCAGAAGAAGAGGGTTCATCTATAACTACCACTATCGCTGCCTGAGGATCGCTGGCCGGAGCAAAACCGACAAAGGAGACAATGTTTCTGCCCTCATCATAACCCAACCCGTCGGAATCAACTTTCTGGGCCGTCCCCGTCTTTCCAACCACCTCATATCCAGCAATTTCAGCTCTGGTTCCGGTCCCACTTTTTACTGCCTCCCTCAGCATGGCTGTAATCTGCCGGGCTGTATCTTCAGAGACCACCCTGACTCCTTGTTTTCCCTCTCCAGGCCTGGAGATCCGACCATCCGGGTAAACAATGCGATCGACTAGATATGGCCTTATCAGAATGCCCCCATTAGCAAATACGGTATAGGCCATCAAAAGTTGCAGCGAGGTGACGGATATTCCCTGACCAAAGGAAATGGTCGCTTTGGTTGACCTGGACCAATTCTTCACTTCGGGCAAAATGCCCCTCTCCTCGCCGGGCAAATCTATACCCGTCCTCTCCCCCAAGCCGAACTTCCTCAGATAATTATAAAGCTGCTGATCCTCCAGAAGTCCTGCCACCAGAACAGCTCCCACATTAGCGGAGTAGGCCAGAATCTGAGTTACCGTATAGTCTGTTTCCTGGTTGCGATGGGGTTCTTTGATAACTTTGTCCGCCACTTGAATAGTAGGAGGAAGATGAAAATATTGCCCGGGGCCCACCAGATCCTCTTCCAGGGCAGCGGCTACGATTACGGACTTAAAAGTGGATCCCGGTTCGTAGACCAAAGAAGTAGCCAGATTTCTCATCATGTCTTGGGAGACGTCATAAAACTTATTCAGATCGAAAGTGGGATAACTGCTCATAGCCAGTATCTCTCCGCTATCCGGGCGCATCACGATGACCGTGCCCCGTTTGGCCCGATATGCCTCCACTACCTCTTTCAGCTTTTGATCACAAAAAAACTGGATGTCTTTGTCCAGGGTGAGATAGATATCACCACCATTAACAGGATCATCCCTGGTGGTATAGGTCCCTGGGATGAGCTTTCCATAGGAATCTCTTTGAGCCACCACTACTCCATCTTTTCCATGAAGGACATTTTCATACTGCAACTCCAGACCGCTCAGTCCCTCATTATCCACCCCTACAAAGCCCAAGCTCTGGGCAGCAAGCTGAGCATGGGGGTAGAATCTTTTGCTCTCCTTCATAAAATATACGCCATCCATACCCAGTTCCCGGACCCTTTCGGCCAGTTCTGGTGGAACCTTACGAGCTAGAAAGACAAATCCAGTATCCGGTTGAGTTAACCTCTTTTTAAGCTCCTCCTTATCCTTCTCCAGGATAGCCGATAATTCTTCCGCCACCGACTCAGGGTCCTTAACAAAATAGGGGTTAGCGAATATGGTTACTTCTTGAGTACTCACAGCTAACTGATTGCCATCTCGGTCAAAGATGGTACCTCTTTCGGCCAGAAAGGAATAATTATTGAGATGCTGAGTCTGAGCCAGATCCTCAAAGCTCTGGGCCGAGATAACCTGGATAAAAATCAATCTATAGATAATAACGAGAAAGCCAGCTATGAAAAGGAAAAGTAGAGCAAGAATTCTTGCTCTACTTTTCTCCATCTGCTTTTTCCTCATGGCTTTAGCCCACGTTACTCTTTTTTCTTTGTTTGTTTCAGTCTTCTATCTTACGGAGTCAAGTCTGCAACAAGATGGAACAGACCTAGTGGCTTTCAGCCTCCTATCTCACGGAGTCAAGCTACTTTGTTTCTTTTGAGTCATTCTAATATTGCTAATCACCTTTCTTTCAGTCTCCTATCTTACGGAGTCACAAGGGAGCCTATGGTACCCAGGGTCAATCCCTTTTGCTCCTTAGAACTCAGGACTGCTCCTACAAAAGGCTTCTCCTTCACCTCCCCTACTTTGCCTTTACCCCGATTTTCCACAGCGAGGTATTTTACCTCACCAGGCATAACCATCCCCAGCTTGTCGCTGGCTATAGTGATGATCCTCTGAGGTGATTTTAGCTCAGCCAGCTCCAGACTCAATCGGGTATTCTCATCCTGCACCCTGGATATTTCATTTTGGAGGGAATTCAGACGCAGTCCATTCTCCATGATCTGAGCCTGGAGAGCTACGTAGGCAAAGGCCAGGAGGCCTAAATATACTGTAGTCAGCACAAACATGCGAAAGAAGTAACCTCGGGTCGACTTTTTGCTGGTCTTTCTACCAGTGCCACCTTTGACCAGACGTAGTTCCGGCTCTTCAACGTTTGGTTCCTTGATCTTCAATTTTCGGGCTACTGAAGCCATCGATCATCACCCTTGTATCTTTTCCATAGCCCTTAACTTGGCGCTGGAACTCCTGGGATTCCTGGACATTTCTTCTATGGAAGGTGTGACAGGCTTTTTGGTCAGAATCTTTGCCTTTTTCACTCCTCCACATTGACACTGAGGAAGCTCTTTGGGACAGATACACTCCTCTGCTAACTCCCTGAAAATGCTCTTGACTATTCTATCCTCCAGGGAGTGATAGGAGATAACAACCAGACGTCCTCCTTTCCGCAGACGCTCAAAAGATCCCCTCAGGCCAGCTTCCAGGGAATTCAGTTCGTCGTTTACCTCTATCCTCAGAGCCTGGAAGATGCGTTTGGCCGGGTGGCCTCTTCTTCTCTTGGCCCGAGGAATAGCCCGCTCTACTATTCCCACCAGGTCTGTGGTAGTAACCACAGGTTCTCTGACTCTCTCCTGAACAATGAAGTGGGCAATCCTTTTAGCCCACCTCTCTTCCCCGTATTTTCGGAATATGTCCGCCAGAGAGTCCTCTGAATACCCATTGACAACATCATAGGCCGTCAGAGGAGCAGATCTATCCATCCTCATATCCAGCCTCTCCTCCCTCAGATAGCTAAAGCCCCTTTCGGGACTCTCTATCTGGAGGGAGGAGAGACCGAGGTCGAAGAGGGAGCCATCCACGGCTTCGACGCCCAGCCTGGTAAAGATAGAACCTACGTTTTTAAAGTTCTCCTGGACAAGGACGAAGTGGCCCTCATATTCTTGTAATTGCTCCCTGGCTGCCTCCAGGGCCACCTCGTCCCTATCTATCCCCATCAGCCTGCCGCCCGGAACGATCTCCTCCAAAATCGCCCGGGCGTGGCCTCCGCTGCCAACAGTGTAATCAACGATCAGGTCTCCCTTCCTGGGATTCAGGTAAAAGAGCACCTGATCTACCATCACTGGAATGTGCCACTTTCTGGGCTGCTCCTTCATAGAGCCCTAAAACCCTACCGCGGTCATGTCCTCAGAAATCTCGGCATATCTCTGGCTGGCCCGATGATGGAACTCCTCCCAGGTTCCCCGGTCCCAGATCTCCAGACGCCCTGATACCCCCACGATGACTATGTCCTTATCCAGACCAGCGTATTCCTTTAAATGCCCTGGGATAGTAATACGGCCCTGCTGATCCAGAACCTCATCACTGGCCTGGGAAAGAAACCAACGGGCAAAACCCTGGGCATCCTTCTTGGTCATGGGCAGAGACTTAACCTTTTCCTCAAAGTCCTTCCACTCCTCTTTGGGAAAGACAAAGAGGCACTTCTCATTCAGTCCGATGGAGATAATAAGACCATCGGCCAACTCCTCCCTGAACTTGGCCGGAATAATGAACCTCCCTTTATCATCTATGGTTCTGTTAAAAGTGCCCAGGAACATGAGACAAAATCCTTAAAGATTGCATTGGATAATCGATTATATTCAATAATCCCATGCTGCTATATTATTATTCTCCACTTTCCTCCATTTTCCTCTATTTTACTCCAAAACAATGCTATTTTCTACCCCTTGAATCCCCTTTCGAGTATATTTTTTAGATGAAACAGCAGACCCCTAAAAACTGCTGTTTGTTGGGCTGATAAAGGAGTCATAAGGATCCAAAGGATTGTAGTTTGAGCGCCTCAGAAAGGGAAATACGACTACCCCATGGGTGGGACATAGACTGTGGGAAAAAGAATAGCGGAAACTTTGAAAGCTGATTTGCTACGACATAATAGATATTACGAGATGCCTTTTCCGCCTCCAGCCGGTGAGAGTATAATATGAATATGAAGATAAAGCTCTTGGACAAAGGATGATCTGTCTGACCAAGAGAGGGGGGATATCTATCCGATCAGGAGAGGAGGCCAGAGATGGATCTGGGTATTATCGGGACTTTCCAGATAGTCTTCGCTATCACTGTGGCCGTTTTCTTGGTAATCTTCATCCCCGTGGCTATCCAGTTATATAAAGTTCTGGGCAACGCAAACCGGGTGCTTAAACAGGTGAATGACGAGGTTGCTCCTATTCTCGACCAGTTGGAACATACTGTTGAAAGGGCCAACACCGAGCTGGCTAGCCTGGATCAAATCGTGCGGTCGGCGAAGGAAACTGTTGGTAATGTAAGCAAAATAGCTAAGGCGATTCGGGGCGTCATTTCGTCTCCGGCGGTAAAGTATGGCACCGCGTTAGTAAGCCTGTTAGTAACGATATCGAGGCTAAGGCGGAGGAGGAAAAAGAAAAATAATACCTGAGCGAATAATACCTTTTACTCCTTGCGATAAATATTCCGCCGAGATACCTAGGCTCCCAACAGACTCAGGAGAAACCCTGCTGACGTATGCAAAGGAAACTTACCGCGAACCGAGAAAGCCCATTTGGTGTAGATCAGAAGGAAAGCTCTCAGGCCTGGCCTCACATATGCGAATGCCTCCCCCCACCCTCAGTAAACTTCCCCACTGGAATAGGTTGAACCAAGGTTCATCACAAAGCCAGGCCTGATGGCCAGTTAAAGTAGGAAACAGCCCAGCACTTGCACAACCCTTACAGTCCTCCCTAACCCATCCCCTGGCGAAATCAGATCCAGTTCTCAAGACAGGGGACACATCGTAACCCTTTCCCTCTCCGCTGTCTGAAGCTGTTTCTCTCTCTTTCTTTTGGGGGAGGCATTATACCTTTTGGCCCACTGATACTCCTCATCCCAGACCTTCTCATAGATCTCCGCCAGGTGGCGGGCATATCCGTGCAGTTGGGGCACAAACTCCCCGACCAGCTTCTCCGCTCCCTCATGAGTGGGCCGAGCACCATATCTTCTGACTAGGCTGGCCATGGCCCCCGGATAGTCGATCAGAGGACAGGGCCGGATGTCCACATACCCAAAGGGCTGCTTGCTGCGGATGCCCTTAAAGAAGTCGGAGTTAAGGGCTTCTTTGAGGCTCTTTTCCTTGATATTATCTACCGCATAATGGGCAAAGATGCAGGGCTCTATATCGCCCCGATTATTGATATGAAAATAGGTCTTTCCTCCAGCCAGACAGCCTTCCACCAGGGGGCCGTCTCCGAAGAAGTCTACCAGAAGGATGGGTTTGGTCTCCCGCAGATAACTGACTCGGGCTCGCACATGGTCCCTTTGCTCTGGAGTAGGCATGAGATCCAGATCAGGCTCCCGACCAATGGGCATGTAGTTAAAATACCAGCCCAAAACGGCCCCTTTGTCAATCATCAGATCGATGAACTCATCACTGACGATGACCTTACAATTCTGGCGGGTGGAGCAACAGGAAAAACAGAAGGGAACCCCTTGAGCCCTCAGCAGGTCCATGGCCCTCATGACTGCAGCAAAGGTACCTTCCCCCCGGCGGGCATCCATCTCCTCCTCAAAGCCGTCAATACTGATGGCCGGGACAATGTTGCCCAATCGGGCTATCCTCTGGGCCGCCTCTTCATCGATCACGGTGCCATTAGTATAAATCTGAAAGATGATATCGTTATGTTTCTCTAAAATGTCCCAGAGAGGTTTGTAAACAAAGGGCTCCCCTCCTAAGATAACCATAAACTGAAGGCCGATATCCTTACTTTCCTGGATCACTCGATCCACGATCTCCGGCTCCAGGTCCGAGGCCATGGTGTAGTTGGCCGCATAGCAACCCACACAGCGCAGGTTACACCGCATGGTGGGGCTGATCAGGCCCACAAAGGGAGGCTCCAGCCCATATTCCTCGATGTAGGAAGCCATTCTCTTAGGCCGGTGGAAAAGCCCCTCCACCACGAAGTTCACCAGAAGCTTCCTTTTGCAATTGGGGTTCATCTCCTTCAAGACCCGTCTGGCCAGATGGATGCTGGGGTGGCCAGTTTCAAAGGCCTCCCGCACCGCTCTTACCATCCCCTTATACTCATCAGCGCTCATGCGTTCCAGAAAACTGACCGCCTTGATCATGGTGTGGTCCGAGGTGCGGGAAAACAGGTTCAAAACAGTGCTTATGAATTGCTCTCTCGAATAGTCCTTGATCCTTTCTGTGAAACGTTCTGGTCCATAAGATGCAGACATCTCTTTCCCCCTTTCCCCAACCTGATGTCTTCGAAGAATAAGTATTATGCTTTATGTTATATAATATATTATCCCCAACAACTCCTCTTTGCAACTACGGGGTAAGTGAAAAGTCCTTTGATTACATACTATTGCCAGGAATTTCCGGTTAAGACGCTTAAGTTAATAGGTGAGGGAGGAAGTCCTTAAGGAGGTTGAATGGGACTAACATTTGAGTGGGATGAGAAGAAAGCCAGGCAGAATCTAGAGAAACACGACGTCTCCTTCGAGGAGGCAGCTACTGTTTTTGGAGACCCGCTGTCCATGACTATTGACGACCCACTACATTCGACCGGCGATGAAGAACGCTACGTCACCATCGGACAATCCTATCGAAGACGCACCTTGGTTGTGGTACACTGTGATCGGAAAGAGAGCATCCGCATTATCAGCGCGCGGATTGCTACACGACGTGAAAGGAAAACGTATGAAGAAGGCGAATAAGACTGAGGCTACCACTCGCCATGACCCGGATATGTTGAACGAATATGACTTCAGCTCAGGTGTGCGGGGCAAATATGCCAGACGCTATGTGGAAGGAACTAACGTCGTGCTACTTTCTCCCGATGTGGCAGAGGTTTTCCCGGACGCAGAGTCGGTAAATCAAGCCCTCCGCGCTTTGGCTGAAATCATTCGCCAGCAATCGAAGAAAGTACCGGCGTAAGTTTGCCTGCCAGAGAAAATAGAGCACGGGCAACGCTGCCATAAGAAGTCATAGGAGCAAGTGGCGATTTGCCCAACATCCGGCTGGCACACATGCTACGCTCTGGCCCCGCACGTGGGTGCTGGCCCGATCATGGTTCTGCCAGTGAACGACGGCGCGGTACGTCGCCAACCTTGAACGTTAAGTGGACATGCTTCGCTTGCCCGCTTAACGTGGTACAAGCCCATCCGAGGGCACGGCTCCGTCGCGAAGCGACCTCGCCTATCAGCCGGTATCCCACTGTACTTTGTCCCAGCTAATCTTCCTCCAACCTCTGCAAGCAGACATACGCTAGTCTAACCCCTTCCTCAAATTTGGCCATGGATTCATCCAGGGTGAGCTTTCCTTGTTCAAGCTCAGTCACAATGGTTTCAAGCCTGGACAAAGCCTCCTTTAAACTCGTATTCTCTGCTGTATTCTTCATTGGTGAGCGTTCTTCAGCCATCCCTGGTGTCCCCTGGAGTCTGAGTGTCCTCTGTCCTAATCATTTGCCTCTGCTCCATAAGCAATGAAAAGATGGTCAGGCTTTTCCATATCAATGGCCTCAGATATCTCCTTCAAAAGATCCAATCCTCCCTTAACCAGAAAAGAGAAAATGTTAATAACTCCCTCCTGAGGTCTATCCAGAGGAAAGATATGAGTCCTGAGTTTCGAAATCTGTCTGATTTCAACTCCCCCTTTCTCAGCCGCTCTCTCTTCTATTCTCTTGGACATCTCCCGGAGTTTCTTATCCGTAGTTCTCTTGCACCTGGCTAGCGCCTTGCCCAAAGTGGGATCCAGCTCTTCCACCTCTCTCATCATCTCATCCATCTCGGCCAGGATGGCCGAATGCCGTTGCTGGAATCTGTCCACATGGGAATTCTGGTTGAACCTCCTAAGGATATGGCGGATACTTCTCTTTAACTCAAGAGGATCAATCTCGTACTTGCGAAGCCATCGGGTCACCTTAGGTTCCAGAAGGGTGCAACTGGCTCGCGGATAGATGATGGGCATGGTCATACCACGAGCCTGGTAGACCTCTTTAAGCTGAGCTATATAATTTATCTCTCCAGGACCGCCCA
The DNA here is from genome assembly GCA_964469465.1 of uncultured Actinomycetota bacterium. Taxonomy (GTDB): domain Bacteria; phylum Actinomycetota; class Humimicrobiia; order Hakubellales; family Hakubellaceae; genus Hakubella. Next base: position 30,740 of record CAYYBB010000001.1, read on the forward strand.
CATAAACCACTGTGGGCAATAGAAAATCCTGAAATAGGGGGCGGAGATAAACACAGGTAGTAAATTTTTGGGGGGTCTCCCGCAAGATTTCTAGAAGTTCTTGACGACTATGCCCCCTCTCTGAAGTCCAGAAACCGCGGGCAGGATCGTGGTAGACCTGCCGCCTGCCTTCCTCTTCCACCAAAAAGAAGCTACAGGCATTATCAGTCTTGGATATAGGGCGGGCGTAGCCGAGAGACTCCAACTTATCACCAGCTTGCTCTACCAGTCGAGTCAATGTGAGGGGATCCTCGATCTCTTTTTCCAATAGCTCCCTGGCCAGCTCTTTGAACTCCCTCTTCATAGGGTCAAAAAGTATCAATCCCTGTTCAGCAAAAAGTCCCATCATCAGGCGAGAGAAGAAATCACCCAGAGTATGGGCTTGAGCAAAGGAGTCATTGATCATGTCCAGTAAATCGGCTTTGAACTCTGAATCTATGAGCTCGGCTTCTAGAAAATTGATGATGGTCTGGTCTACCTCGTGAATCTCAATCTCCCCAATTGGCTTTCCCATATTCGTTGCTAAATTCAACTTGAAGGTCTTTACCTCGTCGTCTCTGGATAGCAGAGAGAAGCTATCAGCCTCACTCAAATCGCTGTCCTCCGTAGCAGCCCAGAAGATAGGCACAAATCGGTAGGGGGGGTATCGTTCATTCAGCAGCCCACATAACTTAATTATGCTCAGAGCCTTGTAGATAGTGACGGCTGGCCCGGTAAGCAGGCCGGCTTGCTGACCAGTAACAACAGCATAAGTAGAGGAATCCTCCAGAGACTTTATAGCCTCCATGGTCTGAGAAGAAGCCGAGAGGCCGGCATTATAGCGGAGAAGGGCCTCAACTAATCTCCTGCGGTCTGTCTGGTATTCCTGGTCCTTAAGCCTAACAACCTGAGGGATATACTCTATATTAGGAGGGAAGGGAAAGTATTCTCTAAGCTTATCAAAGTGAACAAGATAATCGAAAGGTATCTGTCCTGGAGAAAGAAGATCGGTTTGGGGGCAAGAAGCCAATATGGTCATGGAATCATTTCCTTTGCAAGGGGGCGGAGCTTCTGAGATTCTGCAGGATTTTGCTAACCTAATCCTCTAAATTGCTGAGCTCACCCCCACTGCCAGACTCAGTTCCCGCCCTGGCCTCGGACAGAGCTGACTTTGCCTTGTTTAACGGATTTTCACTTCTGGAATCTGTAGTATAAAAACCGGAGCCTTTAAAGACGATGCCTACAGGAACATAAACCCTGACTGCCTGACCCCCACAGAGGTCGCAGAGGACCCCATTCCGGTCCTCCATGCTCCTGACTCTTTCGAAATAACGATTGCAAACTGGACAATGGTAATCGTAGACAGGCACTCACAGATCACCTCACTACCAGTAAATTTTCCTGCCAATATACATCAAAGGAGGCGTTTTCGTCAATTGGGGCAGAACCGGTCTGACCATGCCAACTAAAGGACTTCGTTCATCTCGGAGAGAAGGGTTGAAAGAGTCAAGATGATTGAGGACAACGCAACCATGCACGAAAACGTCTAGACTGGGATATCAACCGCTTCCAATTGTCCGTATCCAGCCTCACTTTTCGCTGGCCTCGCTATCCGGAGCATTATCCTCGATAACTATATGCCTAATCTTGGAGAGCATTTGAAGAAAGGTCAAATTTCGCATATTATAACCGTATTGCAAAGCCTCTTCCGTCAAGTAACCTCCCTCGGCCTTTCCGTCACGCATGTAAACACTGGGGTGAATCCCATCCTGACTTAGACCCTTGTTGGGCAGTGGTTGGAGAGCCAGCCAATAGTCTATTAACGGAATGTTGCGCTCTTGGGCTATCTCGCGGATAGTTGAATTGAATATGGATACCATATCACCTCTGCTGGCTAGCGAGACCATATCGGGGATGGTGCTCAGTATCGGGATAATGCCTTCTTGTTCTAAGATTGAGATGATTTGTTCGAGATTTCCTTTAAATGTCTGGATATCGGCTCCTCTCGCCAAATCGTTTGTGCCATACATTATGATCGCCAGTCGAGGCCTTAACGCTCTAATCTCCCGATAAAGAGCACTGTTTGCCCCGCCCTCGAGCGCGTCGACACTTGTCCAACCGGAGACAGCGGAAAGGCTCTGCCTGGTGAAAGAATTATTCGATTCTGTGCAAGGTGAGGACTCGGTGTCGACCATAGTAGCGCTGTAAAAGTCTATTACATCCTTCAGGTAGCCATAAGAGCCGAGATCATACTGGCCACACCCAATATCCACCAGGAAGTTCCTCGATGCGGTAATGCTATCTCCGATCTTGGCGAAGACGTCGCTCCTCATCCCATTATCCTGCCCTCTTTCCAATATCTTCTGCAAATGAGACTTCACCTCAGCATCAATATTGCCGATAATCACCTCTTGCTCCAGAGATTCCTTGGATACTTGTGCTGTTGCTTCTTCAGAAGTAGTTACTGCAGGTGAAGGGTGTTCCTGCACTTCCGTTGATTTGCATGCCATCACAACTATCAGAACGATCAGAAAAATGGAAATTAAGAAAGATAATCTCTTTAGTTTGTCCATGGGACCTCAGCATTGATAAAAACCATATGAATCTGTTGCCAAAAGTCTACTGCTTGCCATTATATGGAGTTGCTATGAAAAACGCCAGTATTGGATTTGTGGGGGAGGGTTCGTGGGGGATCCTGGCAAGCCAAAATTGCTAGACCCCATAAAGATTGGAGATTGGTGGTATGACTTTTCTCAGGAGATCAAACGACCGGAGATAGAGGATAGGTCCCCATTTCCTGGCAGCTTTGAAGAGGGCAAGATATTTTCCACAAGTGTGTCTGGCGGGGTGTCGTGACTAAGGGCAGGTACCTATAGGCAATCCATGAACAGTGGGTTTACTGAGATATAAGGTGCAAGTTTTGGAACAGTCACTTGATATCCTCTAGATCCTCATACGGCGAGTGGTAGCCACCACGGATCATCCATTGTAACAGGGCGTTGCCTTCCTCCAAGGTGAGGAGTCCGCTCTCCACGGCCAGCTTCAAGACACCTAACGTCCCAGTGACCTCCAGACCTTCCTGTCGGAGCGTCTTCCGGGCAGCCCGGTCATCGGTCAACACCATCCATCCACGGTGCCTGGCCAGGGCCAGACAGGAGGCCTCGCCGTAGCCCAGCTTGCGGGCGTACTGGCGGAAGCTCTCCTCCTCTCCCGGCTTGTCAAACCCCACCAGTTCCAGCCAGGCGTCCTCTCCTACCTTTATCTCTGCCTCAGCTCTTTCCAAGAAAGCGTAGCCCTCCTCGATCCCCCGCAACAGCTCCTCCCGCACCTCGTGGGTCACGTACACTTTGCCGAACAGCTCACGCAGGATGTCCAGGCGGCCGACCAGACTGAAGTTCGAGAGAACGGTGTTATTGACCACTCTGGCCATGCAGATGCCTCCGTAAGGTGGCTACCTCTTCCAGGGCTTCCTCCCGGGTCTCCGGCCCCAGACGAAGCTGGATGCCACGGCTTCGCAGAATCTCCTTCATCTGCTCAAAGCTCACTCCAGCCAGGTTCGCAGCCTTGCCCAGGGAGATGTCCTCGGTCTGATACCAGTAGACAGCTAACTCCAGCCTCAGCCCTGGACGTACCTGAAGCAGGCAACGCAAGCCATCTTGTATGACTGCCTCTTCACTGTCATACAGCCCAGCCTTCACAAGATCTTCCGTGCTCAACATCGGTTCAACCTCCTGCCAAATCCAGTAGCTTACAATGGGGCTAGGTACCTTTGACCCTCCCTGCGTGTCAAGAAGGGTCAAGAAGGGCCATAATACCTCCGAATATCCCAAAGGAGGTAAGCCTATGGCTCGTAACCCACGCTCCAAGAAAAGAGTGGCACATTCTGGCTCCTTTGGCAAGAGCCGAATTAAATGTAAGCGTCACAATATCGGTGGGAAATCTTATCTTTTTGCTGAAGAGGAGATCTTTCCCTATCCTTCTTTTCATCTCACCCCATTGCCTCTCGTGACTAGAGCGAGAGGTATCTATAGGAAACCCATGAGCAGTGGCTCTAGTGAGATATGAGGTGGAAGTTTTGGAAGAATGTAGCTGTCAGCTCGGCAGCTTTCCCAAAGTCAGGGCGGGGAAGGATTTCCGCAGATAGAAATCCTCTGTAGCCGGCCTTTCCCAATGTACCCACAATGTTAACAAAATCGAGATGTCCACAGCCCGGAGCCCATCGGTTACTATCAGCTACATGGACATGGCCGATCAGATCAGCCATGCTCTCAAGACTCTGAATTATGGAGGGCTCTTCGATATTCATGTGGAAGGTATCCGCCAGAACACGCAGATTTTTCTCCCCTACCTCGGCTATGAGCTCTGCTCCTTCCTGTAGGGTGTTAATGAAGTTTATCTCGTAGCGATTTAAGGGTTCAAGATAGATCTGGATACTCTCTTCCTGGGCAGCCTGGCAGCATTCTCTAATACCTTTAACCACCCATTTTCTCCCTTTAAAGGAGCCGACGCCTCCGACTATATTACCTCTAATAAGGCCGATGATGACTCCGGCCCTAAAGATAGAGGCAAACTGAACATGTTTTTTAAGTCTTTCTCTGGTCTTTTGTCGCACATCTGGATCAGGAGAGCTCAGAGACAGGCCTTCTTCCAGATAAGCCTGACCGGTACCAATGGCTGGCACCTCTAAATCGTAAGTCTGGACTGCTTCTTTGACCAGCTCAACATCAACTGTCTCTGGATCCCGTACTGCTAGCTCCACCCCTTGATAGCCCAGCTCTCGGAGCTTCTTAAAGCTCTGTCTGACATCATGCGTCTCAGAGATAGCGGAGAAACTGGTCTCTTGCAGAGATATTACGAAGGCAAGCTTCATTACGTAAGATCACCCGAAATGCCATCGTTCTCTTTACAATAAATTCAACAGACAACGCCAAGAAATCTTCCTGTTTCTGACATTGTTTTAAGCTTTAAGTTTGTGGGTGCTCAGGGGCCAGACCCCGGTCCTTCTCTAGGTGGGATAACCCAGGGTATAGATACTCCGGCCCCCTTCAGCCAAAGGACCTTTAATGACCGCCTCGATCTCTTCCCTGGGCCTTTGAGTCATCTCCTCCATCGGTGGGAGCTTACCTGGGGGAAAGGCAGCCCGGATATCATCATGTAGACGCACCATATAATCTAAAAGAGCCTCCAGGCCCTTTTGGGCCTTCTCAGCCTCAGCTAAAGTAGCCTGGCCCACCACTCCCTCCGGATAAGCAGCCACCTCAATGGGACCCAGTCCCACATGACCATACCAGGCAATAGGCCGCTGCAAGAGATTGCCAGCCTTGTCCACATGACCCTCAGGCAAATATCCTCTGGGTTTGGTATCCACCGCCGCTTCCATGTCCATGAGCTCCGGAAAAAGGGCCAGGCACCAGGAGGTCTCCACCTCATCGGAGTGGACAAAGTGGGTCTCGTAGCTACCCCCCTCTTCTTTAGTCTTGAAGTGCTCGGGAATAGCATGATACCAGTTTAGATTAACAAAGACCCCGGGTACCTGGTAGCGCTTGGCAAACTGGTGGATGGCCGTGGGAATCACGTATTCCTGGCCATGGCCGTTTAAAAGGATCTGCTTGCGGAAACCCATATTCCACAGTCCGGCAATTACGGCCCGGAGCTGGCCTAAGAAGATCTCCTCCGGTACTACGATAGTCCCCGGCATACCCATGTGGTGGTAGGGATGAGAACCGTACCAGATGGGCTGAGCCACGGTGCAGCCCACTTCTAAGGCCACCAGCTCCGCCATCCGAGTGACTAAAAAGGTATCCTCACCTAAAGGAGCATGAGGGCCATGAGCTTCGGTAGAGCCTACCGGAACAATGATGATATCGTTCTCCTTAAGGCGCTTTTCCACCTCAGCCCAGGTCATATTCTGAAGATAAACCCCGCTTGCTCTATCTAGATGTCCGCCCCGGGGCGGGATCTTCCATTTAGGCATTACTTTTTCTCCTTTCTATTACCCACAGTATCGTGCTGTTGATCAATTAATGAGATGATTAGAGGACGCGTGGGCCTCGTGGTCCAAACCCTCAAGAATGATCCTGAACCTTGTTCCGCATAAATCTATTGGGGTCCATAATTCTTCTACTTAACTCAACCTTGATAGGATATTGACCGTATTCATGAGCTGCCTCAAACATGGCCACTATGTTTTCTGGCGGAACATCGGCCTGGATATTGTGAGAGGACGCCAGGATGTAGCCCCCACCAGGACCAAGAGAGGCTATCCTCTCCTTTACCTCTTCCACAACATCAACCGTGGTGCCGTAGGGAAGCACGGTTTGCACATCGACGCCACCGTGGAAGGTAATCGAATGTCCATAGACTTTTTTGAGCTCCCAGGTATCCATGCCCTCAGCTCGCGGCTGGATCGGATTCAAGATATCCACACCAATCTCAATCAAATCACCAATAAGAGGGAAAATGGCTCCACAGGAATGGTGGAAGACCTTGGCCCTGGTCTTACTCTTGATAAGCTCGATCACCTTTTGATGGCGGGACTTGATATACTTGCGGTACAGCTCGGGAGGCAATAGCATCCTATCCTGCATCCCCAGATCGTCACCCTGAGCAATGATCTGGATGTAATCACCTACTGTATCAAGATACTCTCCAAACCAGGCTAGAAAGTATTCAGTAATGCCATCTAAGAGCATGGTAGCAAACTTGCTGTGCGTTCCTATGTCGATATAGAAATCCTCAAATCCTCTTGTCCAGAGAGCCATCTCCAGGATACCGCCTGAGGCTGGATCAGCCACCAGAGCATAATCTGTATTCAGATAGAGATCCCTGGCCTTCTCCCGAAGACCCCTGGTCTTGCCAGAGTCGTGGGGATCTGGCCAGCGGTAGGCTTTGAGATCTTCCAGGCTGGCCCCCTGAAGAGGATGCTCCACCATGTCGTAATAATAGGCGGCTCTGCGCCATTTGATACCCCACTCGTCTACGAAAGCATGCTGGGCGGCTCCGCTGGCATAGTCTTCGTAAGAGGCCTGAGGGTCGCCAAAAGAGGGCTCTTCATAGTTATCCGGTGGGCGAGCCTGAATATGGCGGAAGTCAGAGCCAAATCTCTTCAGAATCTCTTCATGAGGTTCGGCTAGTTGTTGAACACGATCGCTAACGTTAATGGCTAGATCGGCTCGATCCAGATATCCTAAGAGCCTGCGATAGGCGAACCGGGAGATGCCGGAAAGGACGCCACCGAAATCTATAGGTACATGATCTGGTTCCCGATGATCAATGGCTGCAAGAACCCTTTCACGTGGTGTCATTCCATCCAACGCAAATCTACCTCGATCCTTACATAGTCTTTTGGAAGCCTTTCCGTCCTTTCATCCTCACCGTGTGCAACTGGTCAGGGCGAGAAATCATTTTGAGGAACGATAACTACCTTCATGCTGTCCAGCTCCATAGATTTAAGGAGCCCAGTCAGAGCCTCATCTATTGGGTAGCGATGCGTAACCAGGTTCTCGAAAGGGTACCACTTAGAATAACGGTGCATCATCTTCATGCTAGGAAGATAGCCTGTATAGCAGAGATTAGTCATCCCGATAAGTCGAACATTCTTAGCGCACAAATGGCGATGGGGGTTAATTTCTACTGTACCTGTGTCTACAAAATTCCCTGTTTCCAGATAGGTTCCTCCCTGACGTAGCATTTCCAGACCTTCAGGAAGAACCTTTGGGCTACCTACGCACTCTATCACCAGATCCACTCCTCGACCGCTTGTCATCTCCTTTACTCGGGCAACTCTTTCTTCCTGGGTGGTTTTCTCCACGTTAAAAACGTAATCGGCTCCAAACTGTAGGGCCATATTAAGTCTGTATTCCGATCGATCTACGGCGATGATATTTCCTGCTCCCAGCATACAGGCTTTTATGAGATGGCACATTCCTAAGGGTCCCACTCCCTGGATAACCACAGTGTCACCGAAGTTGAATCCTTCTTTGGGAATAGCTGAAATCTCTTTTAATTTATCCAGGGAATAGGCAACCGCCATAGGTTCAGATAATACTGCTATTTCATCGCTAACCTCAGATGGGACTTTATATACATGGCTTCCTGGATTTATATACATATATTCTGCCCAACCTCCAAAAAGATGAGGGGGAGCATCGCATTTCATGTGCCCGTAGCTTTCAATATTCTCACACCAAGTGTAATGAAAGCCATGACGACACTGATAGCAGTGACCGCAAACAATATCCGGACTGATAACTACACGGTCTCCTTCAGAGAGGGTTTCTCCATAAAACTCCATCTCTCTCCTGGCTTTGGGAGTAATCTCGACCACTACGGCTACGTTTTCGTGTCCAGGTATCGCCGGATAAGGACCAGAAATCTCCCGTTCTGTTCCTGCGTATTGTACCGATTCTCCTCTGTAAGCATGCTTATCTGTTCCACAGATACCGGACATTATGGGGCGGACAATCATAGCTCCATCTTCTAAATGCTCTGGATAGGGAAATTCTCCTATTTCTATCTTGCCTTGCTCTGGCATGATTACAGCCCTTACTTTTTTACTCATCTTCTCTATCACTCGGCATTTTCTGATTTCACCATTACTCGGCCCTTGGCTATTATTTCTTCGACATCATCAACCGACACTTCTTCTTTGTTGAACTCTCCTATTTTGACCCCTTTGTCCAAGAACACAAATCTATCGGAAACCGGATACACATGGTGTATGGTATGGGATATGAATATAACTGAAGCTCCTAATTCTTTTACTTTTTCTACGTGTCCAAGCACGGTTCTTTGTTCCCTGACTGACAGGGCAGTCAAGGGCTCATCTAAAATCAGGAGCTTTGCTCCGAAATACATGCACCTTCCTATCGATATTGCCTGTCTTTCTCCTCCGGATAAAACGGATACGTGTTCATTCGTGGACCTTACTCTTATTCCGATTTGATCCAACTCCTTCTTACACTCGTTATTCATCTTCTTCATATCCAGTAATCCAAATAAGCCTATCTTCCTGACTGGTTCTCTTCCTAAAAAGAAGTTCCTTGAGATATTCATCAAATTTATTAACGACAAGTCCTGGTAAACTGTCTCAATTCCCATTTTTCTGGCCTGTCGGGGTGACGAAAAATTTACCCTCTCTCCCTCAAAGTAAATTTCGCCTTCATCAGGAGGAAATATGCCGGTCAGGATTTTTACCAGGGTAGATTTGCCCGCTCCATTATCTCCCAGCAACCCTACGATTTCTCTGCGATGAACAGTAAAGTCGACATCTTTTAATGCCTGAACCTCTCCAAACTTCTTTCTTATCTTTATCATCTCTACTAAGTACTGATCCTGCTGCATGAGTTTAAATTTCCCCCTTCCTCAGAGAAAAAGATCATTCTCTTATTCCCATCATTTTGAGATGGATTGTTGCAGCTACTATTAAAACTACTCCAATGAATGTCTGATACCAATAACCAGGAGCCCCACTCAATAAAAGTCCAGTTCGTATCATACCTACCAGGAACGCCCCTAAGAATGCGCCCAAGATCGTTCCATATCCTCCCGTCAGCAACGTTCCTCCTATAACAACTGCTGTAATGACTTCAAGCTCTAACCCACTTCCAAACGTTGGGTTTGCTAGCAAGAATCTACTGATCACGATACAACCTGCAAGTCCTGCCAAAAGTGCTGATATAGTAAAATTTATCAACTTTACCTTATTTATGTCCACGCCCATCGACCTGGCGTCTTCTCGTCCTCCTCCCACAGCAAATACCCAATTTCCGTATCTCGTGCGGTTAAGTACGAGCGTAAAGAGCAATGCCAATGCTATAAACCAAAAGTGCGAAGGACGAAAGCCATATGCTATTCCCTTGGCCAGAATAGTTGGAACAATAGCGTCACCTGCGTAGGTTATAGTGACCCCCTTGGTTATTGCCAATAGGAGCCCTCTCAAGATCATCATCATGCCTAGGGTAGTTATAAATGAGGGAATGCGTGTCCGTAAGGTTATCATTCCATTGAGGAAGCCCAGGAGACTAGCGAATGCAAGAGTAATTACTAAGGCTAAAGGAGAATACAAGGCCGTGTTCGCCAGTAATCCAAAGATGAAGGCTGATGCGGCATAGACGGCACCCACTGACAAGTCGAATTCTCTAGAGATCATCAAGAAAGCCACACCAATGGCCATGATTCCAAGTTCTGAAACTATTGTGAATACTCCTACAAGGTTAGATAGAGTGAAAAACTGCCTTCCCATGATAGAGAAGACTGCAAAAACTACTAGCCAGGCTATCAGTACTCCGAATGCAGGATACGTCCGTATCCTCAGGAAGAAAGGGTACTTTGTTAAATACTTTTCCGCTTCCAATTCTTGTTCTCCTCTTGTACCAAGGACGTAAAACCCCCCTCAGCTAGCTTAAATGAAACTGAGGGGGGTTCATCTGGTCCTTACTTATATCCTTTCTCGACCAAATTCTTTATCATAGGAACCAGGTCCTTCGTTGCAGCTGCTTCCCCTGTAGATATCGGTGCCGGTGGAGGCACAAACGCGTACTTGAGATGGAGGTACATATGCACCACTGACAGATAACCCTGCAAATACTGTTGTTGATCCGTCGCGAACAGCATCGTACCATCCTCGATGTAGTCAAGGACCTTAGGCGATAGATCTATGGTGGCAACAAAGAGATCCTTCCCCGGAGTATATCCCTCCTCTATAGCACGAGGTATGAATGCCTCAGTATGAGGAGTACCCGCAGGCTGGACCATATTAGTACCAGGATTTGCCTTTAGATAGGCCACCAGGACCTCAGTTCCCTTAACCGGATCTTCGGTAACGTCTATCTGCTCTGCCGGTATACCTTCTGCTTTAACAGTGTCTACGAAACCTGCGGCCCTCTGCTCAATGTGAAAAGCTCCTGGATGATGGTTGCCATACACTGCGCCTTTAGGTTCGATTCCATTCTCCCGCATCATTGCGAGCATTTTCTTAGCTACTAGCGCCCCCATCATATAGTGATCTTCACCAATGTAGGTCAGATAGGGTATCCTCTCAGCCTCAGGTCTGGGATCCATGGCGTTGATCGCTATTACAGGTAACCCACCTTCAATAGCCCTACGTAGTGGTTCGTCCAGGGCCGTATGCGAGGTTATGGTAACGATCAAGCCATTAGGCTTAGCTGCTATTGCCGCTTCGACCAAGGAGATGAATTTTTCAAGATCGTATTCCTCCGGCCCTGAATAGATCACTTTCAGATCGGGGTACAAAGCATCTGCATCCATTGCCCCTTTCTCGACCACCTTCCAGAATGGATGTGCTATGCCGCCATGGACGATCATGTAGACGGTAAGCTCCTCCTCTGGGACTTCCTCCTCAACCACCGCCGGTGTAGGTTCCTCTTCCACCGGTGGAGGCGCGACCTCTTCCGCCGGTGGCGGGGCGGCGGGCGCACATGCTCCAAGAGCCATGGCCGCCAGGATAGCCACAATCACTGGTATTGCCACTTTCCAATGTCTTCCCATCATTTCCTCCTTCCCACTATGCTTGTACGTGCGTTCTTACTAGTATAGCAGCACTTACATCTGTACCTCCATAACTCACCCCCTTCCACGTCACTCTCTTAAGTCAATCCGGGTGGGGGAACGTTCCACAAACCGCCCTAAAATATAGTGGAACGATCCACTACAGTTTTTATACCATACTCCTGCAGCGAAATCAATAGAATTTTCCGCAATTTCTTCATTTGATCTGATTTGAGGCTCAATTTCCCCTCCAGGGCAAAACTGTTATCTTGCCCTCCTCCTTGTCGGTCTGAAGTAGTTTGAGGTTTTCCGGAACTTCCTCCAGAGATATCTTCTTAGTGATCATGGTCGTCATATCCATACCGGTGGCCATAGCACTTATTGCTCGAGGGAAATTTCCGTGGCCTGAATGTCCCTGAGAGCCTACCAGGGAGGCTCTTCTTACCTGATACACCTCTCCAAAGACGGGTATCTTCGCATCTGACCTGGCCACAACGACAACTACACTGTTTAACTGTCTCCCCTCCCAGATGGCCTTTTCTATATCAGGATAGACCAGATGGGGAAGTCCAGAGGCTTCCAGGTAGAGCTTTGCGCCCATCCCCTTAGTAATCTCCAAAATTCGCTCCCAAACCGTCTCTTTCAGAGGATTGATTATGTGGGTAGCCCCCAGAGACATACCCAGCCTGGCCCGGCTGGCCGAGGGTTCGGAGAGGATTACATAGGCTGCTCCGGCTCTCTTAAGGATGGCCACTGCAGCCAGGCCGATGGGACCGCCTCCGATAATGACTACATTGTCTCCTGGCCTGATTCCGCCACCCCGTTCGATAACCGCGTTATAGGCCACACAGGTAGGCTCAACCAGGCTGCCGGCCAGAAAGACATCGTCCTCAGAGTAGACGCCGCGCAGGGGCTCCAAACTCCAGCAATATTTGGCATCAATTTTGAGATACTGAGCAAACCCGCCGTCGCAAGTGAATCCAATCTCCTCCAGACGTTCACAGTGATTGGGATAGCCATCCGCACAGGGCTGGCAGGACCCGCACCAGAGCATCTCTTCCGCACAAACGGGCTCTCCCACCTCGAAGGGACGATTAGTTCGCTTATTAAAAGCTAGCTCGCCAGCCTCCACTACCACGCCGGCAAACTCATGCCCCAAGGTGACAGGTAGAGCTGTCAGGCCAGGGTAAAGCATGTATCCTTCCCCGTCCGTCTGGGCCATGTGGACATCGCTTCCGCAGATGCCACAGGCTTTTACTTCGATGAGAACTTCTGTCGGACCTATCTTCGGTACTTCCTTCTCCACAACTTCTACCTTTGGACTGTGCCATATCTGACTGCCCAGGTAGGTACGCTTTCCCTCCACGTCCCTTCGCCCCAGAACATACCCTTCTCTGGCTTTCCAGTCAGCCATCAGGGTTACTGCTTTCACTGATTCCTCCTTCTCCTATTATCTGTAGAGTTATCTTACAAATAAATTGGAAACCAAGATCTTCAAAAGGATGAGGTGGCTGTAAATTGGCTCGCCTCAAGCTTTCATTCCTTTAAACTCAGCTTTGTGGCCTTACTACAATCTCGATAGCCCTTCCTTCCCGCATCAGCTTGATCCCCTCCGCTATCTGCGCCAGAGCGAGTCTGTGGGTGATAAGGGGCCGAAGATTTAGCAGACCGCTTTCCAGAACTCTGATGGCTGCCGGAAAGGTATCATTGGCAATGTAGCTTCCCATGACGCGGATCTCATTTCGAGTAATATCGTTCTGGGCGATTTCAGCCCGGGCCTGAGCGTTCATACCGAAGAGAAGCACCCGGCCTGCCCTTCGAACCGAGGAAAGGGTTTCTTTGATCAGAGAGCCTACTGCATCAATCACTACATCCACCCCAACGCCTGTCTCCTCCTGAACTATCTCAGAAAGAGATTCCGACCTGGGATTTATAACTCGGTCTGCCCCGCTTTGACGGGCAAAGTCGGCCCGGTAGTCATTGATCTCGGATACCAGAAGACGTCCTGCCCCGGAAGCTTTCAAGAGTTGGGTGAAGTAAAGGCCGATGGGGCCAGCTCCCAGAATCAGGACGTTTTCTCCTGGCTCAAGACTAATCTTGCGCACCCCATTAAGGACACAGGAAAGAGGCTCAGCAAAGACGGCTAGCTCCGGCTCAAGGGGAGGAGACACTTTGAAGAGAGCTCTGGCCGGGGCTACATTGTACTCGGCAAACCCTCCGTCAATAAAAATACCCAAGGTGGTCATTCTCTCACACATATTGGGCAGGCCCAGGCGACAGTAGTGGCAGAGGCCGCAGGTCAGATTGGGGTCGACCACTACCCGGTCTCCCTCGGCCAGGTGAGTCACTCCCTTCCCTACCTGGACCACCCGGCCCACATATTCATGGCCCAGGATAGTGCCAGGAGTGGCAGGATGGCCGGGAGGTACTTCCAGAATGTGCACATCAGTGCCACAGATGCTGGCCGCCTCCACTGCTAGGAGAACTTCGTCCTCTCCCGTGATGGAAGGAATGGGTCTTTCCTGGAGCTCCAGACGTCCGTCTCCCTCAAAGACAGCTGCTAACATGGTTTTTTTCACTTTGTTCCCCACTTTCTGCCTAAACCACTGTTACATTTCGACCTTTTTGCGCCAGCACCAGCCAAACTGCCCTGGTGAAACTTTTGTTACAATTTCTTGTACCCGGAGCCGGCTGCCCTCTTCCATTAAAAGCTACACCATAGGCCAGGTCCACCATCACTCAGACAAGTTTTTTGAAAAGTTTTCCTTGTACATGAAGCCTGCCCGGACTACAAAACTTCTATCTTCATCCGGCTACACTCCTGGTTGAGCCGCGGATCACCAGCTCCGGCTCTAGAATGAGCTGTACCGGCTCAGGTCCTCTTTTTCCCTCTATACGTTCTATCAGAACTTCAGTAGCCATGAGACCCATCTTATAGCGGGGTTGATTTATGGTGGTCAGGTTTATCCTGGTCAATCCGGCCAGATGGATATTATCAAAGCCGACTAAGGAGATGTCTTCTGGCACCTCAAGGCCCGCCTCGTTAATGGCTTCCAGAGCACCGATAGCAGTAAAGTCGTTGGCCGTGAAGATGGCGGTGGGCGGAGATGGTAAGAAAAGAAGCTCCCTGGTGGCCAGATATCCTCCCTGCTCTCGAAAATCTCCCTCTTTGACCAGCTCAGCACTAGCTTTAAGACCGTGGTCAGCCATCGCCCTTCGGTAGCCCCACAGTCGGTCCAGGGCACCAGAGGCATCTCCAGGCCCACTGATATGAGCAATTCTTTGGTGGCCTAGAGAGATAAGGTGCTCTACAGCCAAATAAGCTCCAGCTCGGTTGTCCACAATCACATAGTCGGTCTGCACATCAGGCAGGGTACGGGAGACCAAAATAAAGGGGAAATTGTGCCTTCTGAGATCACCAATCTTGGAGTCGGTGATTCTGGCCGAGGTGAAGATGATGCCATCCACCCTCTTTTCCAGGAGCAACTCCAGATAAGCCTCTTCCCTCTCTACTTTGGCATCGCTATTACAAATGAAGGTGTTGTATCCCAGCTCCGAGGCCTTATCTTCGATGCCCCGGACTATCTCGGGAAAGAAGGGGTTAGTGATGTCCGAGATTATTAGACCTATGGTCTTGGTCACATTCTTAACTAAGCTACGGGCAATGGCGTTGGGACGGTAGCCTAACTCCTCAATGGCCTTCATGACCTTCTCCCGGGTCTCATTGCTTACGTACGGTTTGTCGGTCAGGATCTTGGACACTGTGGATTTTGATACACCGGCTCGTTTGGCGACATCGATAATGGTGGGCACAATATCTCCGAAACAGATTTTCTAAATAAAAATTGACATAAGGGAAAAGAGGTCACGAAACGTCAGGTGGTGGAACGTTCCACCAACACGGACATTCTAACATTCTCCGTCAAAGGATGTCAAGATAAATTCTTGAGAGATTAAATAAGAGTGCTCGCAGTATTCTTAACTAGCTTTCTTGACAACCTTCACAATTTTGAAGGTTCCTCTTCCGGTTGGAACAAACTCATAGTTAAACTCTCTCAAAAACTCCGCGGCTTCTTGGCGTACTCTCGCAACCAGCTCTTCTTTGGTTAAACTTTTGGTCTCTTCGTAGTGTTTTTCTCTGATCTCATGAAGTTCTTTCATGAACACGGGTTCTTTATAGCTCATATTGTACCTCCCTTATAATTCCAGAGGGGCTACTATATCAATGGTCTTATAACCCTGTAGGGCATTTATTAAATTTGCTTGTAACCTTGTCTTCCTTTTCACCAAATGCTCAAAGTTCCAGCTGACAAGGATATCTATTCCATTAACACTGGCTATCGCTAAATGTAGTGCATCATCTCTATATTTCTCCGGAATAGTCAAACTTTTTACGTACTCTTCTGCTAATTCCTCTGCCGAAGATGTCAAACCCAGCACTTCAAACCTTTCGATCAGAGCAAGTAAATCTCCTTTTCTTTGTGCATCTTGGATTTTTCCTAGCTCTCGAACAGTTATCTCAGAAATGAAAACCTGATAATCACCTAGCTTCTTCCAGAAATCCTGCGTTTGAGCCTTTTTCTCAGGTTCTCTTTCATCGTAATACGCACTAATAACAGATGTATC
>CAYYBB010000002.1:0-43009 GCA_964469465.1 uncultured Actinomycetota bacterium
CTGGCTGCCATCATTCAGTACATGGGTCATCACTACATGGCTGAAGGAATGGAGAGTCCTGCAGTGATCGACATGTTCAAGAGCACGGCCATAGATGAGATGAAGCACGCTGAAATGTTAGGCGAGAGAATCAACTATCTGGGAGGAGAACCTACTACCCAACCTTCTACCATCAAGAGAGGTGGGGATCTAAGAAAAATGATCCAGGACGATCTGGATAGCGAGAACGCAGCCATCGCCCAGCATAAAGAGCATATCAAGCTTTGCGCCGAGGAAGGAGATCCTACCTCCAGACTGATGCTGGAAGGCATCCTGTCCGACGAAGAGGGTCATGCCGACGCATGGGAGACAACTCTCGGCATAAAGAAGTGAGGAAGATGTAGAGAGTGAAGGTCCATGGCCCAGCTTTTGGCTGGACGGATACGGGCATGGGCACGAGGCAGGTGGTTCTCTTAAGAATATCTGTAGTTATGCTATGCCCTTTGAGATTGTAGCGGTCGGGAGAAGTTCTCGGCCGCAAATTTTTTATCTTCGTTCTTCGCAGGTTTTTGCACTGAGAGGTTTCTATTAGAAAAGCTTTGGCAAAGGAGGCAATAGTTTGGAAGGAAAGCTCCTGGAGTTGGATCTCTTCTTACCAAAAGAGGAGGAACAGGCCAAGGAAGAACCCCAGCCCCTCCCCGGGGGTGGCCTCTACGATCTGATCATCATAGGTGCCGGCCCGGCCGGAATGACTGCTGCTGTCTATGCGGCCCGCAAGAGACTAAGGACCGTTTTGATCAGCATAGATCTGGGAGGTCAGCCTGTGCTAACCTCAGAAATTGAAAACTATATGGGCTATCAATACGTTACCGGCCAGGAGCTGATGGCCAAGTTTCACGAGCAGGTAAGAAAATTTCCCATAGAACTGGCCATATGGGAGGAGGCTCGTGAACTGGTAGTCCAGGGAAAGCAGTTTACTCTAACCACCAGTAGGGGTAAGAAATTCACTGGCAGGAGCGTGATCATCGCCTCCGGTAAGCGTTCTCGTCCCCTCAACGTACCTGGGGAGAAAGAACTGGTGGGTCGGGGGGTGACTTACTGCGCCACCTGTGACGCCCCTCTCTTCGGCGGAATGGATGTAGCTGTTATCGGGGGTGGGAACTCGGCCCTTACCGCTGCAGTGGACCTATTACTAATAGCCAACAGGATCTATATTGTTAATTTTGTGACTTCCTGGCAGGGTGACCCGGTTTTAGTGGAAAAGGTAGAAGGGTCAGATAAAGTAGAGAAATTTCTGGGGTATGAGGTTATGGAAATCCAGGGAAAGGATAGAGTAAGTGGCATTGTCATTGAGCCTAGAAACGCTGCAGAGACCGTAGCGCTCCCCGTGCAAGGAGTCTTCATTGAGATCGGTCTTATTCCTAATGCTGAGTTTGCCCAGGGCGTAGTGACTGTAAACTCTGCTGGAGAGATTGTGGTAGATTGTCGCTGTCAGACCAATGTGCCCGGAATATTTGCTGCGGGAGATGTGACCTCCGTCCCGGAGAAACAGATTATCGTAGCTGCAGGAGAGGGAGCCAAGGCAGCCCTGGGTGCTTATAGATATCTGTTAGAACAGAGGTGATGAAGGTGATGGAGAGCTAGCAGTCCAAATTGACTGGCAAGATTACTGCAGGTATAATGAATTTCCCGAAACAATACTAGCTTTGGATCGTGTCCGAGTGGCGGAACTGGTAGACGCGCAAGGTTGAGGGCCTTGTGGGCGCATAGCCTGTAGGGGTTCAAGTCCCCTCTCGGACACCAAATGAAGCAGTATATAAGACCTCGAATTCTGGCACACTAAAAAGTTTCACTGTCAGGCGATTAGGAAAAATCTTCACGTATTCTACCGTTTCGCTCAGATAAACTCTCTTCTCTTCAAGGTTCAGGCTGTCCCAAATGTGAGGAAAGAAGTCAGCCCGATTAAACTCCTCTAAAAACTGAGAGAAAGATAGGGCCTCCATCTCTTTTTCGGCTACCAGATTTTGCAAATTCCCCTTTTCGGCCAGATAGACTGCCAGCTTCTTTTGGATTTCCTCATTTTCCTCTCGAATTGGTCAGCCAGAAATTTGCCGTCGTAATAGAGATCCAAAAGCTTTCGGCTTCTGTTCTTGAGTCTTATTACCTTATTTCTTTTTGATCTCGGTGAGCGTAGAATCAACAACAATGAGCTTATCTAAACCGTCGGAGACGTAGAAGCCTTCAATGCCGGTGGGTAGGTGTTTCTCGTAGATGTTGACGTTTAGCTTTTCTGCTTTTATTCTCGGATTTTGCTTCATAAGAAACTACCTACTCGCTTCGGATCTGATTTTTTCGAATGCTGGAATCAACTCATCTCTCAGTCTTTGTCTCTTATGTGTGCAATCTGAAGTATCGTCATATCGTACGTTTCGGCTTTCGTCTTTTAAAAGACGATATTCATCAAATACGTGTCTTAAGTTTGTTCGTCTTATGTAGCTGTCTCTAGTATCGTGCGTGCTTGGATGGAGGTTCGATTGAGCCAATTTAGAATCTACATAATGGAGGGAGGCATAGAAAAGAATGGTGATTAGCCAATCTATATATTGGGTGGTGTTCAGCTCAAGTGAATCAAAAAAGCTCTTATTGTGAATAGCCTTTCTGGTGTGTTCATTTTGAGAAGGCATGGCCGATATCCTAAAGAATCTGGGTAAATGCTTGTGGCGGGAAAAAGATATCTTTAGGAATGACTCTGAAATCAAATTCAAGATCTGGGAATCTGTCTGCAAGTTCAAGTTCTGCCCGGTATACTTTTCGCATTAAAGCAGTATCGTCCCTATCAATGACGGTCCAGAGATTCATGCTATCCCCCTCTGCTTTAAGGTAGGCTTCGCTCACACCATCTATTTTGCTAACAAGGTCCTTGAAGGTATTGGCAATCTCTTCTGAAAGGGGTCTAGCTGTTTGAATTGCAGACATTTGTGTGATTCCTGACCAAATAGGGCCTAAGGCGTATTCATTACTGGTTGGTATCCATCTTGACTTCATTATAGCAGGTTCGATGAAAAATGATATTGCCTCCTCTTCCTTAGAATATTCATAGGGCATTCTCAGTTCAGGCATCTCTATAATCAACTCCTTCGTCCGGGTAATTCAGATAATTCTGGTACTTTATATTCAAAACGTTTCTCATTCTCCTCAATACTTCGAAGAATCAGCCTTGCTACTTCTTTAGCAAAGCTGGGTGAAGCATAAACATAGACAGTATCAATAATTTCTTGGTTGCGTGGATCACGTGCTTCAAATGTTAAAACTGCCTCAGTGGGATTTACGCTAATGTTGACTGAATTACTATACAAAACCTTCCTTTCCCCCATAGTTCCTCTCCTTTTCTATTTCTCGGATTCGGCCTCACGTCTGGCCCTTCTCTCCCTCTTTATCTCTTCCACAATCTTCTCTAGCGCCCTACGGGTCTCTTCGGGAATGTCAGTTACGTCAAGATATCGTTCATCAACCTTCAGGGCGAAGGTGGGGGGCTCTTCTTCTGGTAGGTAGCCTGCGGCTCGCATGAGTTCCTCGGTTTCTACTTTGAGCGCTTTGGCTAACTTGGCTATGGTTTCAGGCAGGGGCTTTCTATCCTCAAGCAATAATCTAGAAATCGTACTCTCGGCCACTCCCGAATAGAGGGCTAACTTGGCTTGTGTGTAGCCCCCTTCCCTCATTTTCTTATGTAGATAGTTAGCAAAGCTTGTCATCTGTAAAGATTATACAACAAGATGTGAAATTACATACAGCTTTTGAGAAGTTGGAGCCGGTCTTTGCCGAAAGGTGGGGCCGGCTCTTTTTTATCAGCCAGGGGTGTTTGTAATTCTCTACTCTTCATTTTCAGTTGGGTAGAGAGCCTTAATCATGGCTGTAAATGCCTCGAGCCACCTTTTCTTTCGCCTTCATTCCATCGTTCTCCCTTAGAGGGAAGCTCTTGAAGGAAACCACTTATGGCTGGATGAATCCTTTCTGGCATCTCTTCCTTGCGTGCCACTTCGGGTTGGAGCATACTAGTGCTTTCTATCCTTTCTTCTTCGAGCCTCGCCTCTGCCAGAGTATCGGCCTCCATCAGCCCTATTGGTACAGGATGAATCAGCCGATTCGGGTCTTGGCGCTTGAAACCAGCTTGTTCGGCTGAGGCCTCTAGTGTTTTAAGTGCTGACGATACGCGCTTCGAGGAGACACCGAAGGTGACTTCGAGAGCTTGCTTGAGTCCCTCTCGAGTCGAAGGTAGTGTAGCATTTTCATATCTTTTGTAAACCTCACGAAAGAGAGGCACGTTCAAGAAAGCTTTAGCGAGTCGTATATCCCTTTGTACTCCGCTTCTTGTAGAAGCCAATTCCTCCCCTAGACGTGTAGTCAAAACATGAGGTGATTTGATATCAACAAGACCGCAAGTCCATTTAAATTGCGTTACACGTTTTTTTAAGATTGGGGCCGGTCTCGTCAAGTGGAGCCGCCTCTTTTTATTTTTCTACCCTTGTTGCTTTTATCCAGGAGAAACCTTATTCTATATACAGCTTCATTTGCCGTCGGTTCTCGGACACCAGCAAAAGACCTAATCAAAGGGGATGTTGTCCGCAAATGATAATATCTCCCTTTCGTATTCAGAGCGAATTGCTACCATTTTGCTACTAAAATTTTCTCCTAGCAGGGTCTGATCCAGCCTTTCTGCGGCCTGGTTGTGCACTTCTGGTAGCAGATGACCATAACGATCCAGGGTAGTCTGGATGCTGGTATGTCCTAGTTGGGCCTGGATGGACTTGATGTTTTCGCCCTAACGGATGAGCATGGCCGCATAGGAATGCCTGAGATCACGGAAGTGAACTCTCCTCAGGCCGGCTCTCCTTAAGGCCGTTCTTTTAATCTTCTCGCATAGCCAGTTAGCTATTATCCCCGCGGCAGTTCTTACCATGACATCCGTCCCAATTTCTACGACAAACTGAACAATCTCGGGAAATGCCACAGCTTTTGTAACAATGATTCCTTCGTATCTTAGCTTTATTTGATCTTCTATTTGGATTTCATCATGTGAAGAAGGCGGGTAGACCCGATCCTCGAGCCAGCTGGCAATGATTGCCATATTTGTTTGGCTTATTCATTGGCTGTCACCGCTGCATAGCCCAGTTGTGCTCCTGGGGTCTGGTCTGGCGAACGGTGACCTCAAGCTCAAACCCCCCACCCAATGACTGAACATAACGGCGCAAGGTATTGAGGGTGTAGGCATCATAGCCGCGCTTCTCAATGCGAGCGACTTGAGCCTGTGAGACGCCGAGGCGCTTGGCTACTTCCACTTGAGTCAGGCCAGCAGCCTGGCGAGCCTCAACAAGCTGAAGCCAGAGCTCTTTCTTTTTGGCTTCTTCCTCCCAGACCCTGCGAAACTCAGGGTCAGCCATTTGCTTGGCCCAGTACTCTTCGTAGCGCTTTTGTCCTTCATTCTTTGTCTTTTCTTGTAGCGTGTTCATTGTGTTTATCACCTCCTTCCTTCCCGTGCCAAGAACGCTAGATACCGTCGTCTGGCAACTTCAAGCTCCTGGCGCGGCGCCTTTTGTGTTTTTTTCTGAAAACCATGCAGAAAGACGATCCGGCGTCCAGTGAAGAAGAAATAGATGATCCGATAAATGTTTGTTCTGCTTTCTTCCCGCAGTTCCCACAGATCGCCTTCTAAGTGGCGCACCAGCGGCTCTCGGGCCTGGACATTGCGTAGCCGCAACTGTTCCATGGACCAGCAAAAGCGGGCACGGGTTTTAAGGTCTAGGCTGTCCAGAAACTCCTCAACCGGACTTGTGCCGTCATCCTCCAGATAGAACTCATTCGCCCACTCTGTCGGCTTCTGCATTATACGGATTTTAGTATATTAAGCGAGAGCTGTCAAGGGGGCAAATACTTTTTGGGCAGTCACAGGGACACAGGAACTGAACAATACAGGATTTTGACAACTCTTACCTGTGGGTGATACTTTAAGATGTACTCTGAGAGAGGTTTCGCCAGATAGGCCATAATGGTCGATCCAGGGAGGTATAGCTTGGAAGAGACATGGTCCAAATATTCCGCAGCCGTAGAGTTCATTCATTATCATACAACCCTTAAACCCAAAGTTGCTCTCATTCTGGGCTCTGGCCTGGGGGTTGTTGGGGAAGAGATAGCAGAGGCCGCCACCATACCCTACAGTGAGATACCAGAGTTTCCTGCAGCCACCATTGTAGGCCACGAGGGGAATCTGGTTCTGGGTACCTGGAAGGAATGTCCGGTAGTGGCCATGCAGGGAAGGTTCCACCGCTATGAAGGATATTCCTTAAAGCAGGTTACGTTTCCTGTACTGGTGATGCACAAATTGGGAGCCCAGATTCTGATAGTAACCAATGCCGCAGGCGGTATTAACAGGTCTTTTTCTGCAGGGGATCTTATGCTGATCGCCGATCACATCAATCTCATGGGAGATAATCCTCTTCAGGGGCCCAATGATGAGAGTCTCGGCCCTCGCTTTCCGGATATGTCTCAGGCTTATGATCCCCGGTTGCGCTCCCTGGCCCAGGAAGTGGCCTCTCAACAGAGCATAGATCTCAAGCAAGGAACTTATGTAGGCGTGCAGGGGCCCACCTTTGAAACTCCGGCTGAGATACAGATGCTTCGAGCCATGGGTGCGGATGCAGTGGGAATGTCCACCGTGCCAGAGGTTATCGTAGCTAACTATTTAGGTATGAGAGTCCTGGGTCTTTCCTGCATCACCAATATGGCTGCCGGAATTTTACCCCAACCCCTGAGTCACGAAGAGGTGTTGGAAACCTCCAGTCGGGTGATGCCCGTTTTTATCAAGCTTATCAGCGGTATACTGGCTAAGATTCAAGAACTAGCTTAAGGCCATAGGAATTGGCGTTTCAAGCACGCTATGAGTTACCCCAGACAATTATTGCAGGGCATAATGCATCCAACGGCTACTCTATCTCCTACCTCCCATCCAGTCACCCCGGATCCTATCTCGGCCACCACCCCGGCGTTTTCGTGTCCGAGGATCCAGGGAAGAGTGATCCAGGCATGGCCGTGGCGATAGATTTTAAGGTCGGTGCCGCAAATGGCGCTGGCCATCACCTTGACCACCAGGCCTTCCGGCTCACACTTGGGGTCCTCTACCTCGGTGAACTCCATGTTCCCAAGGCTCTGAAGAACTGCGGCTTTCATGATTTCCTGATTATATACAGAAGTTTGGGTCGAGTTCAACTCGTCGGTGAAGCTAGATCTCTCCCCATTCTCTAACCCCTGATTGCACTGGGAGGGGTCATCATCTCGTATAAATAGGAATTTAAGCAAATTTGCAATTGGTCTAAGTAGGATTTTTGCATTTTAAGTCGAATAAAAAAGTGAAAGCAAATAAGTGTTCGGCAGTTTCCATGGAAGCCACTTAATTTGGTCATGACTTCATTGAGCCATTTAATATGTTGGGCAGGGTTCCCATGAGAGCAAGCAAGATCGTTACCATAATATTAATTGCTATCTCGGTATTGTTTTCGGCCTCCCCCAGTTATGCTCTTAGTCCTGAAGACAACCCTGAAAACAGGCTTGAAGAGATCGAGAAGCGTCTCCAGGAGACTCAGCAGAAGTTACAGAGTACCAGGGAGAAAGAGAATCAGTATCTCACTGAGATTAAGAATTTAGAGGCTGAACTAGATGTCACTCAGAACTCCCTCAATACCCTGGAGACAGAGCTGAATGTCACCAGAAACTCTCTGCAGGAAATAGAAAAGCAACTCCAGGTGGCCCAGAAAGAGTTGGAATTTCTGCGAACGCAGTTGAGCAGACTGCGGGGCCACGTGGAGAAGACCGAGCAGCAGTTGGAGGAGAAGAGAAGGGAGTTGACCGAACTGGGGATAGAGCTGGCCCACAAGGTCAATATTCTTAATGAAAGAGCAACAGCAATATATAAAAACGGAGAGATTACCTATCTCAACGTCCTGGTAGGCTCCACAGACCTTAGAGATTTGGCAACCAGATGGCTGCTTCTATCCCGGCTGGCTAAAAGGGACGCCACTATAGTCAGAGAGGTAAAAGAGCTGAAGAAGAAAGTTTCTCTCCAAAAGGAACTGATCGAGGACAAGAAGAGACTTCTTCTGGAAGAACAGAGACAGATTGAGGAAGTAGCGGCGGCGGCTCAATCTAAACGTGATGAGATCAAAGCCAAGTACGAGCAGAAGGTGGCTTTGCAAAATCAGATCAAGAGCCAGTACGATCAGAAGAAAAATCTTAAAAACACTATATTGGTCAAGTACGACGAGAAAGGTAATTTCCTGGCTCAGGCCAGAGAGGATGAAAAAGCCCTAGAGGCTTTAGAGGAAGAGCTAAAGAAAGAATCGGAAGCCATCAGGGCCCGGTTGTCCGAGCGCACTGAGGGGGAGAGGCCTACCGGTCGTCTAGCCTGGCCAGCTCAGGGAACCCTGACCTCAGGGTTTGGACCTAGATGGGGAAGCATGCACGAAGGAATCGATATTGCCGGAGCCTATGGTGTTCCTATAGTAGCAGCAGAGGATGGAGAGGTTGTGCAGGTCAATGAGGGATATGGCGGAGGTTACGGGAAATATGTGGTTGTCTATCACGGAGGAGGACTCTCCACACTTTATGCTCATAATTCCCGCAACACTGTATCTGTGGGGGAGAAGGTGAAGCGAGGTCAGGTTATCGCTTACATGGGTTCTACGGGCAACAGCAGCGGTGACCATCTGCATTTCGAAGTGAGAATAGAGGGTGTGCCCAGAGATCCTCTGGGATACCTCTGATACGGGATATCTCTGATACTATGGAGAGATAGCTTTTCGCACCACCACAAAACGGTGCTATGAAAGCCAGGTGGTCTCGGAGATGGAGAACTGACCCTCATAGATCCGAGTGATATAATTTTGAAGAGAAATTTGGGAAGGGGAGCAGGTTTTTCTGAAGTTGCAGCACGAGAGAAAGGACTTTTGAGATGGCCGAAATCAGAACTAAATGGGTCGATAACCTACAGTTCATTGCCGTCGATGCCGAGAATCATTCTCTGGTCATGGATGGATCACCTAAGGCAGGAGGTCAAGGAACTGGTTTTCGCCCCGCCCAGTTGGTTCTGGTAGGCCTGGCTGGATGCACTGGGATGGATGTAATATCTATTTTGCGCAAGAAAAGGCAGCAGGTGACTTCCTTTGAGTTGGTAGTTTCCGGGGAGCAGGCATCTGAGCCCCCCTGGGCCTATCAAAACATTTCTGTGGAGTACATCATCAGGGGGAAAAACATAGATGAGGCAGCGGTCAAAAGGGCCATAGAGCTTTCGGAAACGAAATATTGTTCTGTTAAGGCCACTTTGGAGGAAAGAGTTAATGTCTCCAGTAGCTACCGCGTAGAAAACGAGCTCTGAAGACAAAGCTCCTACTTATGTAAAAGTATTGACAACAGCCAGGACCAGGAATACACTATTATTTGAACTGTGTTAATAGTACAAATTTACAAATGAGTCTCGGATTGTGGTAGTAATGGAGAAAGGGAAAGTGACTTTAATGAGAGGATCAACAATTCACTGGCGGAAAAGAGCCAGATGTATAGGTACAGACCCCAATACTTTTTTTAGCGAGGATCCCTCTCCAGCTCTGGAGATATGTGAGGACTGCGAGGTAAGAACGGAGTGCCTGGAGTTTGCCCTTCAGTATAAGATCGATTTTGGAGTATGGGGCGGGACCATTCCCAGCCAGAGGAAGAAACTTCAGCTAATGAAGAGTGCCAGTTGACGGTAGGGGCAATTTAGCCCAAGCCTCTAGACTAACCTATAAGCTACCCTCCTACACAAATCTACCCGCTAGGGAGCTAAAAACAACTTTGTCCTCTTGGTTCAGACCCAATATACTGCTATACTAAAATACATAAAAAATGGTATTGTGAATTGGCCTCTTTCTCGGGTGTGGGAAAGAGGCTTTTTGGGAAAACCATAACAAAGGAGGAACTGAGAAATGAGTGCAAGCAAGAAAAGACCCACTCTGGACGATCTGGATCTTAGTTTGGGGAAGAGGATCAGATTACATCGGATCCTCTACGAGTATGGCAACAAGAATGGAACAGCCCTTTTCCTACCTATTGACCAAGGGCTGGAGCATGGTCCGGTGGACTTCTTCGCCAATCCGGACAGCATTGATCCAGATTATCAGTTGAGGCTGGCTGAGGAAGGGGGCTACTCAGGTATAGTATTTCATATCGGGTTGGCCCAAAAGTACATGAAGAAATATGCTGGGAAGGTGCCTCTCATTCTGAAGCTGAACGGTAAGACTGCCATACCTTCGGATAAATATGCCTTTTCTCCTCAAACTGCTTCGGTAGAGGATGCGGTCAGGTTAGGTGCTGATGCAGTGGGCTATACTCTGTACGTAGGATCTCCGGCCCAGGGTGAGGACTTTATCCAATTCATGCAGGTGCGGGAAGAAGCGGAGAGGTACGGTATGCCGGTCATAGTGTGGTCTTATCCCCGAGGTGAGGCTATAGAAGCCAAAGGTGGTCGGGATAGCCTCTACGCTGTGGATTATGCAGCCAGAGTAGCCAATGAGCTCGGTGCCGATCTGGTAAAACTCAATATGCCCGAGTTTGATGAAAAGAAGATGGAACAGTGTCCCAAGCCCTACAATACCCTGAAGCTTAGCTCCGAGGAAGCGATAAGGAAGGTGGTGGAATCGGCCGGGAAGACTATGGTTCTTATATCTGGGGGCAGCAAGATAAGTGATGAAGATCTTATAGAAAAGGCCAGAATCTGCATGGAGGCGGGAGTGACCGGCCTTATCTTCGGGCGCAACATGTGGCAGCGCAAGCATGATGACGCCCTCCAGATAACGGCACGGATTAAGGAAATGATGATGGATTACTCGGCTTAGCCGTCCTACAGTCTTCCGCAACTTGTAGTGGAATCGGAAGTCATTCTCCCACAACCTGGAACTGAAGTAGAGATCGCGGGCCCCGTGTGTGCCCGCAATTTCTTACAGGAGTTAGATTTCAACACGTGGGTCAGTGCTGATGATTCGCTATGGCCGGTTCACCAGGAGCGACAGGCTTCTCCGGGAAGATGATGTGACGAACTGTTACCACTAATATTAGGGGTTAAGGGATTGCCTTGCCAGGTGGTGTGCTATATGAGGAAGGTATTAGAAGAAAAGGAAAAAGTTCTATTGGTAGATCCCCGAAACAGACGCTACCTGGTAACCTTGAAAAAGGATGGACGTTTCCACAGCACAAGTGGATTTATTTCTCACAACCAGATTATCGGCCAGGAAGAAGGCATTATTCTGAAATCCTCTCTGGGGATTCCCTTTCTGGCCGTGAGACCCACTCTGGCTGATTATATCCTCAAGATGCCCCGCGGGGCTCAGGTTGTCTATCCCAAAGACATCGGTATAATTCTTCTCTGGGCGGATATCTATCCTGGAGCTACAGTGCTGGAAGCGGGTATGGGCTCCGGAGCCCTGACCATGGCTCTCCTCAGAGCTGTAGGGGATAAGGGTAAGGTTATCTCTTATGAACTTCGTCCGGAGTTTGTTCAGCGAGCTCTGGCTAACATCCGTGATTATGTGGGGGCCATAGATAACTTGATAGTGAGGTCAAAGGACGTCTATGAGGGAATTGACGAGGAACCTCTTGATCGCATGATCCTTGATCTTCCCGAGCCCTGGCGAGTGGTGGAATCTGCCGCCCGAACCCTCCGTCCCGGGGGCATCTTTGTGGCCTATACTCCCACCATTATTCAAACCCAGAGAGTGGTCGAGGCTCTACGAGCCCAGGGAAGCTTTTGTCTAATCGAAGTATTGGAGACTCTCCTTCGACCGTGGAACATAGAGGGGCCCAGCGTTCGTCCGGTACATCGGATGGTTGCCCACACTGCGTTTATCAGCATAGCCAGGAAAAAGGTAATCCATCCATGAACGTATATTTTCCTACCAGCCCCAGAAGAGATTTAGATATTTACTATTTATACTATTATCGGACGTGATCGTCCCATAACATACTAATCGGTGGGCACCGGTTTTACTAATAATGGAAGTGCTCACTTATGTCCATTGACTAGGACTTTTGTCTTGCCTACCCTGGATGTTCAAAAATTCCCACCAATGTTGGGACAGTCATATCGGACTGACGTATCCCTGCAGTGCTTCTATTATGCTAAAATTAAGTCTAGGGCCAACCAACCAGGCCCTCGATATTTGCGAAAAGCGACTATTGAGTGCTAGAAGTTGGATTATAGGCCCACAAAAGCGCAAAAGGCATATCCTCCATGTCAGAGTTAGCCTATTCCCTTTATCAGAAAGGTTTGAAGCTTCTTAAACTCAACAGGCCCGGGCAGGCCGTCCTCTTTCTGGAGGAAGCCAAAAACCTTGAACCAGGCAAGGGTTCCATCCGGGAGGCCTTAGCCAGATCCTATTATAACTGTGGGCGTTTTGATCTGGCCCGGGAGCACTTCGAGAAGGCTATAGAGATAGACCCAACCAATGATTATGCTCACTTTGGACTGGGACTCTGCCTGGTCAAACAGGGAGATATTGCCAGGGCAGCAGGACATATCAAGATAGCTCTAGCCATGAAACCCGACAATACTACTTACCAGCGGGCTTTGGATAAGATCCAATATTAGAAGAACCTATCCCTGCTCAGATTCCTCAGTTTCCGGCATCATCTCCGGAAGTTCCTGCACGCTGATATCTGAAGGCAGGTCAAATTCGCTATCGGCCACATCTCCTACATTTAGATACTTGAACTCTATGGTGTAAGTGGTGCCGTCGACATCAGTGACTTTCAGTTGAGTCATTAAACCCTGAGGTCCTTCAAATTTAGCTTCCACAGTACCGTCTTCTGTTACCACTGTCCAGGTGTTACCTGTCTGTGCAGTCCAAGGAAGATCTTGAAAAGCTTGGGCAATATAGAGAGGGCTCATCATCATGAACTCTTCTGCTCCCTCGGCGGGCATAACTACCGCCGTTTTCTCAGTGAGATCCACCAGGTACAGCTTTTTCTCGTCTCCTTTATAGAGAACTATCTGGGTTCCGTCTGGCTCTTCGGCTTTCCAGTTAGGCTTCTTCTGAGTCCAGGTGATCATTTTTTCGCCATCCTCCCAGACCTCGACCTTCAGTACCATTTCGTTTAACATTTTGAGCTTGGCCTCGTAGTCGGTGGCTTCTGTTTTCTCGGTAGTAGCTTCCGGGCCAGGAGATACCTCTTCTCCGGGAGCTGTGGGTGCTGCGCCTTCCTCGGCGGTGCCTGTCGTTGCTTCCTGAGCACCTTCCTCAGGGGTAGAACAGGCCATCAGACTTAATCCTGCTATAACAATCAGGGCGCTCAGTGTCAGTACAAGAATGATTCTCTTTAAGCTGAACATTTCATTTCCTTTCCCAAGAAGCAAGTTTTATGTCCTTCGTACCATAGCATTGGCAAAATTGGCTGTCAAGTGACTTCTCTTCATAACTTCTCCCTCTGTCTCACAACTCTTTTCTAGAAAAGTTACCTCTATGCTACCTTCTTCCCTTTCTCTTCTGACCGTTTAC
Source organism: uncultured Actinomycetota bacterium (assembly GCA_964469465.1). Lineage (GTDB taxonomy): Bacteria > Actinomycetota > Humimicrobiia > Hakubellales > Hakubellaceae > Hakubella. The sequence goes on from CAYYBB010000002.1 coordinate 13,551, forward strand.
CGTGTGTTTGAACCTCCGCAGTAACTAACACCATCTTTGCTCACGAAAGTTCTATTTGCCATCTCGACCCCATGCTATAATGGAACACGATCTTTTGAGAATACGAGACCAGGTGGAAGATTTTTGGAGAAAAGAAAATTTGGCGTTCCTGCAAAAAAGTCAAAAAGCGAGCGTTTAGCACCTTTTTCCGAAGCCAAATATTAGAAAATGGTCAGTATTTACATGGTTCCTGGGCGATGGCCTCCATCATGACGAATTAGGCGGCGAATTGATGAAGGATCTGGTTTTTGAAGCTCCGCCGACTTTGATCAGAAGATACAAGTTAAGGAATTCTACGCTACCTATTCTTTTTTTCTTAATCGTAGTAACTGTAGCCTCCGCTTCTGGATGTGGATCTTCGAGGACAGAGGAGCAGCAGCTTATCGTTTCTGCTGCCATGAGTCTGAGCGATGCTTTTGAAGAAATCAAGGCCGAGTTTGAAAAAACAATCCCGGCTCCAATATCCTGTACAATTTTGCAGCCTCAGGAGATCTCCAGGCCCAGATCCAGCAGGGAGCGCCTGTGGATGTTTTTGCTTCGGCATCAGAGAAACAGATGGATGTCTTGGAGGAGAGAGGGCTTCTGGTAACTGGTACCAGGGCTGGTTTTGCCCAAAATGAGGTGGTTCTCATTGTTCCGGAAAATTCTGACCAATCGCCAGCGAGCTTTCAAGAACTGGTGGAACCGGAGGTAATCAGGATTGCCATAGGCAATCCGGAAACAGTGCCTGCCGGACAATACGCCCGGGAGGTTCTGACCAACCTGGGTCTCTGGGACAAGGTACAGGAAAAATTGGTCATGGCTGAGAATGTCCGCCAGGCCCTGGCCTATGTAGAGAAGGCTGAGGTGGATAGCGGGATGGTCTATTACACGGATGCCCTCATCTCCAGGTCCGTAGTCATAGCTGCTTCAGCACCCCCTGGCTCCCATAGGCCCATTGTCTATCCCATCGCTGTGGTCAAGGGAAGCAAAGAGGAAGAGTTGGCCAGGAGGTTTGTTTCGTTCATTGTGAGCCAGAAAGGGCAGGGGATTCTCCAGAAATATGGATTCCTGCCTGGTTCGTCATGATGGGACCTCACCCACGAACCATGATAACATGAAAATGCCAACTGTTTTCTAGATATTTTGCGAAGTCAAAACCTGGAAGGGGACCAGATATGATTCTTCAGCCTCTCTATCTATCACTGAAAGTGGCCACTACATCCACCCTGGTGGTCTTTGTAGTGGGGCTGATTCTGGCCTTAGTGCTGGCTAAAAAGGATTTTCGGGGCAAGAACGTGGTGGAGACTCTGGTGACCTTGCCTTTGGTACTTCCACCTACCGTGGTAGGCTACTATCTCCTTTTTGTGGTAGGCGGGCACGGCCTTTTGGGCCCGCTTCTTGCCGCCACGCAGGTACAGATTATTTTTACCTGGGTAGCAGCAGCCATTGCTTCGGCTGTAGTCTCCTTACCTTTGATGGTGAGGGCTAGCAAAGTAGCTATTGAAAGTGTGGATCCTAGCCTGGAGAAGGCTGCCCGTACCCTTGGTTCGCCGGAATGGAGGGTACTCTTGGATGTGACTCTGCCCCTGTCCAGGAGGGGCATTTTGGCTGGGGTTGTCCTGGCTTTTGCCCGAGGGTTGGGGGAGTTCGGCGCTACCCTTATGGTGGCCGGCAATATTCCAGGCCGAACCCAAACCATGCCCCTGGCCATCTATTCTGCGGTCCAGACTAACAAGATGGGTGAGGCCAACCTCCTGGTTTTAATAATGACTGTGGTCTCCTTTATAGTGCTCTGGATGGTCAATCGCTGGCAGCGGGAGTGGTGGTTCCGAAAAGCAATCTGATTATCACTATGTGTCCTTCACCCACAGAAGACGAAAACATGGTGTATTTTCATAAATCGAAGGCTTCTGGGAAACTTGAGGGAAAAGAATGATTGATGTGGCTATTAAAAAGAAAGTGGGCGACTTTTGCCTGGATATAGATCTCCAGGTGGAGAACGAGATCTTAGTTCTCTTTGGTCCCTCGGGAGCAGGCAAAAGTACTATTCTGCAATGTGTGGCCGGGTTGCTGACTCCTGATGAGGGTCTGATAACCATTGATGGAGAAAAGGTCTTTGCAGCTACTGCGGGACGGATTGAGAGGAATGTGTCCGTGCATCGCCGCCGCATTGGCTACGTTTTTCAAAACTACGCTCTTTTCCCCCACCTGACTGTGTGGCAAAATATTGCCTATGGAGTAAGGCAACATCCTCAGAGGCGAGAGATGGTGGAAGATATGATCATTAGAATGCGCCTTGGGGGGCTGGAGAAGCGCTATCCTCATCAGCTTTCCGGAGGACAACAGCAGAGGGTGGCTCTGGCCCGGGCTCTGGTGATCCAGCCCCGGGTACTTCTTCTGGATGAGCCCTTCTCTGCTTTGGATACCATGGTGCGAGAGAAACTGCAACAGGATCTGCTCCATATGCAGGGGCAACTGGGTCTCAGTACCCTATACGTTACTCATGATGTGAAGGACGCCTTTACTCTGGGGGACCGTTTAGCCATTATCAATGAAGGAAAAATTGAACAGATTGGTAGCAAGGAAGATGTCTTTGATCACCCTGCGTCCAGAGCAGCGGCCAGATTTACCGGGACGAGAAATATCTTTCGTGGAGAAGTGATGGGCCGGGATGAGAACGGCGTGGTTATTCTCTGGAGAGGTTTCAAGTTATGGAGTTCTGGTGGGGTGGCGGGAGCAGGGTCAAAGGTAGAGTTCTGCATCAGACCAGAGGAGATAATGATTATGCGGGACGATAGGCCCCCTAAAGAGGGACTGGCCCAAAACTTGCTTTCGGGAAAGATTGTCCGACAGATTACCAAGGGGCCGAGCATTTCCCTGTTCCTAAAAATAGAGGAGCGTGATGATACCTCAAAGGAGGACAAACTGGCCAGAGATTACGACTTGGAAATGGCATTACCTCGACATGTTTATCGTAAGCTGGATCTGCGGATAGGTAAAAGAGTTACGGTTTCCCTTAAGAGAAGTGCTTTGCACCTTATTGGGCCGTCATCTTGATTTTTCAAAGCATTAGGGAGATTTGTGAGAATGTGACTTAAGTTTACACAAAAAGCTCTAAACCTGTCCTTGACCTATGAATAAAATTGTTTTAGAGAAGTTTCAAAACGACCAGGAATCCTTTGTTGAGCGATTTCGCCCCAGCTCCTGGGCCAAAAGGGCAGCTCCCAGAGCTCCTACTATCTGGGGCTCCTCTGGTACCAGTAGCTTCACTTTTAACTTTTCGGAGAGGGCTTCTCGGGCGCCATAGTTTTTGGCTACACCTCCGGTCATGACCACCGGCTCTTGCAGACCTACTCTTCCTATCATAGAAAGTATTTTGTTGGCTATGGACTCGTGCAGCCCCCGAATTATTTTCTCTCTGGGCATTCCCTCGGCGATCAAGCTTACTACTTCCGACTCGGCAAAGACGGTGCAGGTGCTGCTTATTTTGGCTGCCTCCCTGGCTTTCAGGAAAAGTTGGGAGAACATTTCCAGATCCACTTCCATAGCGCGGGCCATTACTTCCAGGAAACGTCCGGTGCCAGCAGCACACTTATCGTTCATCACAAAGTCTATTGCTTTTCCTCCGTCTCCTACTCTGATTACCTTGCTATCCTGACCTCCTATGTCGATGACCGTCCTGACTTTGGGAAAAAGCCAGGATGCCCCCCGGGCATGGCAGGAGATCTCAGTTATGGCTTTGTTAGCGAAGTCCACGCTTATGCGCCCATAGCCTGTAGCTACTATGTACCCTATCTCCTCTTCACGGACTCCTGCATTATCAAGAGCCAGTTGCAGAGCTTTTCGGCCTGCCGTGCTGCTACTGGCACCGGTGGCAATAATGCTATAGGATAAAATTTTTCCCGCTTTCAGGAGCACTACCTCGCAAGATACCGAACCTACATCAACTCCAGCGGTCAACATCTATTAGCCTCCAATATCTCCAGAAAGCTTTCTATTCTGGTATTGCTCTGGCCTTTCATGTAATTTCTATCATCCACGCAATCTCCCTCCAGGGACAGAAGCGATACGTTGATTTGGGCCAGGTGATCCTGGATTATGGGGACGGCTCCGTTACTCTGCCGGCATCCCCAATGGGAAAAGTGAATAGCGCCATCTATCCTGAAATCCAGAGCCAGCTTTTTGAGAACCTCCAGCCTTCTGGTCAGAGGTCCATTGCATTGATGGCTCAACATCTTCCTGGCCAGGCTCAGGAAGGGACGCTCCGGATCCAGCTCCTCCCAGAATACGTAGTTTATCTCTTCAAAGGCTATCTCTGCTCTATGATCCCGGGTGATAATCTCCAGGATGTCGTTCTGGTAGTAAGGAAGTAGTTGTAGCCATAGAAGCCGCAAGGGCTTTTGGGGACTTTCTGACTCCTCAATTCTGGAGTACCTAGCTTTCTTTGCCTCCAGCTCATGATGCAGGGTTTCATATATCTGCAGCCCCGCTTCTGTTCCTATAGCAGTGTAAAAGGGGAGAATCAGGCTCAGGCCATTAAAATCTTTTGGGCTGAGGGCAAGATCTCTTCTAAGTTTATTTACCTCTAGCATTTCTCGTCGGGTAGCATTGGACAACTCCAAAGCGTCCCTTAGTCTTCCATAATCTAACTTTTGGCCCGTCTTGTAGGCAATAGCGGTACTCATCCTTTTGAGCTGGGAAGCCAAATAGCAAACAGATTCATCATTAAAGTAATACGGGATATCTAATAAGAAAAACTCACAGCGGCGGGCAGAGCTTATCTCATAGAGAGTTTTGGATATGCCATCGCAGAGGTAGGAGGGGCTGACCACGAAATCAGGTAGGGGCATCAGCTCTATCTGGTCTGCACCCAAAGCACATCTATGGAATCCACAGGTATCGGAGGAATGCCATCTTCCCTCGGCTTCTTTAAGGAGTCTCTCGCTAAATCCCAGGGCAGCAGCCATGGCGGAAACGACTTCGGAAACAAAGGGAACCACTCCCAGGGCATGGAAGAGCTCGTGGGGAGAAAACAATGAGGCCAGGCATACAGGCTGCTCTCTGGTGTAGGCTTTTCTGGCCAGGTCCAGAGAGAACTTGCTAGAAATTCTCAGGGCTTCAAAAGAAAAATCCGCCTTCAGGAGCTTGAAAAGGGGATCTTTGGTGATAGCCATAAGGGCAGCTTTTATGGTCCTGCGGGTGAGCCTCTTCTTCAGTTGGCCGGCCAGGGTCTCTTTAAGTCTACTCATGGTGTAGTCTGCTCCTGGTGCAGGGTCTATATATGGTGTAAGTCTACTCACAATGTTTCTAGAAAAGCTTCTACTCTGGTTCTTGTCTGTCCTTTGGGGACGGAAGTATACTCGCTTTCCAGAAAGAGCACAGGTATTCCCATCCTGGTCAGAGATTGTCTGATCATAGGAAATTCGAAGAGGGCGTTGTCACAGAATTTAATGCTCAGGTAGATTACCGCATCTACCCTGAATTCCTCCACCAGCTCTTCTATGAAAGCCATCCTTCTTTCAAAATCAGATGTACGCATGCAGGGCGGCTTTTGGAGATAGCTTCTGGCCAGAGCTTCCAGGGGGTCTCCACCTTCGTCTACCAGATTCCAGAAGAAGCGCGTTCCCGAGCAGAGATCGTCAGCCACTACCACGCAGCCCGATTCTTCAATGGTTTTTATCATCTCCAGGTCGTCGACAATGTTTCCCGATACTAACACCCGGGGAAGGTCCCCACTCAAGTGGGTAAAGCGGGAGTTAAGGTTGAGTTCTTGAATAAGAAGGCTCAAATTCTGGCAGAATGGGTCGATGGGGGCCGTCATGGCCGTGTTGATAACGTTCAGAACCTCCCATCCAGTTGTTTTAGGAGGATGCTCCTTGCGGAGATCGTAGAGGTTGTGGAGAAGAACTCGCCTCCGGTTATACTTCTTTATAGAGGATCTGAGGTTGCTCTCGGTCACCTGCAGGTTGAAGTGTTCCTGCAATGACTTCACCCACTTTTCCAGAGAGCTGAGGAAGAGTCTCAGGGGCCCATCTCCACTGGAGCGGGGGAGTTCCAGCATGCAACTGTATTGCTGGGGCAGATAGTGTTGCCAGGCGTCGCATAGTCGGCGCATACCATCGCAAGAATTTACAAAGACCAGGCCTTCTGGGTGTGGCCCATTTTTCTTTAAGTTCTGCTCCAGAACAGAGCGGATATAAGGACATACATTTTTGTGAAGACAACTGTCAGCCACCATGATAGGTTCGTGGCTACCCATGACCCGAAAGGGATAAATGCCCGCCGCATGCAGAATTTCCTCTGGCGTGTAAGTACAAAGCCAGCCTACCATGGGCCCAGGGTTTTCAGAGGTTACTTTTTGGTAGAAATCATCCCTATATTGGTTGAAGTAGCGCAGGATATCGGGCATGGGTTGCCAATAACTAGCCACAAATTCACCTAAACTCGTTAGCCTATCGTTCTACGGGTTCTATAGTAATGATAAGTATAGCTAAGGGGAGAGAATTATCCAAGGGGAGAGAAGGGCCCTCTTATGATCAAGGTCCATAAAAGAAGCTGCGGGTATTTTGAAATCGTTCAAAGCCGGGGATAATATCACGGTGGGTTTTGTCGGAAGCGCCGAGCTGAATGAAGTAGGCTTCCTCTGGAAAAGCAGATCTATCAGAGGCTCTAACTTTTGGGAAGCCCATAGCTCTTGAAAGACCGAGGTTTTTTCTATCACTTACAGCCTCAGGGTCAGTCGGTCTCCTCTCTTTAGATTAAAGTGCTGGGCGGCGCTACCCTGATTAAGGGCCAGGCATAGATAGCCCGAGGAATCCACCAGCATGATGGGACTTCCCGCCCTCACATCGCCAAAGGTTCTTCCAAAAGGTACCTCTGCTAGAATATGGGGTCGCTGGAGGTCGGAGGGGAACTCCACTTTCATCAAGATAGTCTCTCCCGGGCTGAGATTCTGTGCTCCCAGAAAAGAAGACTCCACATTGAATCTCAGAGTGCCGAACTTATCTACATCGATAACCTGACACTCCAACGTCCTTCCACTAATTCGGGGTTTCTCCCAAAAGGATTTGGCCAGGCTTTCCTCTGCTATAGTCTCGCCGATCTCGGCCGGAGAGATTCCGTTGGCCAGGTAAGCTGTTACTGGAGCGAAGATATCACGGGCGTGGAAGGTGGGACATACCGGCTTGAGCCAGAATTTGTCATTGGTGATCAGGGTGACTTCTCTAATTCCGCCTAGCCTTTCTGCCGCAGCAATGAGGAGACCGTTATCCGGTCCCACCAGGAGATCCCCTCTGTCGGCCTTGATCACTACGCCTCTTCTTTGTGTCCCTACCCCCGGATCTACCACTGCCAGATGGACGCCGACAGGAAAGCTGGGCAGAGCAGAGGAGAGCACAAAAGAGGCCTTCCAGATATCAAAGTTGGGAATGTTGTGACATATGTCCACGATGTTGGCCGTGGGGCTGATGCGGTAGATAACTCCTTTGCAGATAGCTGCCCACTCATCCTGGTAGCCAAAATCACTGATGAAAGTTATAAGGGGTATGGTTGAGCTCATTTTTAACTTGACTTTGCTTCACTGTTATAGTATTATTGTTATGACATTCGACTTGATAAGGGTAATCACTCTGTATATATAGCCTTCAGTTCCATTATGTTGCCTGGGAAGAATATAGATATAAAGTTCTAAACGAGATCATAGCGAAAAAACTCAAATCTATCAATCTTGATGTCGCCAAAGCCTTTGCTGTAGAAATTATTGAACCAGAGACTGCTTTCAAGATTAAGATGCATAGACCTACTCAAGGCACTATCAAGACTTGTACCATCAACTATACAAGCATCAATTGCAGTGTTTGTGGTGAACGAGTTTCTAAGACCCTTGCTGATAAGATTCATTGTTGCCCTTTCTGTAAAACTGTTCTTGACCGGGACCATAATGCTGCAATCAATATCCTCAATAGGGCAGGAACTGCCCGAATCTACGCCTGGGGAGAGGTAGTGCATCAAGGCTCCTCATTGAACCAGGAAGCCCCACCCGTTAGGGTGGGGTAGTTCACGCCGAGAAAGCCTCGTAATTCATAATTTGTTAGTAGTCTCCTGCTTTTTCGGAAGATTTGTCAGATGGAAATGGCACAAAGAGCCTGGCCAGGGCAAGCCCTCTGCCCAACTTAACAGCGTGAGCTATCGTGCTTGAAACGAAATCCTTTGCTTTTGCTACTCCCTCTGGAATGCCAGCTCCCTTGGCCATCTCAGCCGCAATAGCAGCCGAAAGAATGCAGCCAGTTCCATGGACATTAAGGTCATTTGTTCTTGGGGCTCTGTATTCATAGAACTGCGCACCGTCAAAAAGGACATCGACAGCATCCTTCTTGAGATGACCGCCTTTAAGAAGTACCCACTTGCAGCCAAGTTCATATATTAGCCGTGCCGCCTTTTTCATATCTTCTACGTCATGTATTTTTAGGCCCGACAGGACTTCTGCCTCCTCCAGATTTGGCGTCACCACGCTTGCGAGGGGCAACAGCTCTGACTTCAATAGCTGAACTGCATCTTCTTCCAGAAGGATTGAGCCATCCTTTGCCCTTAGCACGGGATCGACTACCAGATTCACCAGGTTGTGCTCACGGATCTTGTGGCAAACTGCATCCAGGATGTCCCTTGTCCCCAGCATGCCTGTCTTAATCACATCGACCTTAATATCCGAAACAACCGATTCAATCTGATCCCCGACAAGATCCGCCGGAAGATGGTAAATGCGCTGAACGCCCCGAGTATTTTGCGCAGTTACGGAAGTGATAACACATGTCCCATAAACCCCAAGAAGGCAAAAGGTCTTGAGGTCAGCTTCTACTCCAGCTCCCCCACCTGGGTCCGAGCCAGCTATGCTCAGCACGCATCTTACGGGATCTTGGGACCTAGAGTTCAACAAGTCATGCTCCTTGCTTGTTTCTCAAACAAAGCGCATCTCCTCGCCAGACATAAGCACTCCTTTAGCTAGTCATTTTTCTTGTTGAAGGCAGGGACCAGTCTAGCACTTGACGAATTTGTCGGAGCCAAGAAATTCCGACACCAGCTTCATCGCACAAAACTCTCCGCACATAGTGCAGGCATCATCCCGTCCAGCCCTGCGTTCCTCATAGGCAGACCTTGTCTTCTTGGGGTCAAGAGAAAGTCTAATTTGGCCCTCCCAGTCAAGCCTCTTTCGCGCCTCGGCCATTCTGCTGTCCCACTCGCGCGCACCAGGTATGTATCTTGCCACGTCTGCTGCATGAGCAGCAATCCGGCACACTATCACACCCTCTCTCACATCCTCAACCGTCGGAAGCCCCAGGTGCTCACGTGGTGTGACGTAGCACAGGAAATCAGCTCCGGCAAAAGCAGCCATGGTGCCGCCAATGGCTGAGGTGATGTGGTCATAGCCCGGCGCAACGTCGATAACCACAGGCCCCAAAACATAGAATGGAGCTCCTTCGCATATGGTCTTTTCCATCTCCACATTGGCCTTAATTTGGTCAAATGGAAGATGGCCCGGCCCTTCCACCATGGCCTGCACCCCAGCCTGCCTGGCTCGACGAACGAGCTCTCCAAGCGTTATTAGCTCGGTAAACTGGGCCCTGTCGCTTGCGTCAGCAATGCAACCAGGTCGCATCCCGTCCCCCAAGCTTAAGTCCACTTCGTACTTCTGGGCTATTTTGAGGAGCCGGTCAAATTCCTCATAAAGTGGATTCTCCGCTCTATTGTGTAACATCCAAGCAGCCATGAACGCCCCGCCTCGACTAACTATGTCAGCAATTCTTTTCTGCTCCATCAAAGCGTCGAGAGCTCGTCGCGTCACTCCGCAGTGAACCGTAATGAAATCAACCCCATCTGCGGCATGTTTTTCTATCACTTCAAAAATATGATCAACAGTCATTTCGACAATGCTTCCGTATTTATCTTTGGCTTCGATGGCAGCCTGATAAATCGGGACAGTACCAACAGGTATGGGAGAGTTGGAAATTATTGCCCTTCTTATCCTGTCCAAATCTCCCCCTGTGCTCAGATCCATTACTGTATCTGCGCCGGCCTCAACTGCGACCCTGAGCTTTTCAAGCTCCTCATCAAGGGACCGGTAATCTACGGATGTGCCAATGTTAGCATTGACCTTTGTTCTCAGACTCTCTCCAACGCCAATCGGTTTTGCCTGTACATGGTTACTGCTTCGCAGTATAACAACCCTTCCTGAAATGATCCTTTGGACAAGTAAATCCAGGTCAACTTGTTCGTCCTTGGCAACCTCTCTCACTGTCTCCGGGATCACTCCAGATTTCAGTTCTTCCATTAAGCTATCAGATGCTTCAGCCTTAATTCTCATCGTTCTCACCCTTTACTCTTTCCTGTTTTTGGAGCACTTGAGCTCCTTAAATCTTTTTAGAAGCTCCCTTACCGCCTGTTCCATATCGGGCGCGCAGGCAACAGCCGAAATCACGGCAATGCCATCTGCCCCCGCCTTGAGTACATCGTCCATGTTGTTGAGGCTAATCCCCCCAATTGCCACAAGTGGAATGCTTACGCTTTTCCGAATTCGAGCTAGCGTTTCACATCCTATGGACTCACCTGCATCGCTCTTGCTAGGAGTAGGAAATATTGGGCCGACGCCCAAATAGCTAGCCCCCTCCCTTTGGGCTCTAACGGCTTCCTCAACGCTTGAAACTGAAACGCCAACTATCTTCCCTTTTCCGATCAAGCTGGACACTGCCGCTGCAGGCATGTCCTTTTGCCCCACATGAATTCCGTCTGCATCGACAGCCAGCGCAATATCAACCCGATCATTCACTATAAAAGGTACACCCGCCTTCCGCGTCAATTCCCTAATTTGGCAGGCTATCTCATAGATGGTTTGGTCATCCTTTTCCTTCTCGCGAAACTGGATAACGCTGGCTCCTCCGGCGATGCCAGCCCTGGCAACGTCAATATGAGATCTTCCCATTTGCGGGACTTCAGTTGTTATCAAATAAAGATCTAAATTTATCATATGAACCTCACCCTCGCTCTAGAAAGAAGCTCCTCGCTCAGCTCAGCCAGAGCATCATCCCAAAATAAAACAGCCGCCTCAGCTACCGAGACGGCTTAAGTCAAGGTAAGATAACCTTGATAACTTCTGGACCTGTTCCCTCCGCTGGCATTACCCAGATCAGGTTCAGGCGGTCGGGCCCCCTAGGCCCCTCTCAGCCGCTCAAGTAGCAGCTCCCGCATCGTAACTTAGTTTTCTTAGCGAATTATATATCTAAATCACTGGTTGCTCAACTAATTGCGCTGGTTCGTTATAGTTTCTGATGAATTTTGGTGTTACTCAGTCATCTGAGAATCCTCTGATCTTAGTCGTGGGAAGCGTCAACCTATCTGATTCCCCTCTTTATCTATCCTGATGGAGCCCAGTTCCACATGTCTGACCTTCTGAGGATCAAGGAGGGGAGCCAGGATTTTGATACTATCCTCATATTCCTCAACTACAATGCCCAGACCTATTAGCTCGTTGCTCTTGTCTTTAAGCCCCACCAGCAAATTCTTGGGAATGATTCTGCCCGGTAAGTTCTCCAGATGGGGATAGAAAGAAAGGTCTTCCTTAAACAAACGATACTTTATGGCCTGCTGGAAGTATTTCTGAAATTTAGCCTGGCGGTAGCTTATCCTTTCCTGTCGGGACCTCATTCTGATCTCAGGAGGTATTATCACTCTACGGATCTTGAAGATGTCTAGATTTTCAAAAAATGAAGCCAGGGGCTCCAGTTCACTCTCCACTGGAAAGAGGATCAGAAAGTCTGGCCTCATGGCCATAACTTTATAGTATTTTAGAGCCTGGCCAAAATCGCCAGAGACGGTTCCAGTGGTATCCACAATTACCAGATCTGAATTGCCTCTGGCTAACTCCACCATCTTTTGAGTGCCCACAATGAGGGGCAGGAGATGTCCTCGGGGATTAGTTGAACCGACAAAGTATAGCCGAGATGCCTTTATGTCTGGTATATCTTCTGTAAATTGATCGGGGAAAGCAAGTCCGATGGTGGTAGGTGGACCGATAGTAGATTGGCCGATGTCCGCATCCACCCATCCCACTTTGATTCCTCGTTTCAGAGCTTTGCTAATAAGGAGTTTAGCAAAAGTACTCTTTCCTGTATCCGGCTGGCCCACTAAACATATGGTACCACCCTCCTCTAGAAGCTCTTCCATCAGGTCATTCCACTTCAAGAGGCCCATGTTCTCCCCATCACTCTGCTACTCTGCTATCCTACTATACTATTTATGTTTCTGGTAGTAGTCCAGAAGCTCTTGGACTATCTGGATGTCCTGGGGAGACATCTTACCGATATCCTGTTTGTCCAGACCTCCTTCTCTGATTATTTTGGCCAGCCTTCCTCGTCTATACTCTCTGAAGTACCAGGGGTCAATCCCGAAGCCTTTGGCTATGGTCTCCATGACCTCGTCGGAGGGATTTTTGGCCTGACCATTTTTCAGGCGGCTCAGATAGGTATGATCTATGCCGTTCTTTCGGCCAAACTCTCTCAGACTGCGGTATTTGGAATTATGAAAGAGGTCTGCAAAGGCTTCGGCAAAAGGTTTTTCCGTATGTTCTATTTTCATGTTGTCTATTGTATCAACATTTGCGCTAAATTTGTAAGATTTATCCCAAAAACTGTTGCATGTTCATGCAACATATGCTATGGTAGTATTGCGGTGGTAAATGAGAGGAGGAGAAAGTGGTAAAGGTTCGCAATCGCCTCAAGCAAATTCTTAAAGAAAAGGGTCTTACCCAGTCCGATCTGGCCAGGGCCATCGGTACAAACAGATCCAGTGTCAATAGATATGTCCATGGCCACACTATTCCCAGTTTTAGAACTATGTCAAAAATAGCAAAAGTGCTAAATGAGGAGGTGGGGAATATATTTTTTGCCAACGATGGTGCATGATCATGCAACAAACATCGAAAGAGGAGGTAACACGGGTCGCAAAATGCCAGGATTTGATGAAGAAGCTACCAAGGATCGGCCGAGATAGCAATGGGGGCTGGAGGCCTTTCCAAGATAACATAATGGTCCTGAAGTGGTGATGAGGGAGCAGTTTGGCGCTGGTATCATAAGAAAAATGTTCACTTTCACCAAGAATTATTAGCACCAAATATGGTCTTGAAGTTGTTGTAGCGGGGGACTCTTGTTGTCTTAACTGATTTTTCGGAGGTACTTTGTGAGCGAGGCAGGCAGTGGCAAAACCTTACCTGAGGAGCAGAGGATTGGAAGCTCTACTACTCATAGAAGATGGAGGTATGTGGTAGAACGTCCAGCCGTGGCGGCTGTGTTGACCATGGTAGTAGCCGTAGCTATTGTTTTGTCGCACGTGCTACCCGAAATTCAAATAGGACTGGGGCATATACTGCAATTTACAGGCATCATACTGTATCTGGGTTTTCCGGTTCTGAGTGGTTTACTGGTCTATTTTTGGCTGAAGTCGGTCCAGGAGAATTGGGAACTCAAGCGATTACATGCAGTGTTGGAAGAGTTGGTTATCACCGATTCTCTGACCGGGCTGTATAATCAGAGGCATTTCTCTAGCCGGCTAAGACAGGAGATGGAAAGGGCCAGGCGCCGCCGCTATCCGCTCTCTCTTTTATTGCTGGATCTGGATAATTTCAAATCTTACAATGATACTCATGGCCATTTGGCGGGAGACCGGGCTCTGGAAGAGGTGGGCAAGATAGTTTTGGGTTCCATCCGCAGAGACATAGATGCGGGATTCAGATATGGGGGAGATGAGTTCGCAGTTATCTTCCCGGAAACTACTTGCCAGCAGGCGGCTGCAATAGCCCAGAGGATCAGAGACTCTTTTGGGAAGACAGAACTGGATGGTCTGACTACGAGCATTGGCCTGATTGAGTTTGGGCCCGATGACCCGGTGGAGGCGGTGATGGAGATGGTGGATCGGGCCATGTACAGGGCCAAGGGGGCAGGGGGAGGCCGAATCGAAATTGCTGGTCCTTAGCCCCAAGGAAGAATTCGGTTCTCAAGCCTTTTGATAGCTTCTTCTGATCCTCTGATGAGCCCCTGGCTGTACTTTACCTTCATGGACAGACTGCTTCTCTACTTGGGAAAAGCAATACTGCAAGAAAGCATGGGAGCCTGAGAAGACCCCGTAGCGGATTGTTCTCTCCCCAATTCTCCTCAGAAGCGTCCAGTGGATTAACACTATTTCTACCGAGAGATTGTTGAAAACTCCCTTTTGCCATATAATCTTGACTTAGTTGCTTCCTTTGGCGCAAGAGCGAAACTTAGAAACTTAGATCAGCAGATCATACTAAAGTCTTTGTAGTTCTTTTCCGGTCCCAGAAAGAGGTAAGCCCAAAATGCCACAACTATTTGATGAGAAGGCCCGAGAATGCTCCCAATCTTTCAATGACATACCAACTGTGAGCCTCCAAATGCGAAAATCCAGGACCTCTGGCCCGGGGCAGGGGGCAAAAGCACCTAGCTTGTGGGCGGACATCTTTCTTGAAAGATCTTATGATACAGGATCGAATGGAAAGCAGATAGTGTCTGTTATTATCCCGGCCCGCAACGAAGAGAAAACTATAGCCCGGAATATTGCCATTGCCAGAAGCGCTTTCCGGGAAGCTAAAGATGTAGAGGTGGAGGTCATCGTGACCGATGGCTGCTCCGAGGATTCTACCCTGGATGAGATTCTTAAAGCTGGCCCGGATCACTTCCTGGAGGTGCCACCTGGAAAGGGAAACGCCATGCGTGAAGGCTTTCTCCACTCCCGGGGAGATGTCGTTCTTTTCAGCGATGCCGATCTGTTGAATTTTGAAGCGAGATGGATCGAGATGGTGGCAGAGCCCATACTGCAAGGTAGGGCTGACGTGGTGCTGGGGGTAGGTATCTCTCCCTGGTTTCAGGGAGCTACCGAGACTATCTATCGCCCTCTTATCAAACTTCTTTTTCCGGAGGTAGAAGAGAGGATCTCTCGACAACCCCTTACCGGGCAAAGAGCTTTCCAGAGATTGGTTCTGGCCCGGCTGGATCTGCTTCCCGATTACGGGGTGGAGGCGGCTATGAACATTGACCTGGTAAACATGAAGCCGCCTCCCCGCATTCAAGAAGTCTTTTTGGGAGAAAAAAGGGATATTTGGAAAGGCAACCTGGACATGTATCGAGAAGTAGGAAGGGCTATTCTGCTTAAAGCCTGCCAATATGAGCGGCTGTCCAGGTTGAGAGAGAGCAACTTTGCCCATCTGGTGGAGATTCTTAACCAACTTCTCAGTGAGATTGATTTGCAGGTCTAGAAGAGGAATGGAAAAGGAAATAGAAATTCCTTTTGGGAAGGGAACACTCATTTTTAGATTGCTCCGGCAGAATCTAGTGAGCATCTTGCAGCCTCCAAAGATGCATCTGGGGGTGGATGAAGAGAAGGAGATTAGGAAAGCTCTTAGAGAGCCCATCGGTAGCGTAAGGCTCTCCCGCCTGGCCTCCCGGGCCAAAAATGCAGCTATCGTAGTCAGCGACATGACCAGGCCCTGTCCTTCTTTCAAATTCCTACCCTTTCTGCTAGAAGAGTTAGAGCAGGGAGGAATAGATCTGCAAAGGACAACCATCATATTTGGTCTGGGCATCCACCGCGGGCATTCGCCCCAGGAACAGAGAGGCCTGGTGGGGGAGGAAGCCTTCCAAAAGGTAAAGCTTGTTGATTTTAATGAGACAGATTGCATCTCTTGGGGCCAGACTAGCCGGGGCACCCCCATCGAAGTCTACCGCCCCTTCATGGAGTCTGATCTGAAAATCTGTACTGGCAACATTGAATACCACTACTTTGCTGGCTATAGCGGAGGGGCCAAGGCCATCATGCCGGGTATAAGTAGCCGCAGATCCGTAGAACATAACCACAGCATGATGCTCTCTCCTCTGGCCCGGGCTGGTGTAGTCAGGGGGAATCCGGTGCGGGAGGACATTGAGGAAGTAGGTAAGAGAGTAGGGGTCAATTTCATCTTCAACGTCATCCTCAATGACCACAAGCAGATAATCAGGGCGGTGGCTGGGGACTGCTCTCG
Source organism: uncultured Actinomycetota bacterium (assembly GCA_964469465.1). GTDB lineage: Bacteria > Actinomycetota > Humimicrobiia > Hakubellales > Hakubellaceae > Hakubella. The sequence goes on from CAYYBB010000002.1 coordinate 29,647, forward strand.
TGCATTTGAAGAAGGAGTAAAGTTCTACGGACAGATCTTCGAGGTTACCGTAGACGATCTAGCAGATATAGTAGTTACCTCTCCGGGCGGCTATCCGAAAGACATAAACCTTTACCAGGCCCAGAAGGCTCTGGAGAACGTGAGACAAATAGTAAAAGAGGGTAGGAGCCATAATTCTGGTGGCCAGTTGCGAGGAAGGGATGGGGGAGAGTATCTTTGAAAAATGGATGTTGGAGATGTCCTCCTCACCAGACCTTCTTGTAGAGCGGATTAGGAGCAAATTTGTCCTGGGAGGCCATAAAGCTGCTGCTATTGCCAGCCTGTTGAAGAAGGTGGACATATATTTGGTCTCATCTCTTTCCGCCAGTTTCGTAAAAGGGATTGGGCTCAGACCGGCCCGATCGATAGAAGAAGCTCTGGCCATGGCTTTCAAAAGGATTGGTTCTGAGGCTAAAGTTCTGGTCGCACCCCATGGGCGGGTGGTGCGATTGTCTTCGTGAGGTGCGGTGTAATTTCGATGTCACCTTGGTGATACCGGGCTAGGTAGGGAGGGGATTTCTGATGCACAAGATCTTAAGAGTAGATATGTCGACTTTGAGGGCCGAGTGGGAGAAAGTTTCTGATGACTATGGGACCTTGGGAGAGAGAGGACTCACCTCTCGGATTGTTTTTGATGCAGTAAAGCCCTCCTGTGATCCTCTGGGGCCCTTTAATAAGTTAGTACTGGCTCCTGGCCTTCTGGGAGGAACCAGTGTCCCCTGTTCAGGACGTCTTTCGGTGGGCTCCAAAAGTCCCCTGACCGGGGGCATAAAGGAGAGCAACTCGGGAGGAGTGGCTGCCATCAAGCTGGCTCGGCTGGGTCTGAAGGCGGTCATAATAGAAGAAACTCCACCGAATGAAGATATTTACGTTCTTAAAATAACTAAGGATGATTGGGAACTGACCCACTGCCGCGAACTAATGGGTCTCAGCACTACGGAAATTGCCCAGAGGCTACAGGAAGTTCATGGTTCGGCAGTGGCTGTTATCCTCATCGGGCCGGCAGGAGAGCTCAAGCTCCCCTCGGCCGTCATAGCCACGACCGACATGGAGGGCAACCCCAGCCGCTTTTCTGCCCGGGGAGGCCTGGGAGCGGTCATGGGCTCCAAGGGCCTCAAGGCCATAGTTCTGGATGATACAGGAACGGAAAGACCCAAAGTTAAAGATACTAACCTCTTCAGGAAAGCCCTCCGGAAGTTCAACAAACTTATCCGCGAGACCCCCCAGACCGCTGAAATCTATCCCCTTTACAGTACCGCGGCCATGGTCAGTGCCTGCAATGGATACGGTGCTCTTCCCACCCGAAACTTCAGCCAGGGAGAGTTTGAGAAAGCTGAGGAGATAAGCGGTGAGAGGATGTATGACCTCATTCTAGAGAGGGCCGGAGAGGGCACTACTACCCATGCCTGTATGCCTGGTTGCACCGTAAAGTGCTCCAATAAATATCCTAATAAACAGGGAAAAGTAGTGGTAGGACCTCTGGAATATGAGACCATAGTCCTTATGGGATCCAATTTGGGCATAGGAGACCTGGATCAGATTGCCCGACTGAATCGCCTATGTAATGAGATTGGCCTCGACACCATAGAGATGGGTGGTGTCCTGGGTGTAGCTGCGGAAGCAGGCCTGTGGGAGTTTGGGGATGCCGAGAGAGCAGCCCAACTGCTTAGCGAGATTGGAGAGGGAACCGTTTTGGGAAAGCTCCTTGGTTCCGGGGCCTATATCACAGGCCAAGTGCTGGGAGTAAGGCGCATACCCACGGTCAAAGGTCAGGGTATGTCCGGCTTTGACCCTCGGGGAATAAAAGGGACCGGATGTACTTATGCCACCTCACCCATGGGGGCTGATCACACTGCTGGCCATACCATCCGGGCCAATGTGGATCACCTGAGCCCGGAGGGACAGGCCCAGCTCTCTCGCAAAACTCAAATCATGATCACTGGATTTGATAATGCTGGTCTATGCATGATGACCGTGCCCGCCCTGAGCAAAGACACATCCATCGTAGCTGATCTCATTAGCGCTCGCTACGGTCTTAATTTGGGAAAGGATTTTCTCACCCAATCGGGAAGAGAGATATTGAAGGCAGAAAGAGCCTTTAATCATGCTGCTGGCTTTGGCCCTGCTCATAATAGGTTACCTGAATTCTTTTACCACGAGAAGCTTCCTCCTCATGGCTCTGTCTTCGATGTGAAGGATGAGGAGCTGGAGGCCCTTTTGGAGTTCTGATTGAGTGGCCAATGAAAACCTCACTCCACTGGAATCTCTTGATACACCATATTGATGTCGATCCCCTGTCTTCTCCTGTATCCCTTGAACCCGAAGTAGAGAACTATGGCCAGGATATACAGAAGAAGCATGTAAATGGCCGACTGAGGGTTGTTCACCCCATAGACGGCATCTACGGACCACATGTAGATGTTGTAGAGAAGGAACAGGAGAAAGATTACTCCACTTATGGTTATGGCCGGAATTCCTGCTATGCTATAGCGGGATACTGGCGAGGCATTGAACAGCTCCCGCTTTCGATAGGGCAAAAGTATGGCGGCCACGGTAGTTCCCACGTAGGTGATGGCGATCACCACTGTGGCGGCCAGGGTGAAGGTGGCGAATTTCGGGGTATAGGAGTAGAGCAGGCTCACTATGATGGAGGGGATAGTCATCACAATCAGGGCACCGGTGGGAGTCCTGAACCGGGGAGAGACAGTGGCCATCCACTCAGGCAGTACCCGGTCGAAAGCAGCCGCGAATATGACTCTGGAGGAGGAAAGGAAGACTGTCCCCGACCAACCCCAGAACCAGAGGCTGAGGGAGAGTAAAATCCACAACTGCAGGACCGGATTTTGAGTTATGAAAGCTGCCAGCAGCCCTGGGTAGGGAAAGAGGGGCAGTGGCGAGGTTCCGGCGTAGAAGGTATAGTTGGCGGCGTGGTAGAACTCCCAGCCGATAGTCTTGGCAATCAGAGCCAGGAATATGATGGCCAGGATGGTAGTAACTACCAGGGCTCCTCCCATACCAATACATTTCGCTTGTAGTCGCTGGCTCCCCGGATCTCACCATAAAGGGTAGCACCCCAGTTGGGCCACAGATTGAAGAAGACCACCATAGGAATCAGGGCCAGACTGGCGGCGATAGGCATCCTTCCCCAGGGAAGAGGGCTGTAGCCATCTTTGGCTGCCGCGTCTATGATCTCCTGGTAAGCATTGGCTGAAGTGACACCAAATAGGGAACTCACGTAGTTGTTGAAACCAGCGACGAAGTTGGAGTTACTGGCCACCAGAAGAACAAGGAACACGGATAGAAGCCCCACCATGCCGATATAAAAGCACACCTTCTGGATGCGGGCGTACCACTTCATGCCTATGGCAATGTAGAAGAACACAAAGGCAATGACTACCATAGATCCGATAAAGAGACCGTCTCTGCCAGTCAACCATACTGCCGCATTGATCAGTCCTGGACTATTGGCTGTGGATCCTAACATGGCCAGGATGGGACTCAAGACCAGGTAGACGAGCATGGTGCCGTAGAGAGGCACCCAGTGCCACAAAATGAATACCCATCCGGTCATGCCCAGGACATATCCCCAACCGCCACCCAGGATGCGGCTCTGCCAGACATAATCTCCTCCGGCCCGAGGCATGATGGAGATCAGCATAGCGTAGATTATGACTTCAAAGATAATGAGTATGCCGCTGATGATGATGGCTGGTACGAGATGGGCGTTGGGGATGAAGGGAGCGAAGGAAAAGATATACAGGCCCAGGGTGATGAGATTGATGGAAAATGTGGCATAAATGAAAGCATCAAATATGGACCAGGCTCTTACTAGACCGGTGGCCTTTCTGACAAATAAAGTTGCTTCGGCCATTTCTCCTCCTTTCTCGTTCCTTTAACTATTCTGTTTCTTACCGTCTATCCTTGGTGCGATTTTTTCCACCACCTCCCGGAAGGAAATGTTGAGACCATTGAGTACGGCGTGATCTTTTTCTATCAAATAAGTAACAGAAAACGCTAAGCTCTTATGACCTTAATCTTAAAGTAAAACCAGGGTAAGCTCAATAGTAATAATCTACCGTTTTTAATCTCTCAGGCGGTGCATTTTGCACCATCAAATAGTCTGTATCAAGGCTAAAAAGTGTCTAAAGTAGCTCCCAGAATCCTCTTTCGATTTTTGTTACAAGAATAGTTTCTGTCATCACATGCTATAATCTTGGCAAACAACTGCTGGTTGGAGCAAAATGTCTCAGGAGGTTCTCTTCTATGACACGCATATTCTTTGCTACAGATATCCACGGGTCGGAAAAATGTTGGAGGAAGTTCATCAATGCCGGACAGTTCTATAAGGCTGACATAATCATCCTGGGCGGTGATATGACTGGCAAAGCCATAATTCCCATCACGGAGAAATCAGACGGAACCTACAAGGTCTCCTTCTTGGAACAGGAGGTAGTGCTGAGGAGCGAGCAGGAAGTGGCTCAGATGGAGAGGACTATAGTGGACCGGGGCTATTATCCCCTGCGGGCCAGTTTCAGCAAAGTGGAGGAGCTTAACGCCGATCTCAAAAAAGTGGAGCAATTGTTTATTCAGATGGCAGTCCAGACCGTGGAGAGATGGCTGGATTACGCTGAGAAGCGGCTGAAAGGTACAGGGATAAAATGTTATGTTTGCCCTGGTAATGATGACATGTTTGAAATCGACGACATTATCGAGGGATCGAAGTATGTCTTCAACGCCGAGGGCAAGGTCATAGGGCTTGATCCGATCTACAAGATGATCAGCACTGGTTGGAGTACGCCCACTCCCTGGAACACTTTTCGAGAGTGCAGCGAGGAGGAGCTGCAGAAGAAGATCCAGGCCATGGCTTTCCAGGTGGAGGATATGAGCAGGTGCATCTTCAATCTACACGATCCACCTTATGGCTCAGGTCTAGATGAGGCCCCCGAACTTGACCCTCAACTGAGGCCCAAGTATGCAGGGAGGTCGACGGTGGCGGTTGGCAGTAAGGCGGTCAAAGAAGCCGTAGAGAAGCACCAGCCTCTACTGGGGCTTTTTGGGCATATCCACGAGGCTAAGGGATTGGCCAAAATAGGCCAGACTGTCTGCATAAACCCGGGAAGTTCATATGAACAAGGCATCCTTCTAGGAGTTTTGGTTGACCTGGACGGCAGAGGCATTCACAGATATCTCCCTACTTCCGGGTAGATTTCTTCAAAAAGCGGCTATCCTCTGGCCACTTCCTCTGGCAGGTCGTACCATTGGATCTTCTCACCGATGGCAGCTCTGAGTTTCCATTTGACGGATTTGGGAGCCCGCTCAATGGCTCTATGTAGCTCCTGAGTCCTTGACCGGATAATTTTCTTTTCTTCTCCCTTCATATCTCGGGTGTCCACAAAATCAACGGTTTTCTGCAGGCTAAGGGATGCAGTCTTGTAGAGGCCCCAATCCTGGCTGGTAAGGTTGGTAATAACTTTCAAGTTGATAGTCTCTGCATCTTTTTCTCCCAGGGGATGATCCAGAAGAAGGGCCATGGTGTCCAGGAGATCTTTCTCGTTAAGCTGGACTATCTGAAGTTTGGTCAAGAGCAATTCGGCCAGAGGAATGGTGATTTCCTCGACTGTTAACCTTCTGCTAATGGGAATTCTATGGCACATATGAAAGTCCTGCATAAATATGTCGATCTGTTTCTTATTTGTTTGATCGTAGAAGAGCATGCGAAACTCCCCGTTAAGAATATTGAATTTCTCATTGGGCTCATATCCTAAATAGGCCATGAGTTTGGGTATTTCCTTGGAGTAAGCCCTGGTGATCACAAAATCAATGTCGGGATAGTGTCTTTCCAGAGCACGATGCTCGGCACTGGGGCAATGAAACTTAACCGCCAGCCCCCCTAGAAGCCTGATGGTGATACCCCTTAGAGATGCCTGTTCTATGATTCTTTTGGTTTCCTCCACTACATCAGCGTACGGACTCATTTTCTTTTGACCTCTTTCTCTTTCCTTCTTGGTTGGATTGCAGATATTCCTCCCTCCAACGTAGATGATCATAGCAGAGATTACCGAGGAATTACAGGGTAGACGGGGTAGCAAACAGGAGGCTCCGTGTTTCTTTTATCGAGCCTGCTCGCATCAAAACTCATTTTTCGACTATAGTTTATTCGACTCTTGTTTCTCTTAAAAAGAGTACTGGTAGGTTTTCTCAGCCAAGACGACCCTCGCACCTTTATACCACAGGCGCTTCTTATGGGATAATTGTTAGAATATGAGATAGTTTTATCAGAGAGGTTGTAAGTTGACCGTCACGGTAAGAGATGTTCTTTCTCTCGAGGTCATGAAACCAGCCCAACTTCTGGCGGGGAAAGATGGGCTAGACAGAAAAGTCCGCTGGGTTCATGTTAGCGATGTCCCCGAACCCACCAAGTGGCTGGTGGGAGAGGAGTTTATTCTCACTAACGCGGTCTGTATCAGTCATGAGGAAGCTCTCCAGGAGAAGTTTATCTACGAGTTGGAGAGCATAAACGCGGCTGGCGTAGCCATTAGCTGTGGAGGGCCTTTCCTTAAGCATGTGACTGAGGGCATGAAGAAGATTGCCAATTCGCTTTCCCTTCCCCTCATCGAACTTCCCTGGGAGCTGCGTTTCGTGGACATTACCCTGGCCATCTGTAATCTGATAATCAGCAGACAATACGAACGGCTGCGCAAGGCTCAGGAAAGTCACAGCCAGTTGATGCAGGTAATGCTAGAGGGCCAGGGGCTGAGCTCCATCGCCAGGGTCCTATCCCAGTTAGTAGGCAACCCAGTAGCCATAGAGAACATAAATTTTCGGATTCTGGCCTATGCGGGCTCCACAGATCGGCTGGATCCGGTGTGGAGAGAGAGCATACTTCTTAAGAGAAAGCCAGAAAGATTTCTGGATCATCCTACCATAAGAAAGGAGATCCTTCAGTTAACTTCAAACAAGAAACCCTCTCGTCTGGGTCCGGTGACGGAGTTGGAGACCATGTCCCGAGTGGTGGTGCCAGTTATGGCCGGGACAGAGCATCTGGGCTATGTCTTTGTGCTGGAGGTGGAACGGGAACTTCAGCAGCAGGATTTCGTGACTCTGGAGCAGGCGGCTACCATAGTAGCTCTGGAGATGAGCAAAAATATAGCTATTTTGGAGGCCCGGCGGAGGGTGGAGGGTAATTTTCTGGACGATCTCTTTTTTGGACAGATCGAATCAGAGGAGATGATCTCCCGTCGAGCGGCCTACCTTGGATTGGATCCAGATCTGCCCAGCATGGTAGCAGTGGTGGACATAGACCAGTTGGAAGAGTATATCCGCAATCAGAAGGCTAACGAAGGCTCCATTCAAAAGATCCGACTGGATATCCGAGATCTGATCACTGCCGTAGTTGCTGATCGAGGAGTGCGGGCTTTTATGACTGAAGCCAGCGATAGTCTCATAGTAGTTTTTCAGCCGGTGGACAGTAGTTTCCATGGGGAGATTCTGGAGGAGCTTCTGAACCGAGTGAGCAAGAAACACCAAGGTCTTAGTCTTTCCATCGGGGTGAGTCCTGTAACTAAGGGTTTCCGAAATTTGACTCTCAGTTTTACTAAGGCCAAGCAATCTCTCCTTTTAGGTAAGAAAATATTTCCCCAAAAGAAGATCCATCTCTATGAAAACCTTTCTTTTTACCAGCTCTTTCTCTCTCCGAAACCTGAGGATGAGGTGAAGGCTTATTACAGAGAGACAGTAGCCAAGCTGGTAGAGTACGACCTTCGCCACAGGACTTCTCTAGCCCACACTCTGGAAGTTTTCCTGGGGAGTTATGGGAACAAAAAGGAGGCAGCCGCGAAGCTGTTTGTGCATCGAAACACCCTTTCTCGCCAGATCAAGAAGATTGAGGAGCTGCTGGGGGTAGATCTGAATGATAAGGAAGTTAGGTTCAGGCTGCAATTGGGGCTGAAAGTCAGACATTTGGTGCTCTAGTATTTGTTGACTCTCCATGGATGATCTGGTGAGCCGCCAATAATTCGTTTCACCCTTGTCTCCGTTTTATCTCCGGGGACTACCAGGTCAAAGTTCACTGGGTAGGGACTTGTTTAACTTTCTCCTGTTCTAACCCTACCTGTCTCCGTAAACCTTGTCTATTTGATTAAATACAATCTACAACTGTGGAGCACCGCGGTAGCAAAGAGGCAAGCAGTGGAGAAGCTAACCCTCATCCAGAGGCTGGCTTTGGTGCATCGTGCACTATAGATAGGACCAAAATAGGTTAGTAGTTCATCTTGACTGCTCAAGCAACAGAGGCTACCTTAACTTTAGGCTGAGGAGGAGCATCTTTCTTTTTAGAACGCAATATATTGTAGAAGTGTGATCCCCTTATGATAGGGGAAAGGACAGGGGTTTCTGCTGTTTTGGAGGAAGTGAGGGGTAGAGGATGAGAGTAAACTATCAGGTCAACCAAACTGTTTTCTTCAGGGTTCTCTCTGATGATCAAATCGAGGAGATCTATCTGGGGGCTCTGGAGGTTCTGGAAAGAACGGGGGTCAAAATCTACCAGGAGCGAGCGGTAAAGCTTCTTAAGGAGGCCGGATGTGACGTAACTGAGGGTAACCGGGTACGCATCCCCACCTCTCTGGTTCAACAAGCTCTTACCACTGCCCCTTCCCGCATTGGTATTGCCAACCGGAGGAGCGAGCGGGTTATGATGCTGGAGGACGGCAAAGTCTACTACGGTCCTGGCCCCACCTGTCCCAATATTCTTGATCCCTATACCAAAGAAAGGCGCAAATTTCTCAAAAACGATGCCCGCAACACGGCCAGACTCTGCGACGCTCTACCCAACATAAACTTCGTCATGTCTCTGGGCTCCATCTCTGATGTCCCTCAGGCCCTGGCTGATCTCCATGAATTTGAGTCCATGGTAACTAACAGCATAAAGCCCATTGTGGCCTGGGCCTTTTACGTGGAGAGCATGAAGGATATCTATGAGATGTGTGTGGCTATTGCCGGAAGTGAGGAAGAGTTTCTGAGGAATCCCTTCATGATCTTCTACGCCGAGCCCAATACTCCTCTCTACCATGGTAAGGATGCGGTGGAAAAACTTCTTTTTGCGACAGAGAAAAAGATACCCATCGTCTATACCCCCTGTCCCATGGCTGGCGGTACCGCTCCGGCCACCATGGCTGGAATGTTGGTGGATAGCCTGGCCGAGTGTTTAAGTGGGGTGGTCATGAGCCAGGTGGTGCGCCCGGGGGCTCCTATCATCATGGGAGGAGTGGTCTCTATTATGGATATGGCCACTACTATTCTTTCCTACGGCGCCCCGGAACTGGCTCTGGCCTCAGCCGCTTTGGCTGAGGTGGCTCGCTATCTCAAGCTGCCCATGTGGTCCACCGGAGGGTGTACTGACTCCAAGGTCTTAGATGAGCAGGCAGCCCTGGAAGCGGCCATTAATCTGCTTATGGCCGGCCTCTCGGGAGCCAACCTGATCCATGATGTGGGCTTCATGGAGAGTGCCATGACCGGAAGCCAGGAGCTTTTGGTCCTCTCTGATGAGATCATCGGGATGGTCAAAAGAATAGTGCGGGGCATCCGGGTGGATGAGGAGACTCTGGCCCTGGACATAATTCATAAGGTGGGCCCGGGGGGCAATTTCCTGGGGGAGGATCATACCCTAAAGCACTTCAAGAAGGAAGTCTGGTATCCCCGGCTCCTGGACCGCAAGATGTATCCAGACTGGGTGGCTGCCGGCTCTCTTACCCTGGGCCAGCGGGTCAATCAAAGGACTAAAGAGCTTCTGGAGAGCTATGTCCCAGAACCTCTTCCTGGAGAGGTCCTGGAAAAGCTTAAGGAGGTCCTGGTGCGGGCTGAGGAGAGGGAGAAAACCAAGACTTAAAACCAAGACTTAATACTCCCCAAAGCTCTTGGAAAAGACAAACTTGAGCTAAAGAATAACCTTTGGCCAGGGCCCAGAAGCAGGAGGCGAAGGCAAAATTGTTCTCTGTTCCAGGTTAGCAGCTAGCAGTCAGAACAAGGGTGATTGTTCAGAAAAAGAGACCAGATTTGGTTAGAATCTGTCTTTCGCAGCCGCGAAACTGGAGCGAAAGACGGGCTAAATATTGGTTAGGAGGAGGCAGAAAAGATGACACTTCTTAAGGATATTGCCGAGGAGCTGATCCAGGGCAATGTAGAGCGCACCGCAGAGCTGACCCAGAGAGCTCTAGATGAGGGAACTCCGCCCCGGGAGGTTCTGGAGTCGGGCCTCATTGCTGGCATGAGTGTAGTGGGGGTGCGTTTCCGGGACGGAGAGATGTTTGTCCCTGAGGTTCTCCTGTCGGGCCGGGCCATGCAGAAGGCCATGGAGATCCTGAGGCCCCTTTTAGGAGAGGGAGCAGAGGCCAGGGTAGGCAAAGTGGTTATTGGCACGGTAAAGGGAGATCTCCATGATATAGGCAAGAACCTGGTGGCCATGATGCTGGAGGGAGCCGGCTTTGAGGTTAAAAATCTGGGGGTGGATGTGGATGCGAACAGATTTGTGGAGGCCGCCAAGACCGAGGGAGCCGACATTGTGGCCATGAGTGCTCTTCTGACCACCACCATGTACGGCATGAAAGAGACCATCGAGGCTCTGAGAGAAGCTGGCCTACGGGATAGAGTCAAGATTATGGTGGGGGGGAGCTCCAGTGACAGAAGATTTTGCCCGGGATATCGGGGCGGATGCCTATGCCTATAATGCGGCCAGTGCCGTGGATACTGCCAAGAACATAGTGGCCTAAAAGGGAGAAAGATGATGAGGACCAACTGCCGTAGCAACCAGAGCACTCAGTTTGGGGTCCTGAGCCAGGATCAGATCGAGGAAATAGTCAACTCTGCTCTAGAAGTCCTTGAACGAACTGGAGCGAGGTTCTACGATGAGGAAGCCCTGAAGCTGCTTAAGGAGGCCGGAGCAGAAATTGAGAAGGATAACCTGGCCCACCTGCCCAGCACCCTGGTCAAAAGCTGTCTTCAGAGCGCTCCGGAGCGGATAAGACTGTCCAGTCGGGACGGAAAGAAAAGCCTTTCTCTGGAGGATCACAAAATCTATTTTGGAACTGGCTCGGATACCCCCTTTGTCCTGGACCCCTATAGCCGAGAGCGACGCAAAGCAACCAAAAAAGATGCTCAGGATGCCGCCCGCCTGGCTGACTACCTACCCCATATTGACTTTCACATGTCTCTGGCCTTAATTCAGGACGTGCCCTGGCAGACCTATGACCGCCATCAGTTTGTGGCCATGGTCACCCATACCTCCAAGCCCCTCATCATCACGGCCATGGATGTGGAGGGCCTGCAGGATATCCTTAAGATGTGCCATCTCATTGCCGGAGGGGAGGAGAACTTCCGCCGCAACCCCTTCATTATTCTTTATGATGAGCCCAGCTCCCCCAACTACCACAGCCAGAATGCCTTAAAGAAGCTCCTTTTTGCCGCCGAAAATGGCATTCCAGTCATTTACACCCCCTGTCCCATAGCTGGGGCTACGGCGCCGGCCACTCTGGCTGGAGTTCTGGTCAATGCCTGTGCTGAATGCCTGGCTGGTCTTGTTCTGGCTCAACTCAAGAGGAAGGGAGCTCCGGTGATTATAGGAGGAGTAGTCTCGGTTATGGACATGTCTACTACGGTCTACTCCTACGGTGCCCCGGAGCTCTCCCTCCTCTCCGCAGCCCTGACCGATATTGCCCACTATCTTGGTCTCCCCATGTTCTCTACAGCGGGCTGCTCTGATTCCAAAGCCCTGGATGAACAGGCTGCCCTGGAGGCAGCCATGTCCATCCTGACCTCTGCCCTCTCTGGAGCCAACCTGATCCATGATGTAGGCTATCTGGAGGCAGGGCTGGTAGGTTCCACGGAAATGCTTCTCCTCTGTGATGAGATCATCGGCATGGTCAATAGGGTAGTAAGAGGCGTAGAAGTGGACGAGGAGACCCTGGCCCTGGAGGTAATCCACAGGGTGGGACCGGGAGGCAACTTCTTGGGCGAGGATCATACTTTGAGGCACTTCAGGACCGAATTCTGGTATCCGAGGCTTCTGGATCGCAGGATGTATCACGACTGGGTGGGCGGGCGCTCCCTCACCCTGGGGCAGCGGGTCAACAACAAAACCAGGGAGATTCTGGAGAGCTATGAGCCCCTGCCTCTAGCTCAAGATGTGCTGGAGGGCATCGAGGAGATTCTGAGGAAAGCGGATGAGCGAGCCACAGAAACAGAGGCTCAGAAGGTCTAACGGAAGTTCGGGATGGGATGAGCTTAAGTAACTGCCTTTGGATAAGGGTGGCATATAGCCATTGATAAAATTTATGAAGGTAGCCAGGCTCAATTAACCAGACGGGCTAAAATCCTTGCTTTTTTAGAAGGCGGAGACCGATGGTAAAGTTGCAAGTGTTCGAAACTCCTACAGCTATAAAACATGCACCTGGTGCAATGGAAAACCTGGCCGATGAAGTGCGTCGTTTGGGAGGCAGAAAACCCCTGCTAGTTACAGACCAGGGGGTAATCAAGGCCGGTCTGCTAGACAGGATAGTGGGCAGTCTGGAGAAAGAAAAGATCGTATACGGGCTCTTCGATAAAGTGGTGGGTAATCCACCCGTAGAGCTGGTGGCAGAGGGCACTAAAATCTATCAGGATAGTGAGTGTGATTTGTTGATAGCTGTGGGCGGGGGAAGCTCCATGGATACGGCCAAAGCCATCGGGGTGGAAGTAGCTCACGGTGGCTCTATACTGGAGTATGAATACGGGAAGAAAGAGATCACTAAAAGGATTCCGCCCTTGATTGCCGTCCCCACCACCTCCGGAACCGGCAGCGAGGTTACCCTGTGGGCGGTCATAACCGACAAAAAAAGAAAGTATAAGTTCAACGTCGGCGGGACCCCTCTCATCGGAGCCCATGTGGCCCTGGTAGATCCTCTTTTGACCTTATCCCTTCCTGCTCCCCTGACTGCTTACACCGGCATGGATGCTCTTTCCCATGCTATAGAGTGCTATACTTGTGCCTACGCTCAGCCAGTGACTGATGCCGTAGCGCTTTTGGCCATCGAGTACATTGCCAGGTACTTGCGCATAGCTTTTGCCTATGGCCAGGATGTGGAGGCCAGATACAAAATGGCCATGGCCGCCCTCCTGGCCGGCCTATCATATGGTACTGAAAGTGCCGGCGCTGTTCATGCCATGGCTCAGACTTTTGGTGGTTATTACGATGTCCACCACGGCTATCTTACCGCTGTGATGCTCGCCCCGGTCATGGAGTATAATGTGATGGGCAATCCGGAGAAGTTTGCCAGAATCGCTCAGGCCATGGGCG
>CAYYBB010000003.1:0-30483 GCA_964469465.1 uncultured Actinomycetota bacterium
CAGTATATCCACGATCTAAAATGTTATCCCTCCGTTCTGGATATAGAGGGTCAGGTTGATCTGGCTATCATTGCGGTGCCCAACAAGATCGTTCCGGAGATTGTGGAGCAGTGCGGGCAGAAGGGCGTGAGCAAGGCCATAATTATTTCGGCCGGCTTCAAGGAGGCAGGCATAGAAGGCCTTCACCTGGAAAAGCAGGTACTGAAGTGGGCCGAGAAGTATGGCCTGAGGATTCTGGGGCCGAACTGCCTGGGACTGATAAATACCAAGTGTCCCCTTAACGCCTCCTTTGCTAAAGACATGCCTATGGTGGGGGATATCTCTTTCATCTCCCAGTCCGGAGCTCTCTGCACAGCCATTCTGGATTACGCCAAAGCAGACCAGATCGGATTTGCTAAATTTGTCAGCCTGGGCAACAAGGCTGATATCACGGAGACAGATCTTTTGCAAGACTGGTTGGAGGATGAGGATACGGCTGTGGTGGCTCTCTATGTTGAGGGGGTCAAGGAGGGCCAAGAGTTCATGGATGCTTCCTACCAGCTTTCTCTTAAAAAACCCATCGTGGCCATCAAATCAGGCACTACTGATTCCGGAGCCCGGGCTGTTTCCTCTCACACCGGTACCCTGGCTGGTTCGGAGAGAGCCTATCAGGCAGCTTTCAGACAGAGCGGGATTGTGCAGGCCCGTTCGGTTCAGGATCTTTTTGACTTCTCCATAGCTTTTTCCTACCAGCCATTGCCGCAAGGCCAGAGAGTTGCTATTATCACCAATGCCGGTGGTCCAGGTATCATGGCCACCGACGCCTGCGAGAAAAGTGGGATACCTCTGGCCAACTTTGGCAGAAAAACAGTGGAAAGGCTGAGAGAATTTCTTCCTCCGGCTGCCAATGTCTACAATCCAGTGGACGTCCTGGGAGATGCTCTGGCCGATCGATATAGGAGAGCCACAGAGGTGGTTCTGGCCGATGACAATGTAGATGCCCTGATTGTGATCCTGACACCTCAGGCCATGACCCAGATTACCGCCACTGCAGAGGCCCTGGTGGAGGTGACCCGAGGAACCAGCAAGACGGTCCTGGCCTGCTTTATGGGCAAGGCTGATGTGGATAAAGGCATCAAGATTCTGAACCAGAACAAGATTCCCAACTACTACTTCCCGGAAAGAGCAGCCGAATCTTTAAAGGTGATGATCCAGTATGCCCAGTTCTTGAAAGAGGAGAAGCGAAAATACGAGAAGTTTGATGTGGATAAGGTCAGGGTGAAGCAGATCTTTGAGGACGCTCTCGGATTGGGCAGGAGGAACCTGCCCGAGGCCGATGCCCGAGAAGTTCTGGCTGCTTATGGTATCCGTATTCCTAAGAGCAGACTGGTGAGGGGGACAGGAGAGGCCAAAAAGGCCGCCGAGGAGATAGGTTTTCCCGTGGTTCTCAAGATCGCTTCCCCGGACATTCTTCATAAATCAGATGTGGGAGGCATAAAGGTAGGTATTGCAAGTGAGAAAGAGCTTGAGAGCGCCTATCGAGAAATCCTGTGGAACGCTAACCGGTTTATGCCTGAGGCCACTATCTGGGGAGTTTTGGTTCAGGAGATGGTTCAATATGACCGGGAGGTTATTGTGGGTGTTAATCGGGATCCCCAGTTTGGCCCTCTGGTTATGTTTGGCCTGGGCGGAATTTACGTAGAGGTTCTCCAGGATGTATCCTTTAGAGTAGCTCCTCTGACAGAAAAGGATGCTCGGGATATGATAGAAGAGATCCGGTCCTTCCCCCTTCTGAGTGGGGTCAGGGGTCAGCCCAAGGCAGATCTGACCAGTCTCAAGGAGATACTCTTGAGGGTCTCCCAACTGGTGACCGAGTTTCCCCAAATTGACGAGATGGATATTAACCCCATCAAAGTAGGGGGTGCAGGTGAGGGTGCGGTAGCTGTAGATGCTCGAATTACTCTGGAGGAGTGAGGAAAATGATTCCTTTGTACGTGGTATCCAATGAGTCTTATTCAGGCAAAAGCTCTATCTGTGCTGGCCTGGGCCTGGTACTTAAGGAGCAGGGTTTTAAGGTCGGCTATTTCAAGCCGGTGGGAAATCTCCCTACCAGGGTAGGTGAGCTAGTAACCGATGAAGATGCTCTTTTTATCTACAACCTTCTGGGACTCCAGGATGCTCTGGAAGATCTATCCCCGGTAGTTTTGACCGCTCAGTTGTACCGGGATGGGCTGATGGAAGACTTACCAGGCCTTCCAGAAAAAATTCTAAGCTCCTTTGAGCGCATTGGTAAAGACAAGGACATCCTCCTGGTGGAAGGAGCCAGGTGTCTCTATGATGGCCTATTCCTGGGTATCTCGGTGGTGGATCTTTATGAGAGACTGGCTTGCCGAATTCTTTTGGTGGTCAGGTATGACTCCAATCTGGTGGACGTGGTTCTTTCTGCTCAGAAGGTTCTCGGTGATAGTCTGATGGGGGTAATTATAAATAAAGTGCCCAAGAGCCAATTTGATTTCCTTAATGATCCGGTGAGAAAAAGATTGGCCAAACACGGGATTCACACCTTTGGTATCATATTTCGGGATCCTACCCTTTCCTCCGTCAGTATCCAGGAGCTAGCTGAGCACCTGGGAGGTAAGATTCTCTGCGCTGAGGATAAGAAGGATGAGCTGGTGGAGGCCTTCATGGTGGGGGCTATGGGACAGGAACAGGCCCTCCGTTATTTCCGCCGCAAGGCCAACAAAGCGGTCATTACCGGAGGTGATCGGGCAGATGTCCAGTTGGCTGCGCTAGAGACGCCTACCAAATGTCTCATTCTGACGGGCAATCTCTACCCCAGCGCCATCATTCTGGCCCGCGCGGAGGAGCTAGGTGTGCCCATGATCCTGGTCGAATGCGACACCTTTACTGCGGTGGGGAAGACAGAAGAGTTAGTGGGCCGGGTCAGGGTCCATGAAATGAAAAAGGTAGAGAAATTCAAAACTATAGTTACCGAATATGTGGACACTAAAGCCCTTTTGAATCTTCTGGGTCTGGCCAGAGATGAACAATAGGCGTTGCGGATCAACACTAAATGTTAGAATTCAATGATGGCGTTCCTGCAAAAAGGTCAAAAAGCGACTCTTTAGCACCTTTTTCCGAAGCTAAATTAGGTGGCAAATTGATCAAAAATCTGGTTTTTGCAGTTCCGCCAATGATGGATAACGGATCACCACCGGCACCAAGAATTATTGTCGATGCTATGGGCGGAGATTATGCTCCCAGGGAGGTAGTCTTGGGGGCTATTGAGGTCTTGAAATTCTTTCCCCGCCTGCAGATCATGCTGGTGGGAAGAAAAGAAGAGGTGGAGATAGTTTTGCGATCTGCGGGCTTCGCAGGAGATGCAATACATGTTGTGGATGCCCCCCAGGTCATCGGGATGGAAGAGCACCCCGTAGAAGCTATCCGTTCCAAAAAGGATTCTTCTCTGGTAACAGGATTGAAAATGATGGCCGAGGGGGAAGGAGATGCTTTTGTCTCGGCCGGCAATACCGGAGCCTGCCTGGCCGCCTCTCTTGGGTACTTGCAGAGAATAAGAGGAGTTCTGCGGCCGGCTATTGCTGTGACTATCCCCAGAGGATCGCCCCCTCTGGTACTTCTGGATGCAGGGGCCAATGCCGACTGCAGACCGGAGTTTCTGACTCAGTTTGCTATCATGGGGAAGGTATATTATAGATCCAGATTTGGAGTCAAGGAGCCCAAGATAGGCCTTATCAATATAGGGGAAGAAGAGACTAAAGGTAGTTCTCTCTACATCACAGCTCATGGCCTCCTCAAGGAGTCGGACATTAATTTCGTGGGCAATATAGAGGGCCGTGATCTTTTTGGATTCAAAGCTGATGTAGCAGTGGCCGATGGCTTCACCGGAAACGTGATTATTAAAACTATCGAGGGCACAGCTTCTATGATCCTGTCGCAACTGAAAGAGAAATTTACCCGAGATCTTCGTTCCAAGCTGGGGTCCCTGGCTCTTCTGCCGGCTCTAAGGGAGGTAAAGAGGAGTCTGGACTACGAAGAGTACGGAGGGGCTCTGCTGCTGGGAGTTAATGGAGTAGTTTTTGTTGGCCACGGGAGCTCTCGGGCTAAAGCCATAAGGAATTCCATCAAGGTGGCAGTGGAAATGGTCCAGGAGAAAACCGTGGGAAAAATAGCCAAGGAGATGGAGAAGGAGGTGAAGTAAGTGGGTGCAGAAGAGGAAATTGTGTCCAAGGTAAAGAGGATAGTTTCGGAGACCCTGGGAATTGATGAGGGGGAGATAAAGCCGG
This sequence comes from uncultured Actinomycetota bacterium, assembly GCA_964469465.1. Taxonomy (GTDB): domain Bacteria; phylum Actinomycetota; class Humimicrobiia; order Hakubellales; family Hakubellaceae; genus Hakubella. Next base: position 4,284 of record CAYYBB010000003.1, read on the forward strand.
AGACTACCTTTGTCGATGGTCTGGGTGCCGATTCTCTGGACATCGTCGAGCTGATCATGAACTTCGAGGAAGAATTTGGTATTGAGATACCAGACCAGGATGCCGAAGGGATTTCTACGGTAGGGGATGTAGTCAAATACCTGCAATCCCATCTCTCCTGAGGATCGAAATGTCAGAAGAAAAGAAGTTGGAGGCAATACATCAATGGATCAAAAAGCAGGGAGTCGACTTCCGCAACAGGCCTCTTTTGATCCAATCCCTCACCCACAGATCCTATCTTCACGAGAAGGGCGACTTTTCTCAGGCTAATGAGAGCCTGGAGTTTGTGGGAGACTCCGTCCTGTCTCTGTCAGTTACTCACTACATTTATAACAGGCTTGGCCAGGTCGATGTGGGAGACCTGGCCAAGCTGAGAGCCAGGCTGATAAGTGCCCCTATCCTTGCTGAGGTAGCCAGAAGAATCAGTCTCAAAGATCTGATACTTCTGGGCAGAAACGAGGAGGAAAACCGGGGGAGAGAAAAAGACTCCATACTCGCTGATAGCCTGGAAGCTTTTATCGGTGCCCTGTTTCTAGACCGAGGTCTGGAAGAGGCTGATAGATGGATACGGAAGGTTTTCGGACACAGGATCGAAAAGGAAATTAAGAGGCCCACCATGGTGGACTACAAAACCACCTTTCAGGAGAAAATGGCCAGGGAGGGGGCTGGCGAGATAGTTTATCGGGTGACCAGAGCTATTGGTCCCGATCATGACAAAACCTTCTATGTTCAACTCCAGGTTGATGGTCAGGTGTGGGGGGAGGGTTCAGGTAAAAGCAAAAAAGAGGCCGAACAAATAGCCGCCCAGAAGGCCTTAAGAAAGGTAGCAGACATAACCAGTGAGGATAAGTCCATACCGTAACAGGCGTTACTACAAAAGGGTCAAAATTTGAATATTTGGCTCTGTCTGGCGAATTAAATCGGATGCTTAAACCCAAAAGCCGGTTTTTGCAGTAACACCATTAATCCCTAGAGGGAAAGATTGTATCTAAAAAAGGTAGTCCTTAAAGGATTCAAGTCCTTTGCCGAGAAGACAGAGCTCGTCTTTGAGCCCGGCATATCAGTCATTGTCGGACCTAATGGCAGCGGCAAAAGTAACATTGTGGAGGCCATTGCCTGGGTCCTGGGGGAACAAAGAGTCAAAAGCCTTAGGGGCACCAGGATGGAGGACGTGATTTTTGCTGGCAGTCCCAGCAAGAAGCCTTTGGGTATAGCTGAGGTCAGCCTGGTTTTTGATAACTCGGATCAGCGTATTCCCCTGGAGTTCAGCGAAGTCGCCATCACCCGCCGGGTATATCGGGCTGGAGGATCGGAATATTTTTTGAATTCTGCCCCGTGCCGCTTGAACGACATTCTGGAAGTAATTTTTGATGCCGGGATGGGTCGAGAACTTCATTCCATTGTCTCCCAGGGAGGCCTGGAAGAAATTATCCTGAGTAAGCCCATGGATCGGAGAATGGTAATTGAAGAAGCCTCGGGAATCGTAAAGTTCAAGAGGAGAAGAGAGAAAACCCTTCGAAGGCTGGAGGCTACCGAGGAGAATCTTTTACGGGTAAAGGATATATTAAGAGAGATCGATAAAAGGATCACACCTCTGAAAGCTCAGGCTAAAAAAGCAGAGGAATGGACTAAGCTGGAGAAAAGACTGAGGGAGGTGGAGATAGACCGGAGTCTGGCCTTCTTGCAAAAGCTTAATGTGGAATTAGAGGGATTAGAGGAGGAGAAGCGTAAAAGGCTTGAGGGACTGGGTAGTATAGCAAAGCTGATGGAGGAGAAGATCCGGAGGGCCGAAAATCTGGACAGTCGCCTGTTAGGATTTAAGAGCAGTTATACATCAATGCTGGAAAAAAGGAGCAGATTACAGAGAGAGCAGGAGCGTCTGGAAAGCCTTCTCTTGATGACTGTCAACAAGGAGAGCTATCTGAAGAGAGACCTGGCATCAGCCCGGGCCGAGGCCCAATCTCTGGATCGAGATTTGGCCGAGGTAGCCCAGAAGGAAGAGGAGCTGCAGTTGGCCAAGGACCTGTTCAATCAAAAGAATATAGAACTAAAGGAGCTCAGAGAGAAGGCTGGCAAGATCCAGATGGAGATGGGTCTTCTGGATATAAAGAGGAAGAACAACTGGAGACTTCTGGAGAAAACTGCTGGCAGGATGGACGGAGCCATCACCAGAGCCAAAGAGGAACTGGAGAAGATGGATCTTCCTGGAGTAATCAGGGAAATCAAGAAAAGCGACTCCCTGTCAGGTTCGGAGAAGTACCAGGAGATAATCAGGGCTCTCAATTCTCTGGAGGTAGTAATTATTCCTGCCCTGAAGGAGATATGTCAGCTCAACGAGGAGAGAAAGAATCTCTCTCTTTCCTCCCTGTCTTTAGAGGAGGAAATGAAGGTTCTAGAAGCCGAGGAGAAAGAACTCCACCAGAGGAAGATGGAGCTCAAGGTTGATATAGGAACGGTGGGAGAGAGGATAGTGAGTTATGAATCTCTTCTCAAGGGCAGGAGGACGGCGGATCTGCATGGTCGGAAGGAGGCCCTCCAGAAAAGAATTGCCAGGCTGGAAAACTCTCTGAATTCGGTCCGAGAGTTGGGTGAGCTGGCACGGAGATTGAAGAAAACAGAGGACCTGTTCAGGGAGGAGCTGGAAGGGGAGCTTACTGATCCTCAGGAATACCAGGTTCTCAGCGAGAAGCTCCAGAAGGTGCAGAAGGAGGTCTCCGATCTGAGATCCAGGCAGGAGCAGGAGAGGCAGGAGGTGCACAGGATAGAGCTGGCCATGACCGAAGCTGGAGTGAAAAGACAGCAACTGCTTAGCGAGATGGAGGAGAAATTTGGTTCCGCCTGGTCTATGGCTCAGACTGAAGGGCGAGCTATCTCCGATATAGAGGCGTTGGAGCGGGAAATTTCTGATGTCAGGAGAAGGATGGAGACCATAGGACCCATTAACCCTCTGGCTGCCGGTGAGTACGCCCGAGAGCTGGAGAGGAGAAACTTTCTGTTGTCCCAAATAGAGGATCTGGAGAAGAGCAGAGACTCCATTAGAAAAATTCTCAGAGAGATCGATCTGAAGACAGAGGAAATGTTCTATAACTCCTTTGAGGAGATTGACCATCGATTCAGAGATATCATGAAAGTCCTCTTTCCTGAAGGAGATGGCTGTCTGGAAATAGATGATGAAGATGGCGGGATAGAGATTCGCATCAAGAATGGCTCCAGGAGGTCTGACAAACTTTCTCTTCTCTCGGGCGGGGAAAGGGCGCTGGTATCCCTGGCTTTCCTTTTCGCCATCTATGAGGCCAGACCCAGCCCCTTTTATGTTTTGGATGAGGTAGATGCTGCTCTGGATGATGTTAACGTAGCCCGGTTTATCACCCTTTTAGAGAATTTTAAGGAAAGACATCAGGTTATCGTGGTCACCCACCAAAAGAGGACCATGGAGATAGCCGATGTTCTCTACGGAGTGTCCATGCGGCCCGATAGCATATCCAAGGTTATCTCGGAGAAGGTAGAAGAGAGATTTGTGACTGCTAACTAGTTCACACTGAAAAATGACCTGTCGATAGCATAAAGGCAAAACACTAGAGAGTAAATTTTGCTCTGACCTAGAGCGTAAAGCCTATTTTTCAGTGAGAACTAACTAGTTCACACTGAGAAGTAGGATTTATGTCCGGGCCCAGAGCAAAATTCAGCCTGTGGCCTTTTGTCTTCAATTACTTATAGACGATTTTTCAGGGTGAGCTAACCAAAGGAGAGGTCGAGAGAGTGGAGAAAATCTTACTAGATAGGCTAAAACAAGCCCTGGCCAGGAGCAGAAAGAACCTGTCCGAAACCCTGAATATAATCATTTCCAGATTCAAGAGCCTGGATGAATCTATTTGGGAGGAGATAGAAGAAGGGCTGATTCTTGCTGACATCGGAGTTGCTACCACTCTCTATCTAATTGAGTCGGCCAGACAGAAAGTGGCTAGAGGCAGAATAAGCGATCCCTCAAAAATAAAGGATATTCTAAAGGAAGAGTGCATAAAGATCCTGGCCGAGAGCAGCCAGGGGTTATGCTTCTCTGAGGCTGGACCCACCGTCTATTTAATGGTAGGGGTAAATGGCGTGGGCAAGACTATTACCATAGCCAAGATGGCCCACATGTTCAAGGGTGAGAACAAAAAAGTTATGATCTCTGCTGCTGATACCTTTCGGGCCGCAGCCATTGAGCAACTGGAAAATTGGAGTGATCGGGTAGGGGTAGAGGTGGTGAGTCACCATCGGGGTGCTGATCCCGGAGCAGTGGTCTTTGACTCCCTGAAGGCGGCCCAATCCAGGGGGAGCGACCTCCTTATCATAGATACAGCAGGACGTATGCACACCTCCCGCAATCTGGTGGCCGAGATGGTCAAGATCAAAAAGGTCATTGCCAAAAATCTGGAAGGTGCTCCCCATGAGGTTCTCCTGGTTCTGGATGCCACCACCGGACAAAACGCTCTCTCGCAAGCTAAGATCTTCAACGATGCTCTGGGGGTGACGGGCATAATTTTGGCCAAGTTGGATGGTGCAGCCAAGGGTGGGATTGTCCTTACTATCAGCAACGAGCTGAAGATACCTATCAAGCTTATTGGATTTGGGGAGAAGCTAGAAGATCTGGCCTATTTTGAGCTGCGGATTTTTGTTGACTCTCTTATTGATTCTGGAGAATCTTAAAGTTCACTAGACAATTTACCCACAACGTTTTACGTTGCACGGGTTTGTGGCAACAACCTGATACGTTGTTAACGTAGTACGAGGATTATAGTATATTAGGAAGGAGGAAACAAGGGGCCATTTATCTCCAGCAATAAATTGTGGGGCTTTCTTGGCCCGATTTTATAACGAGGAAAGTGGACTACAATGTTTGAAAGTTTGACCAACAGATTTCAGACTTTATTCTCCAAAATTAGATCGAAGGGCATAGTCCGTAAGGAAGATCTGGCCAGTTCTTTGCGAGAGATACGGCTGGCTCTTTTAGAGGCTGACGTAAACTATCAGGTGGTTAAAGATCTTTTATCCCGGGTAGAAAAAAGAGCCCTGGGAGCGGAGGTGCTGGAGAGTCTGACTCCGGCCCAGCAAATTGTCAAAATTGTTCACCAAGAGTTGACTGCTTTGATGGGCTCCACGGTGAGCAAATTTAGCCTATCTTCTTCCCCCACCGTGATTATGGTAGTGGGTCTCCAGGGCTCCGGCAAGACTACCTTCTGCGGCAAATTGGCTCGATATCTGATCAAGAAAGGAAAAAATACTCTTCTGGTGCCTGCAGACCTGCGGCGCCCGGCAGCCGTTGACCAATTGATAGCCATTGCCAGGGAGGCAGAAAGCGATGTCTATGAAGAAGTAAAGGCAGGGATGAGAGCCCTGGAGGTCTGTCATTCTGCTATCAAGGAAGCCAGAAAAAGAGGTTCTGATGCCGTAGTAATGGACACAGGGGGCCGACTCCATATTGATACAGAGATGATGGAGGAGTTGGCGGAAATGCGGAGCAAGATAAAGCCACATGAGATTCTGCTGGTAGTTGATGCCATGACCGGTCAGGATGCTGTCAATATTGCTCAAAAGTTCAAGGAGTATGTAGATTACGATGGGATCGTGCTGACCAAACTGGATAGTGACACCAGAGGCGGTGCTGCTCTCTCCATCAGGGCTATCACCGAAAAGCCAGTGAAGTTCGTCAGCGTAGGGGAGAAGCTAGATGATCTGGAGCCATTCTATCCGGACCGAATTGCCTCCCGGATTCTGGGCATGGGGGACATTCTGAGCCTGATCGAAAAGGCCCAACAGTTGACAGACGAGAAGAAAGCTAAAGAGATAGAGAGGAAGATTATCTCCAGAGAGTTCGACCTGGAAGATTTTCTGGACCAGATCAATCAGGTCGATAGGCTGGGTTCCCTTAACCAGGTGATGGAGATGCTACCAGGCTGGCAGAGGCTAAAGGGTCGGAACATGGTCAGTCTGGATGAGAAGAGAATAGGAGTGACCAAAGCTATAATTCAGTCCATGACCCGGGAGGAACGGAGAAAGCCTTCCCTAATTGATGGAAGCCGCAAAAAGCGTATAGCCCGAGGAAGCGGCACCTCGATTGTGGAGGTAAACCGGCTACTAAAGCAGTTCGAGCAAGTCAGGTCCATGATGCGCCATTTTTCCAGGAAAAAAGGCGTCAAAGGCTTTCCCTTTCTAACGCCATAGTATTAAGACAGCCGTTCCTCTTACTATTGACAGGAGAGCGGCTTATGTGTGAAAATTCACTGTACCTAAAGAAGAGGAGGTGGCTGGTTGCCGGTCAAAATAAGATTGTCCCGAAAAGGAACTAAAAAGAACCCTTTTTACAGGATTGTGGTGGCAGATTCGCGAAGCCCAAGAGATGGAAGGTTTATCGAGAACATTGGGTATTACAATCCCATGACTGAACCCTCCGAGATAAAGATCGATGAGGAAAAAGCCCAAGAGTGGTTAAACAAAGGAGCTATCCCCACCTCTATGGTGAGGCAGTTGTTGAATATTAGAGGGATAGGTTGTTGATGGCGCTATCAAACGGAGGTGACTCTTTGAAAGAACTCCTGGTCTATCTAGCCAAAGCCCTGGTTGATAAGCCTGATGAAGTGGAGGTCATGACTACGACAGAAGAGGATGGAACGATTATCTATCAGTTGAAAGTAGCCAGTGATGATATCGGGAAAGTGATTGGGAAAAAGGGGCGGATTGCCAACGCCTTGCGGGTTATCATTCGGGCATCAGCTACTAAAGAAGGTAAGGTGGCCAGGGTTCAGATCCTTGACTGATTTAAGCTAGATGAAATTATTCTCCCATGTGGTAGCCCGGGTGCTCAAGGCTCATGGTCTCAAAGGCGAAGTCAGACTGAAGCCAGAGACGGATTATCCCGAGAGGATCTCCAGGGGTTTTAGTCTTTATCTTTCCCCAGCCTGCCAGGAAGAAGATAAGCTTGTCATCGAGTCCGTAAGGCTATCGTCCCGTGGTCCCATTGTCAAGTTTGCAGGCATCGACAACCCGGAGTCGGCTGCGGAGCTAGTGGGCAGGGACCTCTACGTTCCCAAAGATAGATTTCCCTCCTTGCCCCAGGATACGTTTTGGGTTCATGAGTTGATCGGATTGCAGATCTTTGAGGAAGGAGGGAATTTTTTGGGAAAATTAAAGGAGGTTCTCAGAACTAAAAGCAACGATGTCTACGTGGTAGAAAGAGACAGGGAAGGCCGTAAGGAAGAGGTTCTCATTCCGGCCCTGAAGGATGTAATTAGAAAGGTTGATTTGGAGGAAGACCGGATGATAGTAAGATTGCCAGAAGGCCTTCTCTAGAGCAGATCGGGTCTGGAGAGCCTTTTCGTAAGGCAAGATCATGTGGATAGATGTGATTGCTGTGTTGCCGGAGATCTTCTCTTCGGCTTTTGAATACGGTGTTATTGGAAGAGCCAGGGAAAAGGGTCTCTTCACTCTTCAGGTCCATAATCTGCGGGATTTTACCGAGGACAGGCACAGACAGATCGATGATGCCCCCTACGGTGGGGGGCCTGGAATGGTTCTTAAACCAGAACCTATTTTTGCCGCAGTACGGAGCCTGCTCCGGGGATGGACCAGGGACAGAGAGAAAGTTGTTCTTTTAACCCCACAGGGCAAGAGGCTCCATCAGCAACTGCTGGTAGAGCTTTCTGTTCTGGAACACTTGATCCTGATCTGTGGACGTTATGAAGGTGTGGATGAGAGGGTCAGGGAACAGTTGGTGGATGAGGAGATATCCATCGGCGACTATGTGTTGAGTGGCGGAGAGATCCCGGCCATGGTCATTGTAGATGGGGTGGTTCGCCTTTTGGAGGGCGTGGTGGGCAGCCGAGAATCTCTAGTAGAAGAGTCTTTTCAGAAGGGTTTACTAGACTACCCCCAGTACACCCGGCCTTATGACTTTGAGGGGATCGAGGTCCCCGATATTCTATTAAAAGGAGATCATCAACGGGTAAAAGAGTGGAGAGAGAAAAAGGCCAGAGAAAGGACGGCTCAGTTAAGGCCTGACCTTCTTGAGAAATGGGAAGAAAGCAGAAAGAGGTAGAAAATGTCCAGCATAAGTAAAATAGAAGATGCTCAATTGCGAGACGACCTTGCTCAGTTCCGGCCTGGCGACATGGTGAAGGTTCACGTCAAGGTCAAAGAGGGCGGCAAAGAAAGAGTTCAGATTTTTCAAGGGACCGTCATCAGAAGACAGGGCTCAGGAGTTAAGGAGACCTTCACGGTGAGAAAGGTCTCCTTTGGGGTGGGCATAGAGAGGACTTTTCCCGTGCACTCGCCGAACATTGAAAAAGTAGAGGTGGTCAGTCACGGGGTGGTGAGAAGGGCCAAGCTCTACTATCTCCGGGAAAGAGTGGGTAAAAAGGCCAGGGTCAGAACAAAGATCTTAAAGAAAAACAACGCGGAATAACAGGATGGCTGACAACAGCACTCGTACCTCCTCCGGAGCAGGATACCTTGTTCTCATTGCTGTTGCGGTGGTCCTGGCTTTCTTTATCCGAACCCTCATCGCCCAACCCTTTCTCATAGATAAGGAATCAATGCATCCCACCCTGCTGGAGGGCGACTACATCATCATCAACAAATTCATCTACTATTTCTCCAGGCCCCAAAAGGGCGACATTGTAGTCTTCTATTCCCCCCAGGAGCAAGCCGATTTGATCAAGAGGATCATAGGTTCGGAGGGAGACAAGATTGAAATTCTGGAAGACGGACATGTTGTCCTCAACGGGCGCCTTCTGGAGGAACCTTATGCCTCTTATGGCTCCTACGGCATAGATGGTGAGTTTGGCACCATAACCCTAGGGCCGGGAGAGTATTTTGTTATGGGCGATAATCGGGGTAACAGCCTGGACAGTCGCTGGTTTGGTCCTATCAAAGAATCCTCCATTAAAGGAAAGGCCTTTGTTCTACTTTGGCCCTTCTCCCGATTGAGATTTCTGCAGTGACCTGTAAGAGACTGTGTTGTCCCAAGTTTCCCCCCTTCCTTCGATAGCTGAGGAAGCCGTGCCACCTGAGCTATCCGGTAGCATCGTTGCGTTGTCCGCAAGTTTCCTTTTTCTTTTATATCTTTTTCTTACCTACTGTTGGTGCTGCCTGCATGATCATGGGTAGAGGCAAAGACCATAGATGAGATTTCCATCGACGAGGCCAACCTTCAGGTGATGAAGAGATCTGTCCTACTGTTGAACCCCCGGCCCCAGATAGTGCTATCCGACTCCTATAGACTGCCCGGACTTGAGATTATGCACATACCCGTTCTTCACGGAGACAGCAGATCCGCATCCATAGCTGCGGCTTCCATTATAGCTAAGGAGACCAGGGACCGGATAATGATCAACCGCGACATGAGCTTTCCCCGGTTATTTTTCGCGATGGAGATTTTCAAGAAATCTCCAAGTAATGTCCTTGACAGGTAGGAAAAAGGGGAGTAAAATGTTTCTGTATATTTATGTATTTATCTAAATGTCACGACCTAAAATGTCCTGGACGCTTTCTTTCGTACTATATGGCTTGCATCTTTCAGAACTCCCTGGCTTTAGTCCTTAGGAGGTTCACTAGTGTGTCCTAATATGCTTGCAAGAGTGGACGTTTATGAGTTAGAAGAAAAGCTCTACCAGGCTGGCTATGACATTATTGGCGGCGTGGATGAGGTTGGCCGTGGGTCGCTAGCGGGGCCCCTGGTGTCTGCAGCCGTCATTCTGAGAAAAGGGGAGAGGATCGAGGGAATAAGGGATTCCAAGACCCTGAACAAGAAGAGAAGAGCTCAATTCTTTGAGCTGATTGTTAAGAGAGCCCTCTGCTGGACCATCTCATGGGTAGAGGCAAAGACCATAGATGAGATCTCCATCGATCAAGCTAACCTTTCAGTCATGAAGAGATCTGTCCTACTGTTGAACCCCCGGCCCCAGATAGTGCTATCCGACTCTTACAGACTACCCGGACTTGAGATTATACACATACCCGTTCTTCACGGGGATACCAGATCCGCATCCATAGCTGCGGCTTCCATTATAGCTAAGGAGATCAGGGACCGGATAATGATCAACCGCGACATGAGCTTTCCTGGTTACTTTTTTGCTCAACATAAAGGCTATGGCACCGAACTTCACCGCCAGGCCATTACCAGGCTGGGAGCCTGTTCTATGCACAGGCTTTCTTACGGACCTCTTTCGTCAGGACGACAACACAAGCTGGCTCAAACCGGGGCACTTTCAGATATAGGTACAGAGGAATGATGAAGGAGATACAGAGGAGTGATAGAGGGGAGCTGGGGGACAACAAATGAAAGTTCCAACCGGCTAGGGATAACCTGGACTTCGTTGAGCTATACAAAAAAGTGGAAGATGCCAAATGAAGGTAGATACGGCCCTCAGTAAAGGTGTCCGGGGAGAACTTCTGGCCAGGCAGTTCCTGGCCCGAAATGGATATACGGTCATCTATACCAACTATAGGTGTAGGATAGGTGAGATCGATATCATCGCCCTCCGGGGAGAAGTTCTTTCCTTCGTGGAAGTAAGGTCCCGATATAGCTCAACGGTGTGCCATCCTCTGGAGTCTGTGGACTGGATCAAACAGGGGAAAATCAAGAGAATTGCCGAGCTGTTTCTGTCCATAAATGAGGAATACGGACACCTTAAGGTTCGCTTCGATATTGTGACTATCTTGCGAGAGGGACAGAGAACAACCCTTCAACATATCCCCGATGCCTTCAGATAGCTCTAGGGGGAGGGATGTATATCATTGGCAAGGGTGCTCTCTATAAAGCCACTTTGGATATAGATTCAGTAGGGACAAACGGTGTTTGCCCGGATTAACAGTTACACCCTATACGGCCTGGATGCCATCAAGGTTGATGTGGAAATCCATACCGCCAGGGGCTCCCCTCAGTTTAATATCGTCGGTCTTCCCGATAAGGCCATCTCAGAGTCTCGGGAGAGAGTCCGGGCCGGTTTAATAAACTCGGGGTATAAGTTTCCTCTGGAAAGGATAACCGTCAATCTCTCTCCTGCTGACCTCCGGAAAGAGAGTCCCGTTTTCGATCTGCCTGTCGCTATGGGAATCCTCATTGCCACAGGGCAGGTGAAGATCTCTGATCTGGAGAGCATTGCCATGGTGGGAGAAATCTCTCTTGATGGTACCGTAAATAGAGTGAGGGGTCTCCTCTCTGTGGCTGATCAATGTTCAAAGGACGGCATAAGGACCCTGCTGGTGCCTCAGGATAATGCTTATGAGGCCGCCGTAATTCAGAAAGTGCGAGTGATACCCATTACCAGTCTTAGTCAGGCCATCGCTTTTCTCTCCGGTAATACTGAGGTCCCCTCGATCCAGGTGGATCTGGCGGAGATCTTCTCCCAAAATGGTAAATATGATCTGGACTTCTCCGATGTTAAGGGACAGGAGCAGGCCAGGAGAGGTCTGGAGGTAGCAGTGGCTGGGGGCCATAACGTGCTCATGGTGGGCCCTCCCGGGTCCGGTAAGACCATGTTGGCCCGCAGACTTCCCTCCATTATGCCGGAGTTGGAAGTAGAGGAAGCGGTGGAGGTAACCCGAATTTACAGCATAGCTGGCCTGCTCCCACCGGGGGTTTCCCTTCTTACCAGGCGTCCCTTCCGCAAGCCTCACCACACCATATCCGAAGTCGGTCTGGTGGGAGGGGGCCGCTTCCCGCGTCCGGGTGAGATTAGCCTGAGCCATTGCGGAGTCCTTTTTCTGGATGAGCTGCCAGAATTCCGCCAAAGTGCTCTGGAAGCATTGCGCCAACCTCTGGAGGATGGGGAGGTCTCCGTCTCTCGTTCTTTGATCACAGTAACCTTTCCAGCCAGGTTTATCCTGATCGGAGCCATGAACCCCTGTCCCTGTGGGTTTCGGGGGGATCGCTCCATTCCCTGCCAATGTCCGGAGAATCTCTACCGTCAATATCGACACAAAGTCTCCGGACCCATCCTGGATCGCATCGACATCCATATTCCCATTCCTCGCCTGACCAAGGAGGAACTTCTAAGAAGTCCAGGGGGAGAAGGGTCGGAAATCATAGGAGAAAGGGTCAAGAGAGCCAGAGATATCCAGAGAAAGAGGTTTGTGGATCAGAGGATAAAGGGGAATTCTGGCATGACCCAGAACCAACTTCGAACCTACTGTAAGGTCTCTCCATCGGGGCAAGAGATCCTGGCCCAAGCCATAGATAAACTGCGGATTAGCGCTCGGGGTCTGGATCGCATACTTAAAGTGGCCAGAACCATTGCTGATCTGGAGGATGCCAAGGCCATAGAACTCCCACATCTGGCTGAGGCCATTCAGTACCGTTCTTGGGACAGGGAGAGAGTATAAAAGGTAGAGGGGTGAACGGGAACCTCCACAAGCCCTTTGGTGGTTACCCAACGGCAAAATGAAGGGTAGATATGAAGGATAGGCACATCCGAAGACAGGCCGAATTACTGACTCTCCTTAGCCATCCCAGAGTAGGGGCCAGAGGGATTCGGGACTATTGGCAGAGGCACTGCCAGGAGGCCTCGGTGGAGCTTTTGTGGGAGGAGGCCTGTCGTCTGCCTGTTCAGTTAAGCATGGAGGAGGGAGGGTTCGATCTGGGGCAAACTTACCGGGAAGCAGAAAAAGAGATCAGAGCCTTTCTAAAGATGGGTATAAGAATGATTTCTCTTTTTGATGCCTTCTATCCTGTAAGTCTGAGAGAGATCTATGACCCCCCTCCGGTTCTCTTCTATAAAGGAGATCTCATAGAGAGGATGGGAGGGGATCAGTCACAAAACTATAAAGAAGGTCTTATGGAGCGGATGACCGGCACCAGGTCACCAAGAACTGCCAGAGCCATCGCTATTGTAGGCTCCAGACACTCTACCACCTACGGCAGGAAAGTAGCTGAAACTCTGGCTCGGGAGCTATCTGCTCTGGGTATATGTGTGGTCAGTGGGCTGGCCGAGGGCATTGATAGCTGGGCCCATCTGGGAGCCAAAGACCAAAAAGGAGGCACCATTGCTGTTCTGGGCAATGGCATGGATATTTACTACCCCAGACGGAATAGATCGCTACAGGAAGAGCTCTGCCAGAAGGGCACTGTGCTCAGCGAGTACAGGCTAAGAACTCTTCCTTTGAGGCACCATTTCCCGGCCCGAAACCGGATTATCAGTGGTCTGGCTGATGGAGTAGTGGTAGTAGAGGCCTCTGAGGACAGTGGGGCCCTTATCACGGCCGACTTTGCCCTGGAGGAAGGAAAATCTGTTTTTGCCATCCCCGGCAATATCTATCACCGAAATACCCGAGGCACCCATGCTTTGCTTAAAGATGGAGCCAGGCTGGTGGAGAGGGTCGAAGATATTCTGGAGGAGCTATACCCGCATCTCCTTTCCCAGAAAGGAAGGACAGCTAGCAATGGCCTCTTTTCAGAAGCAGAAATTCTGGCCAACCTTTCCGAGGAGGAGAAGCTTCTCTATCTTCAGGTGGACCAGGAACCCAAACACATCGATGACCTTTCCCGGATGGCTAATATAGAGGTAAATAAAGCCCTGGGAATCCTCCTCCAACTGGAGATCAAAGGCCTCATTATCCAGGAGCCAGCCATGAACTTTGGGCGGGCATAGGGGGTCAAATGACTGTCTGAGAAATTAGTGCTAAACTGGAAACATGAGAACCGGAATAGCTAATCTTCCTCTTTATAGAAATTCAGAAGAAAGCTATCTCTGCAGCCAGAATCAGAAACCGAGAGAAGTTAGATGTTTTGAAAAGATTGACTCATCTGGCTAAAAATAAAGGAGGGAAGGTGAGAACCTATCTTTTCACAGTGATAGTTGAAGAGGATCCGTTCGAGGATGGAAGGATGGCTTATCACGCCTACTGTCCAGCCTTAAAGGGGGCAAGCACCTGGGGCTATACCAAGGAAGAAGCTCTAAAGAACATCAGAGAAGTGGTTGAGATGACCATTGAGGGTATGAAAGAGCATGGAGAGTCGATCCCACAGGAGCCTGGGGTTGAAATCTTCACTGAGCCGAGAGTAGCGGTAACCGTATGAGCACCGACTACTCGAAGCTGAGATCCCTAACGGCAAGGAGGCTAATTAGTGCTTTGACTCAGGATGGGTTTAAGCTTGAGCGGGAGGAGGGTTCCCATCGCCAGTATATCCATCCAGAGAAAGGAAGGGTAACCGCCTCCTTCCATCACCCAAGTGATACCTTCCCGCCCAAGACTCTAAAGAGCATAATTCAGGATGCAGCGTGGACAGGGCAGGATTTAAAAAGGTTAGGGCTCCTAAAGTAGCTATGGCTAGAAACAAATCTTCCAGCTAAGCCAATGCTTCCCAAAGCGATGAGGATCGTCTCCTATCTTATCCCAGAGGAGGTTTATCAAATTGCTGATGCCTGCGACGGGAGGGGCAAAGAAAGGGATGAGCTTCTCATTCTAACGCTTTTTGAGACGGGGTTAAGAGTCTCTGAGGCATTAGAAGAAATTACCCTCCGCAAAATAAGGGCTCATAACGGCCATTCTGTGCTTTATATTAAGGGTAGAGGGGCTAAGCCTTGGATGGTAGCCTGTCCTGATAATTTAGACTACAAAATCCAGATTGACCTTTCTACCCAAGGATTGAATACTGTCTTCTTTATTGACCTGCTTCCCAGTCTACCTTGACTAACCTTTTATCGCAGCCATCATCCCCAAGGCCACCGCATCAAACGTGTTCTGGTGGTATCTCTCTTTCCAGGCCCGATCTTGGGTGAGGTAGACTTTGAGCTCTGGATACCTGGGGTCTTTTAGGAGAAGTTACCTACGAGCCAGCCCTTTCCTATGACTATTTGACGAGTCGGAAAACTATTGGATAATCCTTAATGAGGAGATTCCGTACTACCAGGTTTCCGTCTACAACACTCGTAATCACTTCTTGCTCGAAGCCATGGATCACGTCGATGCCTACCACCTTTTTTGCCAAAACGCCAGGTATGGTAAGTGTAGCTTCTATTCCTGGATCATCATCGACTGCTACTCCATCAGTCCATAGAGCTAGTAGCATATTCTCGTTTGGCAAAGAAAAACTATAGCTTCTGACATTGGTGGCCTCGCTCTTTATCTCAACTGGCAAGCTAAGTGGCTTGGCTCCAGCCATAAGGGTGCTTAGGTTTTGAATGACAGAGAAAGATTCCAACCGGAAGCTGGAATTGCCGGTGACGCCTACGGTCAGATCCATGCCCAAGTGTATCACGATACCTCGAGCATAGTATTTTGTGGCCACAGTATTGCTGTACAAGGGATCGCGGGGGTCGCACCAAGGGCAGTCTGGACTCCGCCAGACCAGTTCCTCAGCCCTGTATTCTCCTTTAAAACCGTGGGCGGAAGCCACATCCTTAATATACTGCACTATAGATGGATATTCATAGTAGTACTGGCTACGGTACTCCGGCGAGTCCCCAAACATGGGATGCCAGGCGACAACGTCCACCAAAGGCATCACATCTGACCTTAGAATCCTAAACAAGTACTCGCGGTCTTCTTGGTTATCCATACCGGCGACGCTGCCAACAACTATTTTGGCCTCCGGATACTCTTGGCGGATAACGGGAACGGCTCGCCTAACCAAATTGATATAGTCAGCCACCTGGATCTGGTGAAGCGGGGGGCCACCACTTGGTTCGTTCCATATTTCGAAATACTGGACCCGGTCCTTGAAATGACGGACGACGAAGCGTACATATTCAAGGTAGCGTTGTATTTCTTCCTCGGTTTTGAATCTCGAAGGGATTGGTTCCCATCCCTCAGGGTGGTTTGCCTTATCCCAAAAGGTGAGAACATAGGTGATGGTTATACCGTTGTTGACTATGCCGGTTATAAAATCATCGTGGATCGGCAGGATAGAGAATTCCGGCTTACTCCAATCTATATGTGCCTCAGTCTGGCCAAGCATGGACATTGGCTCAGCCTCGTTGATCGTCAATTTCACTCGCTTCGCGCCCAAGCCGCAGATCTCAGTATCCAGGAGGCCCTGGAAGTCTTGCAGGTGCCAAAAGTCGCTGAATATATGTCCAATGCGATTATCTGCGAGTTCTCTTGCTCGCCTGGCCTGGAATCGGATTCTAGGCAGATGGTTGCCCTCTTGAACGCTTACCACTCTACGCGTGCCTGATGTAGGTACTGAGAACTCGCTGGTATTGCCATTAGCGTCGGTGGACGTAGCAGTCAGATGAGAGCCGGTAAAGGAAGCGCCCTTGTTGAAGCTAAAGGCACCAGCGCTGTCGGCTACTGTCTGGCCTTCATAGACCGCTCCCTGATTGCTGCTGTCGGAAAAGATTTCAATGGTGCAATTGGCGCAGGCGGCGCCATTCACACTGCCTGCTCCAAGATCGAAGTCGAAGACTAAGGGGGCTGGCAGTTCGCTGTTTGCACCCTCCCACAGGTAGATGCCGCCACGTTCATTATCGTGAATGCTGTTGCCCGTGATGGTATTGCCGGACGACCGTGAGTCGGAAATTTCTATGCCGTATACGCTGCCATAAGCGATGACATTGTCAGGGCCAATGGTGTTGTTATCGGCACCATTCTCAATCCTGATGCCACTCCCGCTGCTACCCCAGGCATCTATCCCGTGCACATCCGTACCGATCAGGTTTCCCGTGACAATGTTAAACGAAGTCCCGACATCGCTGATGCGGATGCCGATGTCTCCTTTGCTGACGAGATTCCCCTCCCCCAGCGGGCCCGAACCCACATTACGGTCACCCCCGATTTTATTACGCTGAGCACCATCTACTACAGAGATGCCGGCTCCGGGAGAGAAGTTGAGAATCTGTAAGCCCCAAACAGTATTTCTACTTGAGCTTATTTCCAGACCTGACACAAAGTCCTCCGACATATTGCTACCATCCAGAATGACTCCAGCATTACTCGCATCGATGGTGATGTTACCCTGGCTTATGTGCGGGAGACCAGTTCTGAGCTTTATGGTAGCCGGGGCATTGACAGGGAAAATATTGGAGTCGAAGATGATCGTATCACTGCTCTGTGCATCCAGCAGGGCTTGACGTAAGGTGCCAGGACCGCTATCGGCAGTGCTGGTGACAACAATGGTCTTCCCTGACGGTTGCAGCGTCGGCCTCAGCTCTGGCGTCGGTTCCGGTGAAGGTGCTGTCGGCTGACCAGTGCAATTTGTTAGCCACAATAAGCCGACCATTACAGTCAGGATAATGACAGATATAGCGGCTTTACTCTTTCGCTGGCCTATCATAGCTTCACATGCCTATCCATAATGCCTTTCGCTCATATTATTGACTATTCAACTAAACCTTGCAATGCCAAGCCACCGGGCCCGAATTCACAATCCGCTAAAAAGTGCAACGAGACGTCCTGTCTGGATGCGAAACTCAGAGCCTATATGGTATTACAACTCTCGAACTCCTTTTTAAGATTTCCCCTTTTTGCATTACAATAGAAAAATATCAACAAGAACTTGGCTTCTCTACTTCAAGTCCGCCTTCGTGCGACAATATATAATATAGCGACTTAAAGGCCTCCTGTCGTTTGCTCAAATTGCCTTCGCACTTCACAAAGCCTGGAATATTAGGCGGAATAGCGGCGTTAAATCTAACAATTTCGCCTGTAGCAGAGAGGTGCAGAAATGAACGACTTTGCCGTCGGGATGGCTACAGCGATAGTAGGGTCAGTTGTTGGAGCAGCTGTGAGCGTTTGGGTTAAGCATATGTTAGAGCGTAAGACATCTAACAGCGGCCAAAGAAAAGTCTGGGGGGCTTTAGCCCTTGGTATTGCCATTGGAGGCATCGCAGGCTATGTCTTCGGGTAGTTGCTATGGATTAGTGGCCCTGCACGTATCACGATCCCTAGCCCGGAACAGCCCGTTACGATTGCCGCCCCGGAGAGTGTTCCCACAACCGTTCCCACAAAAGAATAAGACCAGAGGGATATTCGTGATAAAGAGAATCTACCAAATCTCGCACTTGGGGCTTATATCAGTAGCAATGGCTTTAATCTCCTTGGCTCTCACCTCTCCAATTTCACCAAAAAACTTATCCAGGGTCTCTTTGCTCCGACCCTCTCCTACCCAGACAACTCTAGTTTCCTCCAGATCCAGAACCACAGTCAGGTATTTGTGCCTCGCTTCGTAAGCTACCTCGTCTATGGCCAGAATCTTAGGAGAAGAGCCTCTTTCTTAGATGATCCCCCAAGCTCTTTAGCCTTTGAGGATAGAAAGGCGAGGCTGGTTTTTGCGCCTTGAGGGACACCTTACAGAAAGGCAACGGAAGTATGTTCCTGTGGGTTTCGGGGGATCGCTCCATTCCGTGCCAGTGCCCGGAGAATCTTTACCGCCAATATCGACATAAAGTCTCTGGACCCATCCTGGATCGCATCGACATCCATATAACCTTTCCAAGGAGGAGAGGCTTCTCTATCTTCAGGTGGACCAGGAACCCAAACACATTGATGACCTTTCCCGGATGGCTAATATAGAGGTAAACAGAGCCCTGGGAATCCTCCTCCAGTTGGAGATCAAAGGCCTCATTATCCAGGAGCCAGCTATGAACTTTGTGCGAGCATAGGGGTTAAATGACTGTCTGAGGAATTAGTGCTAAACTAGAAACATGAGAACCGGAATAGCTAATCTTCCTCTCCATAGAGATTATGAGGAAAGCTATCTCTGCAGCCAGAATCGGGAACCGAGAGAAGCTGGATGCTTTGAAAAGGTTGGCTCATCTGGCTGGTCTCTAGACCACCGTTGACCGACCTGAGAATATTTCAAATTCAATTTTAGTCGAACGTCAAAAACTAAATTTTGGGTCAATTTGCCATCCGATTCAAATTCGCAGGATGGAGCCAAATACTAGATTCAACCTTTTTGTAGGGGCGCCAATCTTTTCAATTCAAGCGGGGCCGGAAGCCCATTAGAAATCCAGAAGCAAAATACCAATGGAACTAACTGATAAACGGTGTATAATGATAACATTACTGAGATGACCAAAGTAAAAGACGATCTGAGAAGGTGGTGGTCCTCTTGCTGTTAGGCATCCTTTTAGTTTTTGTGGGCTACATCATGGGATCAATCCCCTTCGGTCTAGTTATTGGCAAGTTCGGCTGGGGTGTCGATGTCCGAAAGTATGGAAGCAAGAACATAGGAGCGGCAAATGTCCTGCGTACTGCGGGAATCCTTCCCGGCATTCTAACTTTTGTGGGAGATTTTATGAAGGGTGGAGCCAGCGTTTTTCTGGCCCGCTACCTGGGGGCAGGTGATTTGATCACCATTCTGGTGGGACTGGCAGCTATCGTGGGCCATAGCTGGCCCGTCTTTTTGAAGTTTAAAGGAGGAAAAGGAGTATCCACAGCGACAGGCGTGATCTTAGTCATGATGCCCTGGGCGTTTTTGGTACTGTTCATGGTCTATGCCAGTATCTGTGCTGTTTTCCGATATACCTCTCTCTCAGCCATAATCTCGGCCTTAGTTTTTCCTATAGTTGTTTTTTTCTTGAAAATGCCGAGTCTCTACTTATGGTTCGCTCTAGCCGCCTCGGTCATTGTAATCTGGCGTCACCAGCAGAATATCCAGCGACTTATTGCCGGCACGGAGAGGAAGCTAGGGCAGAGAGTAAGAACCGGCAGGGAAGAGGAGAAGAGGGAAAAACTGGAGAGAGCCCTTGGAGCAACTCAGCGAAGTTCCAAGAAGAAAACCGAGGCAAAAGGGCAAAGATGCAATGAACCTTAGTGATCTACAGATCTTCTCACCTCGGGTCTGAATTATCCTGTAAATTGTGCAGGATGCCATCAAGGCTTAGTCTGGTCTAAAGCGAAGGTACAGCATTCTCTGTGTCCCCCTCCGGCGGGAAGTGACTGTCTTCTAAGACGCGATTGAAGATATTTACTCCGCAATTGGTACAGAAATCTCCCACTTTGATCCAGGAGGTGAACCTGGCCTGGCAGCGAGGGCATTCGTAGAGCATTAAGGAGCCGCATTTGGGACAGTACTTGATCCTGCTTTCATCGTCCATGTACCGGAACACGAATTGGCAGTTGGAACACTTACCATAAGATTCCATCCCACGTCCTCCTCCACCTGGGCAGATGCCATTTGTTCCTATAGCCGTGACCGTCGGAGCATATTGGCATCTTTTGCGAAAGTTCTCTTCTTTCTACGTAGAAAATAACCTACGAGTCATGCAGCAGCCTCCAGGGGTTCGAGAGTCACTTACGTAGAAAATACACCAAATATTTTCAGTTCGTGGGTGATGAGACCATAATGAGAAATTAGGAATGTTACTCTCACACATTTACGCCCCTATGCAAATTATAACATCTCCGTTTCTCATCCTCTATGACAAGGGAGAAGGCCTAGTAGCGCAACTAGATATTTTGCTTTTGGCAAAAGATGAGTGAGGGGAAAAATAATGAGAGCAAGAGAAAAAGCCTCTCCAGATCTGTATTTTATTAGGGTATTGACAGGGGTGGTTAGTTCAAGGAAAGTATCTGGTAGCACCGTTAGAGGTTACAATGAAGGACATTCCAGAGGATACCATATATCGCAGAAAGAAGAGACGGGAGGTACTGAGGAGAGCCAGAAGGATTAGAGTGCTTGCTTTCCTCTTGGTCCTCGGCTTGGCCATTTTTCTGGGAGTAATGTTAATCCGCCGTCCGAGTTCCTCTGATACTAGCAACCCTCTTCCAGCGGAGAACTCAGAGATTGCCACTTCGGAACCCGAAGTCCCCTTCTCCCAGGAAAGTGAAGACCCTGAGGTGGAGGAGGATGATACTGCTTCTGCTGCCAAGTCTACCAACTCAGATCTCTCCTTGACCCCGGGACAGCAGTATCTTCTGGGCTATTTCCTTCTTTCCTTTGGTCAACTGGAAAGGGCGGCCCACTACTTTCAGCAGAGTGCCAAGGGGGATCACCCTCTTCAAGACTATGCCCAGTTCTATCTGGCCAGGACATACTTCAGGGCCAATAAATACCAGGAGGCCCTTTCTGCCTTTCAGACTTTGACGGAAAACTACCCTGACAGTTATTGGTATCCTGACGCTCAACTGGGAATCGCCGATTCTTATCTTGAGCTAGGGGATTTTGCCAAGGCTGAAGAGAGCTATGGGAGCTTCGTTAAGACGCATCCCCAGTCTCCCTATTTGACCAGAGCACTCCTCCAGTTGGGAGACTGTCTTGAAGCGCAGCAAAAATGGGATGAAGCGGCAGCCCAATATCAGAATCTTTGGCTGAGATATCCTCTAAGTTCGGAGGCTGGCGAGGCCCAGGAGCGGTTGGATACTTTGTTGTCCGAGCAGGGCATATCCCCTCCTCAGCCTTCCTTGGAGCAGTTGTATGAGCGAGCTCTCATCTTTGCTCAAGCCTATCAGTTGGACCGCGCCCTGTCCCAACTGGAGGAGATTTACCAGGAGATCTCCGAGGATCCATCCAGGGCTGATCTGACCAGGAAGATTCTTCTTAAGATGGGGGTGCTTAACCATCAACTAGGGCATTTCGATACAGCTATAGACCTTCTGGGCCAACTAATGCAGAGCTGGCCAGACTCTCTGCAGGCCCAAGAGGCCCTTTTGTGGCAGGGTAGGACTTACCCGAAAGTAGGAGACAGAGATAAAGGTATCGAGGTCCTTCTCTCCCTGGCCAGCAAGTACCCCAGTAGCCCCTTCGCACCCCAATCTCTTTACGAGGCGGCTGTACTTTTGGAAGGTGATGACAAACTGGAGCAGGCCTGGCAGATTTATTTGACCATAGTCCAGAATTATGCCACTAATCCTCTGGCCGTGGACGGCCTGTGGAAAGCCAGTTGGATTTCCTATCGCTCCGGCGATATGAAAAAGGCCCTTCAATTGTTTGAGCAGTTGACCAGCAGCTTTCCCGGCTCTTCTCTGGTTGAGCGGGCCCTTTACTGGGCAGCCAGAGCCAGAGAAAATCTGGGGGACCAGGAGAGGGCTCTGTCTATCTACAGTCAGCTTTTGAACAGGGGACCCCTGACCTACTATGGACTTCGGGCAGCGGAGAGAGTGGCGAGGATTACCGGAGGAGGGAATATCGCGAGCGGCGGACCAAGTGAGGCAGATGAACAGGAAGATTCCAGCGAAAGTGGAACTCCAGGTGGAGCGGGGAGTAGCGGGATAGAGGAGACATGGGAAGATAATATCCGTGTGTTCTCAGAAGTTGGCATTAGGTTTCGGCCGGGAAGGCAGTATTTCCAGAAAGCCAGTGCCCTCGCATTCCCCGAAGGCAGTCCTCCTTCTCCCCAGGCCGTCTCCCATCTGGAGAAAGCCAGGGAGCTGGTGGAGCTAGGTTTTCGTTCCGTGGCCGCTAATGAGCTGGAGTTATCCCAAAAACTCGAACCTACTAACAAAATTTTTCTGCTGGAACTGAGTGACCTATACCTCCAGATCGGGGATTATCCCCATTTGATAAGAATTGCTGAGAAGAGCTTTAAGGAATTCCTGGTCCGATATGAGGCCGACTTCGTCTTCGCCTGGGAGATGGCTTACCCTCTGGGTTACCGGTCCCTGGTGGAAAGTTACGCTGGCCAATATGCCATCGATCCCTATCTTTTATTTGCGCTTATCCGGGAGGAGAGCCACTTTAATGCTAGAGCCGTGTCTGTCGCCGGAGCCAGAGGGCTGATGCAGATCATGCCCTCCACCGGGGAGAGCATCGCCGCCAATATAGACGAGCCCTATAGTCTGGAGAGCCTGCTGGATCCAGAGAAGAGCATTAGATTGGGTTCCTGGTATCTGAAGGATCTCCTGGATAAATTTGATGGAAATGCTGTTCTGGCTCTGGCTGGATACAATGGCGGTCCCGGGGCAGCCGCCAGGTGGCAGGATAGATTTAGTGGGCTGGAGGAAGATGAGTTTGTGGAGAGTATCCCCTATAAGGAGACCAGGGAATACGTGAAGAAGGTGGTGAAGAGTTACAGGGTTTACCGAACGGTCTATGGAGAGAAATAAGAAGTCACAAAACTTATAGGTCACAGATGTTGAATATTTCTTCTTGCTCTTGCAAAGTGTTAGCGGCGCCTCCGACCCTAAGATTAGCAAATGAACCAAGGGCCGATCTTAAACGTATCCAGCTCGATCCCCTAACTATTTATGAGTTAAAAGGACGGGAGCGGCTTACATTCTTTCAGTCTCTTGAACTCTTTTGTTTTTTCTCGCTGCTTGTCCTGGAAGCTCCTATGTTAAGTGAAAGATGTGCTATAGGGTGGGCAGGAGACTTGGTGCTGAATAGCCGTAGGGCATCTCCAGCCCGTGCCTTTCCAGAAGTGCCTCATCGGAAAAGATCTCTCCGAGTTCTCCCTCTGCTGCTACTTTTCCCTCATCCAGGATAACAACTCGCTTACATATCTCGGCGACGAAAAGCAAATCATGAGTGACTATAACTTTGGTAACAGGCAGTAATCTTAACACATTAATCAATTCTCGTCTGGATCTGGGGTCCAAATTGCTGCTGGGCTCATCTATGGCCAGGATATCCGGCTGCATAGAAAGAACTGTGGCTATGGCGGCTCGCTTTTTCTGACCAAAGCTCAAGTGGTAGGCCGATCTCTCCTCAAAACCTGACAATCCTACTGCTCTAAGGGCCATTTTGGTTCTTAAGATAACTTCATCATCAGGCAACTCCATATTTACGGGCCCAAAAGCGACATCATCAAAAACAGAAGGACAAAATAGTTGATCATCGGGGTCCTGAAAAACTATCCCCACCCGACGGCGAACTTCCTTGATATTAGAGTTGGAAACGGAAAGACCAAGGATTTTCACTTCACCCTCTCCCTTAAGAATACCGTTTAGATGAAGCAACAAAGTGGACTTGCCGGCACCATTGGGCCCAATAACTGCAACTGACTCGCCATTTTCAACTACCAGATTAACATCCTTTAAAGCCTGAGTCCCATCAGGGTAGGTGTAGTGTAGATTTCTTATCTCGATGGCCTGGCAGTTTTTCATATCCATTCCCCTAGATCCAAATTGCTAAGAGGCCTCTCTGGTCTCAAAGCCTTACCCCTCTACTTGCAATAGATACCCACGCCCTTACAGGCGGGGAGTTCCCGCTAAATTAAAACTCTGATCAAAATAGCCGAGATGAGGATTGCTCCCGCAAACAGGACATCCGAAATAGATACCCTTTGTCTGTTAAGAGTTCTGATCTCTCCGTCATAACCTCTGGCAAGCATGGCCAAATACACTCTCTCCCCTCGCTCGTAGCTACGTATGAACAGCGTGCCTATCATGTGTCCGATTACTTTAGAGTGCCAGATCCATCTTCCCCCAAAATTTCTGGAATCCCTGGCCCGCTTCATCCTCATGGCTTCATCTGCTACTACAAACAAGTATCGATACATAAAAGCAGCAATATTGATAAGGATACCAGGCACTTTTAGTTGTCTGAATCCTTCCATGAGTTTGTCAAAAGGTGTGGTAGAAGAGAGAAGAATCATACAAAGTACCCCAATGTATGACTTTATAACTACATTCCAGAGCGCTAGAAGTCCATTTCGAGATATGGCTATGCTACCTAAATTATACCCACCGCCCACGGCATCAGGGTTTAAAAAGGGTATAAATATAGCCACCATTAGCACAAAGGGAATGATGACAGAAGATCTTTTCATAACATGTTTCAAGGGGAGGTGAGAGATAAGTAAAACTATCAGCAATATCAGCAAGTATCCGGCAAAGGCAAAGTAGGCCCGGGCCAGTGTAGTTACACAAATAACGATAAGAGTAAAGAAGGAGATAATCTTCGCTCTGGCATCCAGGCGATGCACAGGGCTATCCAGCTCAGCATAATTATCTAAATAGGAATGCTTCACAATTAATTCTCTCGTTTCTTAACCAGGTCTTTGGAAACTCAGATTTTTAGGGACATTCATAATAATCCTTTGGCCGCCTGTGAACCGCCAAAGGCAGAACTTCGTCAAAAATTTTTTTGATCCGGCTTTGGGCGTGCGCAAAGAAACTCAAAATGTGGCTTTCCACGCTCCTGTGATAACGTGAATTCTCAAAAGAGCCCCTTTGTTGACCCATACTCTACTGCAGTTGCTTTTAAGTCTTAATCTAAGTTTTAGATTTAGGTTTAATAAGAAGTGCTATAGCGTATCCGATGGCGAACACAGCCAGAGTGCCCACAAGACCGGCAGCACCTGTTGCCAGAGCACCTTCTCCCAGACCCGGCATGGCGTAGTCCGGGATGGGGGCTAGCTTCCAGGCTGACCATTCTTCGCCCTTTTCCAGAAAGCCTTGATCCTCGGCTACTCTCTCCAGGCCGTCAGGAGAAGGGGAAGCGAAAGGCGAGATAAATATAGCCAGGAATAGCGAGAGCAACAGCGCGCCAAGTATGAAGATTTTTGTGTTTCTGTCCAAACCCATTTGATCCCTCCTGCAGATTATTGTTGAGCAGCGGTTAGTGGAACATGATAAGTACTCACTAGATCCGGTCTGGTTCCCAGGACGATGCTCATCACAGCAGTAGTTATAATTGCTTCCCCACTACCAATAAGCATGTGGACGCCGACCATGGCCGGAAGAGCTACATTTAGGGGGGAGGTACCGGATATAGCAAGTTCAAGGGCACAGGCTGCAGAAGCCAGGACTATGGAAAGCCAGGAAGCTATAGCAACGGATGAAAGAAAGCCCAAGCGAGTTCTGGGCAGATATCTTTTGATGCCCACAAAGATATAGTAAGATACGATGCTCCCAATTACTCCCATGTTGAAGATGTTGGCTCCCAACGCCGTGAGACCCCCGTCAGCAAAGCCTATGCTTTGGACAATCAGAACCACGGCCATGATCAGGCAGGCGGCCCAGGGGCCAAGTAGAACTGCGGCCAGGACTGCTCCCAGGAAATGGCCACTGGTACCTCCGGCAACGGGGAAATTAAGCATTTGGGCAGCAAAGATAAAAGCGGCAGTTATGCCAAGTAAGGGAACCTGTCTCTCTCCCAGCTTCTGATTGACCTTTTTAATCCCGTAGCCTAAGGCACCTGCGGAAATTGCGGCCGTAGTAATAATAGTTTTAGTGTCTAGAAAGCCATCTGGAATATGCATTTTATGCCTCCTTTCTGTTGTTTGTGCAGTTAATAGAGGAAATGGATGAGAGCTTTGTTTTCCTGCACTGCATAAGAGTCCCCGTTTTCTTTGCTCCC
>CAYYBB010000004.1:0-6281 GCA_964469465.1 uncultured Actinomycetota bacterium
AATATCAGAGACTTGCCAGGCAGGAAATACAGGGTATAATCGAAAGAAAACATCTACCCATTCTGGTGGGAGGATCGGGCCTTTACATCCGAAGTGTCATTGATGATCTCCGTTTCGCCGAGAATGCCATAAGTCTGGAAGAAAGAGAGAAATTGACGCAAAAGCTGGCCGAGAAGGGAAGAGAAGTTCTTTGGGAAGAGCTACAAAGAATTGATCCCTGGTATGCGGCGAAAATCAGTCCTGGTGACACCAGAAGGATTGTCAGAGCTTTGGAGGTTTATCGTGTCACCGGAAAGCCCTTTTCCTCCTTTGGTGGAGAATGGGACAAACGCCGCTCCGTCTATGATCTGACCATGTTTGGTCTGACAGTTCCCAAAGATGTCCTTTACTCCAGGATAGAAAAACGGGTGGATGCTATGCTAGAGAAAGGGCTGGTCGAAGAGGTCAAGGGGTTGATGGAGAAAGGATATTACAACTCTCCCGTCCTGGCTCAGTCTATAGGATATAAGGAGGTTGTTCTTTATCTCCAAGGAAAGATCGATTTTGAAGAGATGGTAAGCTTGATCAAGAGAAACAGCCGCAGGTTGGCCAAAAAACAACTAACCTGGTTTCGCAGAGATCCAAGAATCTTATGGTTTGATGTTTCCTCTGGTGAGAACGAAGAGGAAGTGGTTAACCAGATGATCTGCATTTTGAAGGAAAGAGGTGTACCCTTTGAACTTTGTTAAGTTGCACGGCCAGGGCAATGACTTTATTCTCATAGATGGCCTTAAAGAGGAAGTAGATCTTCCCCCGCATCTGATCCATCACCTATGCCGGCGAAGGTTTGGCGTGGGAGCAGATGGTGTCCTCCTCCTGCTCCCCTCTCAGGTGGCTGACTTTAGGATGCGTATTTATAATGCTGACGGTTCAGAAGCAGAGATGTGTGGTAATGGGATACGATGTCTGGGCAAATACGTCTATGATCGCGGCCTTATCGACCGGCTAGCTCTTACTGTGCAGACCGGAGCGGGGATAAAATCTTTAAAGCTGGCCCTTAGAGAGGGACGGGCGGACCGAATAACCGTCAACATGGGCATGCCCGTCTTCGAGAAATCCAGGATTCCCATGGCCGGGGAGAGGGGAGAGGCCATACAGGAAGGAATTCCCATCGACAACCTGACCCTGAAAATCACGGCCCTATCTATGGGAAATCCCCACTGTGTCCTCTTTGTGGACGAGATTGCCTCAGCTCCAGTGGAAAAACTGGGCCCTCTTCTCGAAAACTCGCGCTTCTTCCCCCAGAGAACCAATGTGGAGTTCGTTTCCGTTCTCAAGAGGGACGAGCTAGAAGCAAGAGTGTGGGAGAGAGGAGTAGGAGAAACTCTTGCTTGCGGCACAGGAGCATGTGCGGCAGCAGTAGCTTCAGCAAGAAGCAACTTTGCTCATCGGAAGGTGGTGGTTCACCTTCCAGGAGGAGATCTGGAAGTGGACTGGCAAGAGGATGGCTATGTGTACCTGACTGGACCGGTGGTGGAGATCTATCAAGGCATGGTACTGGAGGAGTGGCTCCTTCAGCAGTACGAGGAGGATTAAAGATGGCCGTCAGCCACAGCGACTACAGAAAGGAGCAAGTTACCAGCATGCGTCCAGCCAAGAGGATAGAAAATCTCCCTCCCTACATGTTTGCCCGGATAGATCAACTTCTGGAAGAAAAGCAACAAAAAGGAGTGGATATCATTAACCTGGGAATAGGTGACCCGGACCGGCCGACACCAGAGCATATTGTAGAAGCTCTCTGTCAGGCGGCTCACGATCCTGCCAATCACCGGTATCCTCCTTACTATGGGCTTAAGAGTTTGAGAGAGACTATATCCCTATGGTTTGAGAAGAGATTTGGCGTGACACTCCATCCCGACCGAGAAATACTTCCTACTATTGGATCCAAGGAGGGTCTTGCCCATATTAGCTGGGCACTTATCAATGAAGGAGATTATGCTTTAGTGCCCAACCCTGCCTACACTGTCTATAAGACCGGCGTCATACTGGCCGGTGGCAGGCCCTATGATCTACCTCTGCTGGAAGAAAACGACTTCCTTGTGGATTTCGATAGCGTGGATCCCCACATAGCCAGAAAGGCAAGGCTCCTCTACTTCAATTATCCTAACAACCCTACTTCTGCTGTAGCAGATGGCGCATTTTTTGAGAGGGCTATCCAATTTGCTAAAGACCATGATCTGGTTCTGTGCCATGACTGTGCCTACTCGGAGATTACCTTTGATGGATATAAGGCTCCCAGCCTGCTTCAGTTTAGAGAGGGGAAGCATGTGGGAATAGAGTTCCATTCCCTCTCCAAGACTTTTAATATGACCGGCTGGCGCATCGGGTTTGCCGTGGGAAATAGCGAGCTTATTGACTCCCTGGCTACCCTAAAGACCAATATTGATTCGGGTATCTTTAATGCTATCCAACATGCAGCCATAAAGGCCCTGGAGGGCCCCAGAGAGCCTACTGAGGAAACCTGTCTGGTTTATCAGAATCGGAGGGATCTGGTTATGGAAACCCTGGAACAGATCGGCCTCAAAGCACAAAAACCTCAGGGCACCATGTTTGTCTGGGCCAGAGTTCCCCCTGGGTTCACCTCAGAGTCATTCTCTCAGAAGCTGGTGAGAGAAGCCAATGTATTCGTCACCCCGGGGAGTGCCTTTGGAAGCTTTGGAGAGGGCTTTATCAGAATTTCTCTGACCATTTCCGATGAGAGACTGAAGGAAGCTATGGAGAGAATGAGGCTGTGTCTTTCTCCGGGGGAATAGAGTACAATGTATTTATGAGTGAGCCATCCTCCTCCAAATTAAATGAGGTCTCTCCAGATGCTCTGGAGAGGGCCATTCTGGTAAGCATCAAAACCCCCTCCCAGACTCAGGCAGAGGTAGAAGAATCGATAGAAGAGCTAGCCCGGCTCTCCTCCACCGCCGGTGCTATAGTAGTGGATACAATTATTCAGCCTAAATCTTCTCCTGACCCCAAGTTCTTCATCGGTAAAGGAAAGGTAGAGGAGATCAAGACTACCATGACCTCTATGGGAACTGATCTGGTTATTTTCGATGAAGAACTTACCTCCACTCAACAATATAACCTGCAAAAAGAGCTGGGGATCAAAGTTCTGGATCGGACAGCTTTAATTCTGGACATATTTGCTCAGCACGCTCACAGCCATGAAGGTAAACTACAGGTAGAGCTGGCCCAGCTAACCTATCTCTTGCCCAGACTTAAAGGCAGAGGCATAGAGATGTCCCGCTTAGGTGGAGGTATCGGCACCAGGGGGCCCGGGGAGACCAAGCTAGAGGTAGACAGAAGACGTATCCGAAAGAGAATCAAGACTCTCTCTGATCGACTTGAACATCTGGGAGTAAACCGGTCCACCCAACGGAAGAAAAGAAAGAAGAGCAGAGTTCCTGTGGTTTCTATCGTGGGCTATACCAATGCCGGTAAATCCACGCTTCTGAACAGGCTGACCGGCGCCCGGGCCAGGGTGGAAGATAAGCTCTTCTCCACCTTAGATTCTTCTGTCAAAAGGCTTGATAGAGGCCAAAAGGGAACAGTTCTTTTCTCAGATACGGTAGGATTTATTAACAAACTTCCCCATCAACTTATCGCCTCTTTCAAATCAACCCTGGAAGAAATCAAGGAATCAGATCTTCTTCTCCATATAGTAGATCCCACTAACACAGATCTGGGAAATCAACTCAGAGCGGTAGAAGAAGTATTGACAGAGATAGGGGCCATCAACAAAAGGACTATTCTGGTATTCAATAAGATTGACCTCTTGGATAGACTGGCCTTGGCCCGGCTAAAGGAAAGGTACCGGGAAGCTGTGTTTATTTCAGCCCAACAGGGAACCGGTCTTGATAACCTGATCACCAGGATCGAAAAAGTGCTGGAAGAGGAACGGGTCTCCCTGCGACTAAGGATACCTTTTGGGGAGGGAGACGTTTTGGCTGCCTTACATGATAAAGGGTATGTAGGTGAACTACCCCGTCCCTAGGAACGGGGCTTCCTGCTTCAAAGACAACCTGCGGTGTCTCCACAGGCTTGAATTCCCGCAGTCCCTGCGGTACTGTGTCTGCATGAAGTTTGGCTTTACGTGACGACTCCCCGCCATCGATGGCCGGGCTTCTCGGTTCATTCTGTCCACCACTGTGGCGCAGTCCCCGAAGGCCCCGTCCGGGCCCCTGACGCTTTGTGCCGGTTGCCGTTAGGCATGCTTGGCTGACGTTTTGCCTGGAATATTTTACGCTGGCGAGGGCTTCCGCCAGCAACCTCCTATATTCCGTTGTCAAAGTGCTAGCTCAATTATAGCGCCTATCATCCCCGGAATCAATTCCGGGGTTTTCCCGGCGGAGCAAATAAAGTCAAGGGATTTTCCGCCTTTCATCCCTCTCCTCACAGAAGCAGACTTCCCGCCAGGAAAGGTCTAAAGCCTCCGGTGAAGGGCGATAGCTACTCCCAAGATACTTACATCACGGAGAAAGAGAGGTTCCATATTGTCATTTTCAGGCTGAAGCCGGATGTGATCTTTTTCCCGATAGAATCTTTTTACTGTGGCTTCATCATCCACCAGAGCCACTACAATATCTCCATCTCGGGCAAAATTCTGTCTTCTTACCACCAGGAAGTCGCCATCCAAAATGCCCACGTTAATCATACTGTCGCCTTTGACCCGTAGGACGAAAGTCTCCTGATCTTTCACCAAGTCCGCCGGAAGAGGAAGATACTCCTGGATATCTTGCTCGGCGTAGGTGAGGGGGCCAGCCGCAACTCTTCCCACAATAGGGGAGAACTTTACCCTATTGTCTCTCCGTGCACTTTTTCTCTCACCTATGGGTAGAAGAATCTCTATAGCTCTGGGCTTGGTTGGGTCTCTTCGTATGTAGCCCCTTTGTTCCAAAGAATTAAGATGGCTGTGCACCGTAGCGCTGGAGCTGAGACCTACGTGCTGGCCTATTTCTCTCACTGAGGGTGGGTAGCCCCTTTGGGCCACTGACTGTTCGATGAATTCTAAAACCTCTCTTTGCCTCCGGGTTAGCTTCTTCCCTTCCACGATTCCTCCTTTCTTGCTGTTCAGTTAGGTACATAATAACACACCGGCATCAAAATAGCAAACATAGGTTCGATATCAAGGAGATTCGCCGAAATCTCCTTGAACATACCTGCCTGATTAGAGATGGGTGAAGAAAAGAAAATCTTCGATTTGTTTTTGAAGGGAGAGTGGACAGAAGAAGGTAGGTGGTAGAAACGGACAGGGTGATGCTCGCAGTAAGCAGACTGAGCATGGTTTTGATAAATTAGGACTTTAATAAATTAGAAAGGGGAAAGACAAGTTCTTCTGTCCCGTCTTTCCCCCTCAGGACTTCGGTCACCAATATAGCTGGGTTATAGGGAAATGAGACCTATTCTCTCAAAGCTATACTCGCCTTCAACCAGGTCCACTTTCCAGACTTCATAAGTGCCGGAAACCCGGTCGCCCCTGTCATCGAAGGTTATGGTGCCGCTGGCGCCGGCATACTCCTTGCCTATCTCCCTCAGAGCATCCCTGATTTTAGCTCCATCGTAGACCCCAGCTTTTTCTATGGCCAGGGCAAGTAGCTTAACGGCATCATAAGCGGTATCGCAATAAACCCCAGGGTCAACTCCAAATTCCTTCTTGTAAGCAGCACGGAATTCCTCCTGAGCCGGACCTACCGCGGTGAGGCCGGTGCCGATGACTGCTTTTCTCATAAACTCAGAAGCATCCTCTGATATCTTGAAGTCAAACCCGTAAACGCCCTCGGCGGCTACCCACTGGATAGCGTCCAGACCCAGCTCTAAAGCCTGTCGATATACCACTGCTGCATCGTCGTGATAGCCGACGTGAAGAACAGCATCAGGCTTCTTATCCTTAATAATTCCCAACTCGGTGAGATAATCCAGTTTGGCCGGGTCATACCTTATGGAAGCCACAACCTCTACCTTGTCCTTAAGCTCTTCCTCAGCTACCACCTCAATCCCTACACCGTAAGGGTTGTCCATTACCAGGATAGCGACCTTCTTAAATCCTCTTTCCGTGATGACTTGGGCTAAAGCTTTACCTTGAAGGGTGTCACTGGGGGTGGTACGAAAGGCGAAGTCAGTCCACGGCTCTTCTGAAATAAGAGGTGAGGTAGCCGAAGGTGAAACGAATAAAACTCCTCTCTCTTTTGCATATGGACCTATGGACATCACTGCTCCGCTGATCATTGGACCAACTACCACCTCAACTCCAT
>CAYYBB010000004.1:6381-30031 GCA_964469465.1 uncultured Actinomycetota bacterium
CCTATGGACATCACTGCTCCGCTGATCATTGGACCAACTACCACCTCAACTCCATCCACCTCCACCAGTTTCTTGAAGGCTTCAAGAGATTTGGCCGGGTCGGTAGCATCATCTTCTAGTAACAATTTCACCGGCTTTCCCAGGGCCCCCCCGGCAGCGTTGATTTCCTTGACCGCCAGTTCAGCACCGTCACCTATTAATTCGCCCATGGCAGCCAGGGCTCCCGTCTTAGACATAATAGCCCCAATCTTAATTTCCTTGGGTGCCGCAGGGGCACATGATACAAGAGGTAGAAGAAGCACTACAGCGGCAATCACCAGAATCGCTTTTCTGACCATGATTCTCTCCTTTCTGCGACTGTTGCGCAACTCATTAGAAAAAGATCAGCCTTCAACAAATAACGCGTCTTCTCTAGCCTTAAAAACTCTGAGATTAGTTCATTGTGCTTTGCCACCTCCTTCTGACCTCAGATTGTAAGACATTTGTACCAGGTTATACTACAGTGCATTTTATGCAGTTGTCAACGCTCCTCAGGCTTTTAGCCCCACATAACGGCGCCTCGCAGTGTCATCAGAAAGGATAAAGGCGGAATCACCCTTCATGATGCAAGTACCTGCAACAAGAATATAACCTCGTTGAGAGGAATCCAGAGCCTTCTTAACATTTTGCTCGATTATCACTATGGCCGTACCGCTTTCTCTTATCTTCTCCATTTTGGAAAGGATGACGGAGGCAGCCTTAGGCGATAGGGAGGCCAGAGGTTCATCGAGCAATAAAACCTTTGGGTTAGCCATCATCGCTCTGGCTATAGCCAGCATTTGTCTCTCCCCACCGCTTAGGTTTCCTGCCCACGTCCTTTTCCTTGCCTCTAGCTCAGGAAACATCCGGTAAATCTCGGCCATATCAGCTTTGATTGAGACTTTATCCTTTCTGATGTAGGCTCCCATCTCCAGGTTCTCGGCTACCGTCAAATTGGTAAAAACATTGTTGATCTGGGGGACATAGCCTATCCCCAGGTTCACCGCCCGGTCAGGAGTTATACCGGTGATATTTTTCCCCTCATAAAAGACCCGACCATGAAAAAGCCTGGCAAAGCCAAGAAGGCTTTTGATCAAGGTTGATTTGCCACTTCCATTGGGACCAACGATAGCCACCGTCTCACCTTCACCTACTTCAAGGGAAACATTGTGAACAATGACGACGTCACCGTAGCCAGCATCCACGTTTTCGGCTACAAGAATAGGCGCCATCTATCCTTCCCCCAGATATATCTCATAGAAAATAGAGTTATTCGCTACTGCTTCTGGTTTGCCTTCAACCACTATTTTCCCTTTGTCCATAACATAAATCCAGTGGGCGAACTCAAACAACATTTCTAGCCTATGTTCAATCACGAGAAAACTCAACCCCCTCCGGCGGAAATCCTCCATTTTACAAAAGATCTTTCTCCCCAGGTTGGGGTTTATCCCCGCCGCTGGCTCATCCAGAAGCAACAAAACCGGGTCGGCCATAAGCGCTCTGCCTATCTCCAGAAGCTTTCTCTGTCCACCAGACAACTCCCCAGCCGGGGAAAGAGCCAAATGATCTAATTCCAGGAGCTCGAGCGATTCCAAAGCCTTCTCGGCTAGTTGCCCCTCTTGTTCCTGCCATCCCTTCCTCAAGAAAACGCTTGATAAAAAGCTATCTCCTTTATGCCCCCGAGCTGCCAGGAGCATGTTGTCCAGCACAGTTAAGCGATAAAAGAGGCGAGGCAATTGAAAGGCATTAGCCAGTCCCCTGGCGTAAACCTCGTGGGGAGCCAGGCGGTCAATACGTTGACCATTGAAGTAGACGCTGCCACAATCAGGCTTATAAAGTCCGAAGACGATATTAAACAAGGTGGTCTTGCCGCTGCCGTTAGGTCCCACCAGCCCCACAATGCTGTCCATACCCACATCAAGGCTTACTCCATCTACTGCCCGGAGACCACCAAAGTTTTTTTCCACTTCTTTTATCCTTAAGAGCGCTTCTCCCATTGTGAAGCTACCCCCACAGCTGTAGTCTTGATTTGATTCTCCTTTAATACGCCTTGAGGCCGGTAAAACAAAATGAACAGGATTAAAAGACCCAATAGCATATATTGTAGATTATTTGGGTCAACAGGTAAAAGAAGGTAATCCTTGGCTATCCTGGTCCCTCTGCCAAAAAGTTCTACAAGGACAGCCCCCAGCAATGCTCCCCAGTTATTAGCCGGTCCTCCTAGAATAACCATTATCCACACCGTGAAGGTGACCATGGGCATAAACATATAAGGGTCGATAAACTGAACATATTGGGCAAAAAGAGCACCACCAAGTCCGGCTAAGCTTGAGCCAAGCATAAATACCTGAGCCTTATATTTAAACCTATCCTTGCCTAAGGTCTCTGCAGCTACCTCATCTTCCCTTATGGCCCGGATCACCCTACCATAAGGGGAGTTGGTCACCAGTTGGACAAAAATGAAACAGAGAAGCAGGCAGAAATAAACCAGGCCTATATTTGCCACAATCATCATTCGAGAAGAGGCACCTGCCCAAGAAAAAGTCCGAGGAATAGTAATCCCCCAGACCCCACCAGCAATCCAATGCTCCGCCCTAACCACCAACCTTAGAATCTCTCCGAAGGTCAAAGTCACTATAGCCAGGTAGTCTTCCCCTAACCTTAAGGCAGGCAGGGAAATCAAAAAGCCAGCAATCCCCGAGACTAAGATAGCGATGATAAAGCCCAGGGGAAAAGGAAGCCCAGTTCCAATTAAAAGGGCATAAGTATAAGCACCGATGAGAAAGAAGGCTGCTTTGCCGAAATTCCCCAGACCGGCAAAGCCATATTCTAAGTTCAGGCTTAAGGCAACTATGGCTGAGATGCCGATAAAAACTATAATGTCTAGAATATAGATAAGGGGATCCAATTTAAGTTCCTCTAAACATTCTGGCTAGTCCCTGCGGTCTCAGAATTAAAGTCACAATTAAAATCAGAAAGGCCACTGCCATGCGATATTCTGTCGAAATTCCCAGGTTTACTAGAGCTGCTACTCCTATGTTCTCAGCCAACCCAATGATCAAGGCAGCAGCTATAGCCCCGTAAAAGCTGCCTATTCCCCCCAGTATGGTAACGGCAGCGGTGGGTAAGAAAATGTCCCAGCCCAGCATTGGTGAAAGCTTGGTTACGGCGGCTCTGAATAGCCCGGCAATACCAGCCAGGGCAGCTCCAATAAACCAAGTCACCAGGGTTACCCTATCAATATTGATGCCAGAGGCTAAGGCAAGCTCCGCATTGCTAGAAGTTGCCCTGATGGCTTTGCCAGTCTTAGTCTTTATGAGTATAACATGCATAATTCCTGCCATGGCCAAAGCAGCGAAGATGAGCCACAACCAAAGGCCGCTGACTCTCACCACTCCCACATCGAAGGAGGACCACACAATCTTGAAGGAGAGAGGAGACCATCCCCACACCTCCCCGACGGAGTGCCTGATTACCAAGCCCAAGCCTATTGCCGCTATCATCAGATGGATTATGCTGGCACCACGCTTGGCCAGTGGTTGGAAGACCCCTTTGTAGCACAAGGAACCGACTACCCCTGATGCCAGAAAAGCAGCAGCGAAGGCAAAGGGGAAACCTAAACCAAGTTGCTCCGCTATAAAATAGCCCATATAGGCACCCAGGGTCATAAATTCGGCATGAGCAAAATTTGGAAAATGGGAGAGACGATAGGTGAGAGTAAAACCCACGGCTGAAATGAGATAGAGACTTCCCGTGACACCTGAATTAAACAGCACCTGCGCCCAGTTAACCATTAGAGTAATCCAAATACTTTCTCACCTTATTCCCGTATGCCAGCGATTTTATAACCACAAGATTCACACACCCCTTCTTACATTATGGGATACCGTCAAATGAACTCGCTTAATTATAGTTTTTTCACAATGGGGGCACAAGGTGCTATTTGCCTCATGCCCGGCAATACTACCGATATGTGGACATAATTCACTCCTGCATTCAAGGCAATCTTTCTTACCATTTCTAAAGTTTGTACCGAAGTAAGACACTGGGGGATATTTCGCCAAACAATCACGGCCCCCATCACAGTGAACGATGCAAGCTATGGCGCTTCTCAGACGCATGTCTCGAAGACACAGAAGGGTCTCCTCACTCCTTACTGGAGTTTGAATTCCGACTTGAGGCATTAACCTACTTTTTAAAAATGCCTTGACACGAACATATGTTCGTGTTACAGTAAAGCTCGCCATAGCAAACGTATGTTTAGGGAATGGGGAATATGCACTGCAAGAATGGAATGGCCTACAGTCGTCTATATCTGGTTTCTCTCTTACTCTTTTTCCTGGCGGTGATGGCTCTGGCTATTTTCGCCATTGCCTCCAGTTGGCAGAATCTGTTTCTGGAGCGAGACGATATAGCCTATATCGATCTTCAGGAACAAGTCTTTGAAATAGAGGGAGATTCCCTTGTTTCTCGTAAGAGTTTGAACCTCGAGTTGGAGCGTTAACACCAAAATTGTTGAGATCAGGGACTCTTAAATTCCTGACCAGCTTGATTCAAGTCAAAAATGAGGGTTTCGTGGCTCGAGTTATTGCATTAAAGGGTTCGCTCCATTATACTCTTGTAAATTGAA
Source organism: uncultured Actinomycetota bacterium (assembly GCA_964469465.1). Lineage (GTDB taxonomy): Bacteria > Actinomycetota > Humimicrobiia > Hakubellales > Hakubellaceae > Hakubella. The sequence goes on from CAYYBB010000004.1 coordinate 11,030, forward strand.
GATAAGATATGTTCTTGATGTCTCATGATCATTAGAATCCAAAAACTTGATCCATCTCTTCCTACCCCTCAGTATGCCCATCTTTGGGATGCTGGACTGGATCTCTATAGTCGCATAGAGACAGAGCTAAGGCCAGGAGAGAGAGCCCATATTCCTACGGGGATAGCTATTTCCCTTCCGCCTGAGTATGCAGGCTTCGTCCAGCCTCGTTCGGGGTTGGCCATAAAGGAGGGTATAGGAGTCCTCAATTCGCCCGGTTTGATCGATGCTGGGTATCGGGGAGAGATATCTGTGATCCTGATCAACCTGGATAAAGAAAGAAGTTTCAAAATACGGAAAGGTGATAAGATTTGTCAGTTAGTTATTCAGCAAGTTATTCAGGCAGAGATCAAAGTGGTGGACGAACTGGATGCTACAGAGAGGGGAGAAGGAGGCTTTGGAAGTACCGGAGTCTAAAGTCCCCGAGACGGACAGGCCGTACACCGTAACGGCTTCGAATGCTCTTTTGATCCATCAGATATTACCTAAAAGGAGGAGTTCTCGCAACCCATGGCTAAAGTCCCATCTTCTATGATGACCCAACACCCTGATTGCACCTCCCGCTACATCGCCATCCAGGAGGAAGTGGAAGAAGCTGTATTTTCTCTGACTCCTCAGCCTCTTGGCCTGGGCATCGAGGAAGCCATGGTTGACTTCGAGGGCAAGCTGACTCCCTACCATCAGACCGGACAAATTGTCCTGGGTCTTCTGGAAAGAGGAATTTATCCCGGCATAGATGTCAATATCACCCCCAGAATATCGAACGCTACTGAGGAAACTGTTTTTAAGCAGCTCATGGCTCTTATGTCGGTCATTGAGGCCAATTACGATGTCTTCGAGATCTCCAAAGCTCCCGCCATAACTGAGGTCATTCATCCTATGAGCAAAACTCCCCAAGAGATGGTAGGTGTACGTCGAAGGATTGCTGATGTCATAGCTCTGGGAGAGAAGGAATTTGGCCTCATGGGGGACCCTAATACGGTACAACTTATTCCTCTGGTGGAGGAGGTTCCCAGCCTTCTCAGTTTCGCCGATCTCTTTACCTCTTATATGAGAATCTGTCAGGAAGAGGGATACCGGGTAGATCGCATACGCTATATGGTGGGGCGTTCCGATTCGGCTCTCGTCTATGGCCACATTCCCTCAGTTCTGGCTAATAAAATTGCTATCTCCGAGGGTCATCGGATTGCCGAGCTCTACGGTCTGGAGGCCCTGCCTATTTTGGGTGGCGGAGCTCTTCCTTTCCGAGGTCATGTGACGGAGGAAAATATCCTCAACCTGTTGGAGGACTTCCGAGGGGCAAGAACTGTCACTATCCAGTCAGCCCTCAGATATGACCATGGTTATCAAAAAACCCGCTCTCTAGTCAATTTCTTCAGGGAGAAGTTGGCCCAGGCTAAACCTCTCTCATACACGCCTGAGGAGAGAGAATATCTGATAAACGTCATAGCCATATTCTTCCTCCAGTACCTCAAGACCTTCAGTAAGATTTTTCTCCTGGTTAGCCGGGTGTCGGATCTGATACCAAAGCAACGAGACCGACTGGTCCGTAAAGGCCCTTCTGGCTATGCTCGCGCCGCAGCCGATCCTCAAGGACTGGCGGAGTTGGTCACCCATGAAGCACTTAAAGATTTTTTGGAGATAGTGAGGGTAGACCCTTACAAAGAGCTCCCCAGGGCCATTAGTTTTACCGGAGCCTTGTACAGCCTGGGTATACCGCCAGAGTTTATTGGTACTGGCCGAGGTTTACGAGAGTTGAGAAGAACCTTTGGCCAGAACTCTGTCCAGGAACTCTTAAACTACTATCCGGGTCTCATCTTAGATCTGACTTTTGCAGCCAGATTCGTGGACCTGCAAAACGCTGGCCATTTCTTCAAAGAGGACGTTATGGAGGAACTGCAGGAAGATGTGACGATCGCTGCAGAGACCCTCCAGTTAGAGATAGGCCCGACCACGGAAACGGACTTCCTCTACCATACCCTTATGCGGTCTATTCAGCCCTTCCTCTCAGTTACTCTGGAATCAAATGTGGAGAGACTCTCGGTGGTAGAAGATGAATTTAGTTTTGTAACTGAATGCATTATCAAGATGGGAAAGATCAGAGGGAGTCTGGGATAATCGAAGCTGCCGAAAGCAGATTTATTGCTCATTTTTTCTAGTTCCAAGAGACATGTAAGTCGAAGGAATATTTGATGTCAAGATGACCAAGAACATTAACTACGAGATCCGAAGGAATGATGGAGTTTGTCACATTATGTTACAAAGTTTGAGGAACGTCTCCGGAACATCACTCAAAAATATCGAGTGGTGGCAACCAATTCTGAACAACTGGGTGGTTGCCGTATTGCGCCAAGATTGAAAGTCGTCTCAGCCTCACAGGATTTTATTCCCATCACTGGTTTCTTCAAGCCCCAGTCGTAAATGGTGCTGGTAGAATTTCTATTGACAGGCTGACCCTAGGGCAATTGGTGCATTTTGTTAACAGCGTATAGAGCAGTTCGTACCTCGGAATTACTTCCGATAATCTACATTATGTTAACTAAGACAAGCAAGACGGTGCTGGTAGAATCTCTATTAACAGACTCTGGACAAACGGACAGCTTACTGAGGTGGAATCAAAGCATACCCGGCCGTCAGGAAGTGTTTGTCGAAGGCAAAAGCTTCTCTCAGCTCTAACTTTTTCATCCACACAAATGAGGTAGCGTCTACAAAGCTAAAGTCCTGATCTTTGTATTTCGCAAGGAGTTGAAATGCCTCTTCTTCCAGCTCCTGGGGCGTAAAAAGTCGTTCTAGGTGCCGGCTCTCTTTTGTATAGTGAATGAACTCCGTGGCCTGAGTGTGACCAAGAGCTGAACGCAACAGAGTGTAGGTCTCCCCTATTACGTGATTTGAGGTAATAAGTCCTGGCCGCTCTGCCAGTAGGAGAATAAGGGTATTTTTGGCAGAGTCGAAATTAGCATCATCCTCATCTCTTAAAGCGTACCAGGCTGAGGTGTCAACAAATACCTTATTCCTCATGACTTACTTCCGAAATAGTCCAAAAAGGTACAGGTCATGTTGCTCAGAGATGTCTTTCCGACCAGAGCGAGACCCCCCAATAAGTTTAATAAGGGAGTCATCTTTTGGCGTTCTCTTGTCCATTATGACTCTTCGCAAACCTTCTCTGACCAGTTCAGCTTTAGAAACTCCTTGTTCCTTGGCTGCTCTCTCCAGATCCCGGTTAAGGTCGGGCTCCAGATAGAATTGAAGTCTTTCCATCTTTTGCACCATTGTCAATCACCTCTATGTATACATTATATTATTTTAATGTATACGCTGCAACTGTGCGCAAATTCCACCTACCTGGATAAAAAAGATAAAGCAAACCTCTGAAAGCGCGAGGTTCATGATCTTTATCCCCACTTCCTCTTCTGAGTTTTCAAATTATGGATTTGACTCTCCTGCTTTCTCTATCGCCTCTTGATACTATTTTTCCTCAAGACGGAACCCAGCGATCAACTAATCCAAAGTCTTCTTGAAGCTTCGGATTAGTCCTTGAATTTTTGTTTCCCCAAGGATATCTAAGGTACTGATCAGTGGTAGTCCCCGCTTCTTGGCTTCCCTCCTAGCCGCAGGATCGTCCATTAAGAGGAGAGCTTGCAATTCTTCCGCCAACATCATGGCTTCTCTCTCTCGCCTTCTCCGAGCCCGCCAGGGAAATCTGAGATCCTGGTCTTATCTGCTACCTGCCTTCTCTTGATCCAATCAGCTTCCTTGACCTCCTTAGACCCCGGTTTCGTTTTCCCCCTGACCACCACATCATGCCAAACCGCCTCTGGGATGATTACCTCCTTCAAAATCTTTTTCAGCAAATCGAGTCTACCGGCTCTGGCAAAGGTGATGATGGGACCCGAATTAGAAACAATCATCTCTCCAATCTCCCTAAGGCTTTGCGAAGATTCTGCATCCCTTCCTCAAGCTCTTGGGGAGACAAATCAACCATGGGCACCTCGTATTCCGAACGAGGTCCAAGACGAAAGCTTCTCTGGCCTCTTTTTCCGCGAGCTCTACCGACCCTAAAAGTTTTACCAGCTCATCAGGGACCCTTACCTTTAGCTCTTTCACACCACTGTCAGCTCCCGTTTTGGTTAAAGTTTAGCCCCAGAAGAAGAAAATATCAAATCATAGAGACACACATATAATTATACTTCCCTTGAGGGAAAGGGTTAGAGTGAGGATATACTCTTCAGTCTTTACATCCGCTGAATTAAGTCCAGTTTGAGAGCCGTCTCCGTTTCATAACGGGCTCCTCATAAACAAGGGCATTAGGAAGATTGACGGGATCTTCGTGCTCCAAGCTTTGATCTGCATTCTCTTATTAGGGACAAGGGAGAGGACAAACAATTCTCTCGACAAAAGCAGTTTTTAAGAACCGATTTTGCTCCCTCACGAGGGATTTGCTCACTCCTGTTTTGTTTTGGACATCTTTAACAGGCTAAGTTCAATTATCTTGGCTCAAGAAAAAGAACACCATAATTTTCGTGCTAATATTTCTCTTATCTCAGCCTGTTGCACAAAGCAAAAAATGACACTGGAAAGCCAAACTGCGGTACTGGCTCTGGAATATCTGGTAAAGCCTTTAACGCTTCGAGAAGCTTGGCCTCTATATGAGAATGATTTCTCCACGAGCACCTGCATCTTGAACAAAAGCGCCGATCTCCCCAGGTTCAACCTCAAGGTAGGTAGTTGCCCCAACAAGCAGAGCTTCGCAAAGAGTCCTTACAAGACTCTGATCGATCTCCTCTCCTATTTTTGCGTTGCCAACCGATATAACCAAGACATCAGCATCAAAACGATAGCCAAGCACATAGGCTTCAGCAACCGCACGGTTCGCGTCCCAGATAGAGGCCCATAGCGCACGGCAATCAGTAATATGCTCAACACCTAGATCTGACGCGCAGTGTGTAGCTACTACCGAAATATCTCCGGTCATCTTAGGCCGAAGAACGGCGAGGCGCCCGGCGTGTGTAAAGTTCATGTTTGAGGAAACACGAAACCCAACAGTAAGATCTGCAGCGAAAGAATTATATCATTACCCCGGCCGCCAATCTCAATTGACGCGTGTGGGCTACTTATGGGCTGAGTGTGTAGGTAGACAAGCCAATCTTGGCCAACGCAGGAATAATTTGCAATGCGCAATCGGAGAAACGGGGCAAGGAATCAGTCTCCCCAATGCACTCATTTATACTTCAATAGGAGACTGTCAAAATCCTTTTTATAAAAAAGCTTGCATCTGACGTCGGGATACAATTCCCTCATCAGTCTAAGCTTTTGATTCTTTTTGGTGACCAGCCTCTGGTTCATGGTGGTCAGCTCGATGTAGAGATCAAATTCCGGAAGATAAAAGTCGGGAGTGAACCACTTGGTCGCTTTCCCCTGCTCATCCCACTCGATGGCAAAACTCTTGGGCTCATATTCCCACTCAATACAATAGAAATCCAAAATCTTGGCGAATTCTGCTTCGCTCTTATGAGCAAAGGAGACAACATCTCTCCTTCTTCTCTTTCTACGTTTTATGGATTCCTTCTGAATTCTCTTTTGATTTGGGTCTTGTCTCAGAGCTGATAGTTTTTCTGACATTAGATCTGTCCTGAAATCTCTGAACCTGATCGGCCACTTTTCGTCATCGCAGCTCCCCCATCAAGACGTTCTATATCTCCCTCCAACTCCTCCAGCACCTTCCCCACAGCAACACCAAATACACCCTGTCCTCTCTGGAGAGTATCGACAATCTCCTCAGGAGAGTAGCAGGCGTAAATGGTGTTGCCGTCGGAAAGGAGTGTTACATTATGGAGGGAGGAGTGAAGACTTTCCAAAAAACTCTTGGTCTTTCTTATTTTCTGAAGGCTGACTCCTGCATCGAGAAGTCTCTTCACTATCTTTAACTGGAGGATGTCCTTAAAACTATAAAGTCTCTGGGAACCACATCCCTCTGCTGCCTGGATGCTAGGAACGATAAACCTGGTACGGGCATAATAATCCAACTGTTTATAGGTCAACCCGACAATTCGACATACCTGAGTAGACCTGTACCCCCTCTCTTTACCTTGCTTGCCAGAGATTGCTTGCATGTAATTACTCCATTGAAATTACTCCGACGTAATTACCTAAGGGTGATTGTAGGTCTTTAGAGAGCCTTTGTCAATATTTTGGAGGAAAAAGATGTAAAAAGGCAGAAAATGTAGAAGCTGTATAACGGAATTACAGACGGTTTCTGGGGGATATCATTTATCGAAGTCTTCTGGCTCCACCGAGTCCAGGAAGTCTCGGAATTTCTGAACCTCTTCCTCTAGAGACTGGATAACGATGCTGGCTGCTTCCAGAACGCCCTCAGATACAAAAATGGGGATTTTCTCTCTTACAGCAATGGCTATAGCATCGCTGGGCCGAGAACTAATTTGATACTTCTGACCCCGGTGTTCCAAAAGAATAGTGGCGTAGAAAGTATTGTCGATCAGGTCGTCGACCACGACCTTGTGTGCAACAATGCCCATTTCCCTGAGAATAGAGCTGATCAGATCATGAGTCATGGGTCTTGGTGTCTTTACTCCGGCCATTTCCAGTGCTATGGCTGTGGCCTCAAAGACGCCGATCCATATGGGGAGATATCGGTTCCCCTTTTCTTCCCTGAGCAGGACTATGGGCTTTTGCGAGGAAAGCTCTATTCTCACACCTTCCAAATGCATCAATTTAACGTCATCTGGGTTCCCGTTCATGATTGTCTCTACCAGCCATCCCTTTAGATTTTATCCACCATATCTATCAATTTCTCATCTTTTATTACATAGATATCGGGCAGATTTCGATACTTCTGCTGAAAGTCCAGACCGTAGCCTACTACATATTTATCCAGAATGTCAAAACCTTTATATTTTATCTTTATATCTGCTATTCTGCGAACCGACTTATCCAACAATGTACAAACTTCCAGACTTCCAGGCTCTCGAGCCCTGAGGTTACGCAGTAAATACCTCAGAGTCAAGCCGGTATCAATGATGTCCTCTACGATAAGAACATCTTTACCCTCAATGTTATCCTCTAAATCCTTAGTTATGCGAACCACTCCCGAACTGCCTTCGGAGATACCGTAGCTGGAAATATCCATGAAGTCAATGGCCAAAGGGAGCTTTATTTCTCTTATGAGATCGGCCAGAAAGACTACGCCTCCCCGTAAAACACTGACCAGGATAAGGTCCTTTCCCTTATAGTCTCTGGTAATCTCCTCACCCAGGGTGGTCACTCGTTGGCGAATTTCCTCTGCCGAGATCAGCATGGGTCCCAGTATGGTGTCCATAGCCCATCAACACCTCACTTAGTCGCCCAGACTGGTGGCAGCCAGGTTCTCTTCAGAGGGCACAAAGCAGACCCAGGTCTGGCCTCTATTAAACTTGACCGGAGCGCCACCCTGGTCCAGATAGGCGAAGGAGTCGTCCATCCCTTCTCTTTCCCACGTACCGGCTATCACCTTTCCATCCAGAAAGTAAAAGGCTTGGCCCTCCCCGGTGGTTCTGACAGCCATGTGGCCATCTGCGTTTCCTGTATTAACTATGTCGGTGATCTGGACAATCACGTTCTTGACTCTTATCTGCTCCCCACTTTCCCTATCTACATGGGGGTTTCCAGCCAGATATTTGAGGTAGTCATTGCCTTCTGGATCGTAGACAAACTTGGCCTGGAAGGATGGGTGGGAAAAGTTGACAGTTACCGCATCTTGTTCTCCCCTCTCCTCTGCGGAAGCATCTTCCTTAAACCGGAAGGGTGACCTGCCTCCCGAAAGAGAGTATCCCTTGTTCTCGGCAAACTCCCTGAGCTTGTTGGCGTCCATGTAAGCATTGTGGGGCGCGGGTCTGCTCTGATCCCTCCAATAAGGAGCCCCGGTTGCAATGGCGTCGATATCCGGTATCCCCAAGTAGTCTATAATGTTCCCTGGTTTTCCCTTGAAAGCCTGGTCGGACCCTCCAAAGTGGGCAAAAAGAGCATCAAAGGAATAGGCTATTTCTACATAATAAGGCCGGGCACTTCGTACCGGTCCAATAATCTCAGGGTTGATGTTGGGACCATAGATGACTACATACCTGGTAATCCCCCCCTCAGCCACTACCTCGTATACAACACTGGCTTTAGTTAGTCCTGATTGAGGTCCGGCGACCAGGGAATCCCCTACCATTATAGCCAAAGGTCTCAAGTTCGAGATGTCTTGATCCACCTCTCTTCCATCATAAGGACTATACGGCCCGCCTGAAACTTCCTCTTCTTCCTGGCTGACCTCCTCAGTGGTAACTGTGCTAATGGGAGTGGTCTCCTCTTCTGTAGATAGTGCAGGGCCCTCAGTTTTTTTGCAGGATGAGACCAACAGCAGAACCAGAAACAGACTTACCAGCAAAATTACTCCAAAACCAGTGACTATCACCTTTCCCTTTTTCACCATTTCTCCTTAACTCCTTTTTCTCAGTTATACGCCAATCTCTACAAGAGCGCTCCCGCGCCACGTGTTCGAGCCGTTGTTTTCTTACCGGCTTTTGGGACCCGGTTTTTAGGGCCTCATTGTGGCCTACTGGCCTTTTGTAGTAAGCCAATGACCTCCTCATCACTGGTCTGTCCAAAATCCTGGTAGAACTGCCCCACCGCCGCAAAATACGAAGGTGTGGCCAACACAACCATATCATCAACCAAAGGCTTAATCTCTGCTACTGAGTCCGGAGAACCTACTGGCACAGCCACCGCCAGCAAGGCCGGGTTTTTCTTTTTCACAGAAAGAATAGCCGCCTTGATCGTCGCACCAGTGGCAATACCGTCATCCACAATAATGGCCGTCTTTCCCTCAATCTGAGGTTCAGCGAGATTTCTCCGATACATTCTCATCCGTCTTTCGATCTCTTGTATTTGTCTTCTCTTCTCCTCCTCTAAATAAGAAGCTGATACCCCCAGACTTTGGACCACTTCCTGGTCTAAGACCATAGAACCATCTTGCGTAACTGCTCCGATGGCATACTCGGGATCATAGGGAGCTCCTATCTTTCGGGGGACAATAATATCCAGAGCACAACCGAGTTCCTTGGCTACCTGGTATCCCACCACTACTCCGCCTCGGGGAATAGCCAGGACAACGGGTTTGGCTTTGTAGCCTTTTTTGCCAATAGCCTGGCCCAATTTCCTTCCAGCTTCGTTTCTATCCTTAAACATAATGATGTCCTGGAGGTCTATCCGAATATTATACCTGAAGATGCAGGAAGAGGAACAGGTATGTTCTTTTCCGTAACCGTCCCAATGTCGGTGGGAAGTTTTGTCCATGTAAGATAAGCACGACAAAAGTCCTAGTCAATGCCCATGTATCATCACTTAAATTGTCTTTGAAACTGGTGCCCACCGATTACTCCTTTCCGTGGTATCCGGAAGGAATGAGCTTCTTCCCCATGGAAATATCTCCCATAGGAACCCCTCGCCGCCGAGGACAATTAATACCCTCTCAGCACCAACCTAAGTAGTCTCAGGATGGATAGAAGGAGCAGAAGAGCAAAGGCGGCCAGAACCGCGTAATCGGGGTAACTCAGGCTGGTACTTCTTTGCTCCGGGGCAACTTTGTCCCTCCCTGCTTGTTGAGTGTCAGAGATTTGCCCCAGGCTGACCAAATCCTCCTGGCCCAGCGGCTCGTCTCCCATCCAAAGAGAGATCTGCCCGATCTTCTCCCCTTTGCTAAGAGGGTCAGAATTATTCTGCATAAGCATATAGCGGGCCGTGACCGTGGCCTTTCTATCCTTAGGCAAAAGCAGCGACAGATCCTGGCGGGGGGCTACTTTAATTGGAGTGGTTCCATCGGATGGCTGGAATATGAAAGTGCTGACTTCCTGATCAATGATCTTCTCTCTTTCAAAGTTATTGAAGCCATAGTTTAAAACCACCAGAGCATCTTCACCCCGAAGATCTTGGTTCTCGCTCCCCAGGATGATGGCTATGAGGTTTTTGCCATCCTTCGTGCCCGAGGCCGCCAGGCACCAACCAGCTTTTTTTGTATAGCCTGTTTTAATGCCGGTAATGAAATCATTGTCTTCCAGGAGAGTATTGAGATTCTTTATCACCCTGTCCTCATGCCCAGCCCAAGCAATAGTCCACTCCTTTGTGGCTACAATTTTGGCAAAGGTCCCATTCTGCATAGCATATCTGGCAATCAAGGCCAGATCATAAGCTGTGGAAAGATGTTCCTCAGCATCAAGGCCAGTAGCATTGACGAATTTGGTCTGAGAAGCTCCGATCTCTCTGGCTTTTTGGTTCATCATCTGAACGAAGCTCTCCTCACTCCCCGCTACGCGTTCCGCCAAAGCCACGGCGGCGTCATTGGCAGAAAATATTAAGGCGGCGTAGAGGAGGTCCTCCACACTCAGGACTTCTCCGACCGAAAGCCATATCTCTGACTCACCTACAGCGGCTGCTTTTCCCGAAATAGTAACCTCATCCTTCAAATCAGTCTTCTCCAGAACCACTATGGCGGTCATCATTTTAGTCAGGCTGGCAGGAGGGCGAGCTTCCTCCGAATTCTTGGACCACAGGACCTGTGCTGTATCGGCATCGATAAGCACGGCCGAGGCGGCTGAGATTTCGGGCTCGGAGGGAGAAAGAGTTCCCCCCAGGGCCAGAGATGGGACGACAATAGAGAGGAGAAAAATTACCAGGAAGAGGAAGATCAGAGTTCTTCGAAAAAAAATGGACATACTCATCATTAGTTTAGCCAAAATCTAAACCATAGAGGTTTCTGTTCCAGGAACTCTATCTCAGTAAGTTTCTTACCTTCTTCTCCAGAAGAAAGAACTGGAGCTTAAGAACTAGAGTCTTAAGATGGTCCGCCTCCTGAGTTGCACTCTGCCGTTGCTCAGGATTATTCGATCTTAGTTTGGGAAGGATGACGCTCTCTATAAAACCAACTGATCTTTCCATAAAATTTTCAAACATCTTGAGGTGTCTGGGATAAATTCCATATGGGGAGAACTGGCTTACTGTCTTCACTATTTGAAGGTCGAGTCCATCAAAAAAAGCACCTTCCTCTCCTTTAGAAGAACTTATAAGCCCAAAAGACTCCATCTCCAGAATCTGATCCTGGTCAAGTTCGCTGATAGCGGCAAGTTGTTCTAAAGAAAGGGGACCCAGATCTTTGGAGCGATCCAGTAGCTCATCGAACGAGATCTGAGCAATATCACCGGTAGCGACCACCTCTACGAGATCGAGGCCCTTCTTTTTAAGGCTAATTCTCTCTTTGATAACTTCCAGAGGTAGATAATTGTCTCTTTGTAGTTTGAGGACGGTGTCCAGTTGCTTCAGATCCTTTTGGGTGAACTTTCGGTACCCTCCCGCCGTCCGATCGGGAGTAAGAAGACCTCTCTTATGAAGGTAGCGGATCTTGCTAATGGATATATCGCTGTACTTTTCCTTGAGTAAGCTGACTACCTCACCAATGGTATAGTAGCTTTTGCCTCTACCCAAAACTAGCTCTCCTGGTCTCCCTGGCTCTCATCTTTGTGAATATAGATCAAGCGATACCGGCCGATCTGGAGCTCATCTTTGTCTTTAAGGATAGTCTCCTCTACTCTTTCTCTATTCACGTAGGTACCGTTGAGACTTCCCAGGTCTTTGATCAAAAAGCCTCGATCGGTTCTTCTCAATACAGCATGTTTCCTGGAAACAGTAATATCATCCAGGAAAATATCACTATCAGTGTTTCTTCCTACAGATATTTCGCTGGCAACAAGAGGGTACCTGGTCCCCTTGTTTGGCCCCTTAAGTACTAACAATATAGGATATTCTTCCTCTGAGACCAGGTCGACTACCTGTTGTTCGGCAGTCGCCCCTTCCTCCTCCATCCCTGGCGCTTGGATGGAACCCGTTTTGTCGGCCGTGGAAACAGAGGAACTCATATCCGCTCCACAGAAGCTGCAATATATACCGTTATCTTTGTTCTCCCGATTGCAATTGGGGCAAATCACTTTGTTCCTGACCTGCTCTAGTCTGCCATCTTAAAGCTTTTTTCTCTAAATGCCTTGATTAGTTCCTCTTCCACTGCTTTTACAATGGCCGGATTTTGGAGGACTTTACATAACAATTCCGGATTTACTCGATTCTGGATATAGGGATCTTGTAATAGGGAGACCAGCTTTCTGCCTACCCGAACCTCCCTGCAGATATACTGTACCACCCTCTCTTCCACTACATCTGCAGCCAAAAGCTTCTCGATTATCAGTTTCACGACGCCCTGTTTGGCACCTTTGCCCCCCATCTGCCCCCCTCCAGCCTAATTTTAACATCAAGACTCTTTTTATTGAATCTACTCCACTTGAGTAGATTCTCCTGAACTGCCGGCCACTCTAGACCTCAGACCTCCTCATCTGTATCTGGTTCAAGCAGTGGAGGAGAAGGATGAGCCAGGATCCGAGTAAGATCCTTGATGTCCAGATCTTCTGCAATTGTCTCCCCTCTTTCCAGTTTTTGCTTCAGTCTCCTGGCCAACTCCTCTTTCAGTATATCGATGCGGCCATGAATAATGCGTCGCTGGTAGGAAAGCTTCTGCTCATCGGCACAGAGGCTCTTTAACATCTGCTTGAGTTCCTCATCAGTCTTTTCACCGAGAATTTCCCCAAATTGGAACTCCGGTTTGTTACCTGACTCATCCCTTTGATTCCTCATGTGCGCTGCCCTCTTCATCTTCGTATACTCATCTTTCCTTCGGCCTGATTATATCCCAAATGAGTTAATAAAACAAATTGGGGTATGCACTTGACTCCTGTAACCACAAGATATAGTAAGAATTTGATATCCTTGGCCACAATATATTGTATTAGGTGGAGTCAAGTGCATACCCATACAAAACAAAAGACACCATATGCTATAATCTCTCTATAACTCAAGGAAAGGATATCAGCCAGTGATCAGAAAGGCCCGAGTAGAGGACTCCAAGAAGATCCAGGAAATGATTAATTTCTATGCCTCCAAGGGTCTGATGCTGCCCAGATCTTTGAGCTCCATTTACGAACATATTCGGGACTTCTTTGTTTATGCCGTTAATGATGACATTGTTGCCTGTGCGGCCCTGCATGTCTGCTGGGAAGATCTGGCCGAGATCCGTGCCCTGGCGGTACAGGAAGGCTATGATAATAAAGGTATTGGAAGTCGACTTGTCCGAAGTTGTCTGGAGGAGGCCCAGCAACTTTCCATCTCTAAGGTCTTTTGCCTCACCTACATCCCCCAATTTTTCGAGAAATTCAGCTTCCGAATCATCGACAAAAACGAGCTACCTAAAAAGATCTGGGGAGATTGCATCAATTGTATTAAATTTCCAGATTGTGAAGAAGAAGCCATGATAATTGAGCTGGGCAGCGCCCCAAAGTAAGGAGACCCCCCTCCTCTCCCCTATCCCCAGCATGATATAAAGAGTGTATTACTGCATCATCTAAAGACTACTACTGGCTTAAGGATAAATAATTCACCACCGACGTGCCGCATAACTCAAGCTGACCCCAGGAAAAACAGAGGCTCTTACCTCGTCGCAATAGATTGCCAGCCCCTGCTAGCCAGTTATGGAGAGAGTACACTTTGCGGTGGGGAGGCCTGAGCGCAGCCACCAATTCTTCTAGCCATTGCTGGCCACTTGCTGGCCCTCACCTCCCAGATCTCTGGGATTTGTGGCCACTATTCTGTCCTTGGGATAGTATCTGCTAAAAAATATGTCCTTTCTAATAACTTCGCCACTTTGCTTTACGATCCTGGTTACAGTAATGTCTCGCCCGGTTACCCCTGCTTCTTGCTGCCTTTCTGAGCCAGGTAGCACTCGAGGATCCGGCTCATAGATAGTTTGGAAAGGTCGGAAATTAGAAAAACCTGAGTCATAGAACTCTACCTCTCTTTCGAAGTTCGTACTATAAAAGGACACAGTTATGGAGGATGGGGTCGATTCAGCTTTCACCAGAATCCAGGTCTCGGTGTCATTGGCAAATTTGAAGTCCTGGATCCCATAGCTCACTGTGGCGTCTCTTCCCGGCCGATAGCGGCTGATATAGAAATAGTGAGGACGTCTTTCCGCAATGGGGTAACCTCCCAGAAAAGCAGTATTGAATATGGTGGTGGAGACATTACATACCCCTCCACCGTAGTCTTCCCGTAGCCTCCCACCTATTATGACGCCGGCTATCCGAAAGCCTTTTTCTTTGGTTCTGGGGCCTGTGGTCTCGTTGAAGGAAAATACCTGACCAGGGGCAATCAGGATACCGTCCAACATTCGGGTCAGTAGCCTTATATTATGAACTCTGTTGGTCTGAGAAGGGTCAAACTCCTCTGTATGGGTGGAAATCAGAGTGTTAACACCCATGGACTTTGCTTTTGAGGTGGAAAGAGAAGCAGAAACGAGGGCTATGGGGATCTGGAGCTTTCGCTGGTTTCCGTTCCAATGGGAGATTTTTCTGATCAGCCCCGGAAACTGGGATTCATTGACGTCCAGGCCATCCCGGCTCGGCTTAATCCTCACGTTCTGACCATCAACTACAAATTCCGCATCCCTGGGCTGTTGGAGAGAGGAAGGTACATAATAGGAATTATAAGAGGTGAGAAAACGCATAACTTCTTCACTGGAGAGATCTACGTCCACATAAAAAATAGTTCTCCCATCTTGACCATGTAAGGCTAACTTCTCCAACTTAATAAAGCGAAGGAGCTGAGATCGGCTAAGGGTCAGATTTCTGCTGCCTGCGGTGACCTTCAAGGGAGAGCTAAGGATGGTCTTTATCTCCTTTTCTGCAGGAGCCAGGAGGTCATCAGAGAGATCTGGACTGACATACTTGATCGGTATAGCCGTAGCCCTTCTATCTGGGGATATGACGAGCTGCTTCAGGCGAGCTAGTAATTCACCCTTATCTAGCACTATGCCCGGCTGACTTTTGATTCTCACTATCTGGTCATCTTGGAAAGAGATCCAGGCATCCCGGGCTGACCTGGTTACTCTTGAGCTTATATCTTCCACAAGTGTAGAGGTTGCTTGCGCATCCAGCCTAACCGTTAGCTTTATATCTACAGTAGTGAACCACAGCCGCAACCGCTCCAAAGCCCTATCCAGAATGTTTCCGCCTTTATCCAGAGTGAAGGCCTGGGCCGCCGCGCTCTCTACGTCAACCTGAGGTTCTAGCACCTCAGGATCTAAGCGAATACTGAATTCATCGAGAGCCAGGGTTATGTCTTCTGAGAGTGCTCTTTCAAGACCAAGATTGACCTTCTGCTCTGCTTCCTCCGGAGTCAATCCGCTTACATCAGCACCTTCAATGGTGACTCCTGGATGGATAGTGGTGGCGAAGAAGAAGTAGTCGAAACCGATCAAAAAAGATAGAGAGCCTGATCCAAGGATTAGAAGAAGGGTAAGAACTCGTAAAATGCCTTGCTTAAAAGCTCTCACAGTCTTCCTTTCCATGCTTAAAGTGGCCAACACCCTGCAATAGTCTTATGGAGGCTCTCTCCTGGATAGACTGAGGATAAAAGGTCTCCCCTCTAACCAGAGCTATGAGTTCTGCCATAGCTGGCTTAGAGGATGGTGGTGGCTAATATTTCATGACTATATCAAAGGTATAATCCTTCAATCTCTCAAAAAGATCCTTGTCCCTGGCTTCCACGTAGGCCCTGACCAGGGGCTCGGTACCGGAAGGTCTTATCAGGAACCAGTGACCCCCCTCCAGCTCTATTTTCATTCCATCGACATCGGTAATTTTGACCACCGGAAGGCCGAGGCAGCTTTGGGGAACATGTGTCCTTAACCTTTCCAAAAGAAGCAGCTTCCTTTCCTGAGATACCTGGATGTCCAGGCGCTGGTTGTAGAAGTGGCCATATTTCAGGTAGAGTTCGTTCAGCAACCAGGACAGCGGCTGTCTGAACTCTGCAGTTACTTCGATGGCCAGAAGATCGGCCAGGATCCCGTCTTTCTCTGGAATGTGGCCCTGGACACTTAAACCTCCACTTTCTTCTCCCCCTATGATTACCCCGTCTTCTAACATCTTCTCACAAATATACTTAAACCCCACTGGCGTTTCCTCAACCTGAACACCCTGGTCTAGAGCTATAGCATCGATGAAATGAGTAGTAGCAACAGTTCGGACAGCCTTACCTTTCTTAAGACCCTTTTTGGCGGTCAGAAAATATAGAAAGAGGGCGATAAGTTCATTGGGCTTGAGATATGCTCCTCTGGAATCTATTACTCCGAATCTATCCCCATCTCCGTCCAGGGACACTCCGATATCTGCCCCTACCTCTTTCATTTTCACCTTCAGATCTTCCAGATTTTGCTCGCTAGGATCAGGGAGGCCTCCGCCGAAGAGTACGTCTCTATGATCATGAATACAACAAAAGTCCACTCCTGCTTCTTGGAGAGCCAGAGCCATAAGTTCTCCGCCGGCCCCATACATGGGATCGAGCACTACTTTAAGTCCAGCCTGGCTGATCTTATCAAAGTCTATTATTCTGTGCAGATGTTCCACGTAGCTGGCCCGGGTATCTACCTCTACAACCATGTCTTTAGATAATGAAGGGTCGACCTTTTTGATTCCTTTGCTCCCGGCTCTCTTCATGTTCTTGCCGATGAGTTCCTCGATACGGGAGGTGATCTCCACAAAAGCGGGACCTCCATATTCGGGAATATATTTGATCCCGTTATACTGATAGGGATTGTGGCTGGCTGTGAGCATGACAGCTCCTCCGGAACCGAGCTCCCGGACCGAAAAAGCAGCCAGAGGTGTAGGAATCGGTCCCTGAGGACGATAGACTTTAATGTGGTTGGCCAGAAAAACGGAGGCCACCAGGTCAGCGAATCTCTCGGCCATAAACCGGGTATCGTGGGCCAGGATTACACCCCTCCTGGCTATATCTTTCTCCATCATGTAATCGGCGATGGATTGGGTCACGATCTCTACGTTGGCAAATACAAAATCATCCCCTATTATTCCCCTCCACCCATCCGTTCCGAACTTAATGGCCAAAACACTTTCCCCTTTCTCATACAACTATGCTTTTGATCAGGTCCATGTATTTATCTAGATAAACTCTGGTATTCTTGCCATCTTTGCTCTCACAAAACAGATGGAAGACTGGTTCTTCCACATCCGGCAGGACAAGAACCCAGCCGTCCTTCTCAAAAATCTTAACACCGTCAATCAACTCCACCCGCTTGTTATGGTGTTTGCACTCCTCGGTAATCTTGCGCATGACCACTCCCTTCATCTCCCAACTACAAGAGACAGTCTCCTTATCCACGTTGAATTCAGGCAGAGAATCCACCAACCGGGAAAGGGGTTCCCCTTTAAGAGAGAGAAGTTCCAGAATCTTACAGAAAGCCATGACCGCATCGTAGGCGGGAAGAAATTTGGAAAAGATATAGCTCCCATCAAGATCTCCGGCAAAGATGGCCCCCTCAGTCATGCTGGCTTCCATTATGGCACTAGAGCTGACCTTGGTTCTGACTATCTGGCAGTCATAGCTCTCCGCTAACTCCTCAGTCCTGGAAGTGACGGTCACCGGGACGATGATCTTACCTCCCCTCCCTCTCTCGCCCATGAGCTTAATCAAAAGGAGAAGCATCCTGGGAGGGGGAACTACATCTCCGTTCTCATCCACCAAATAGATTTTTTCTGAAGCACTATCAATCATAACTCCCAAGTCAGCTTTAAAGGCATTAACCATGGAAGAAAGCCTGTCCAAAGAGACATTCAGTTCCTCCGTGAGCATAGCAATATCCTCATCGGTATAGGCATTGATGGAGACCACGTCGGTTCTCAATCTACCGAGGATAGAAGGAAGAATTAGAGAAGCACTGCCGTAGGCATAGTCAAGGATGACTTTTAATCGGGTCTGTTGGATGACGTTGAGGTCTATGGCACTTAGAAGAGCATTACGGTAGTATTCCACGGTGCGTGCCGGAAAGACTATCTCCCCCACCTCATCATAGAACGCCCTCCTGAACTCTTCTCTATGATAGAACTTCTCTATCTCCCGTTGTTCGTTCATATCTATGTCTATGCCATTAGAATTGAAGAAGTTGATCTGGATGATATTGGGATCAGAAGGCCAGGCTCTGGCATGAACCCCTCCTTCCGTCCTTCCCGTATACACATTAAAGCGGTTGACCGCCGGAGGAGCTACCCGCAGATCTTGGACATGCACTCCTGTAGAACTAAGACCGGATATCATGGCCCTCTTGATCATCCGGGAGGCCCGGCTGGCGTCCCTGCTGGTAGTAACCTTGGAATTGGGCGGCAAAGTGGTTCCGTAGGCCATGGCCAGCTTAGCGGCAACTTCAGGAGTAATGTCGACATTAAGAAGCCCTCTTACCCCTTCCTTCCCGAAGAGAGTGCGTGTGCCCCTGGATTCCCATATGATGCTGCGCTTTATGAACGCACCCTTATCGATGATCTTGGAAGGATATACCCTCACGTCGTGCTTTATAATGGCTCTTTCTCTGACCTCACAGTCATCACCGATAGCTACTCCTTCCTCGATGATAACCATGTTCCTAATATCGCAATTCTTGCCGATGATAGCTCCCCTTATGTTGACCATGTCTCCTATGAAAGTGTTGTCCCAGATAATAGTTCTATCTATTATGGAACCATCTCCCACTACTACATTGTCGCCGATAACAGTGTACTCCCCCAGCCTCGCCCCTCCTTTGATCTTGGAGTGGTTGCCGATGAAGACAGGGCCGAAAATATCCACGTTCCTGGCTATCTCCACATTCTCACCGACCCAGATGTCTCTCCGCATCTTAGTGCCGGGAATGCAGATATTGACTTTGCCGTCGAGAACATCCCGGTGAGCCTGGTGGTACTGTTCCAAATCCCCAATATCGCACCAATAGCCCCCAGTTGTGTATCCGTAAAGGTTCTGGCCCTGCTTCAGGAGTCTGGGGAAGACATT
>CAYYBB010000005.1:0-25709 GCA_964469465.1 uncultured Actinomycetota bacterium
CACTAAAGCTGTATAGAAGGGGTTGAGGATATTGGAAATTAGAAGGCCAACGCTGAAGTCTATCTAGTTTTGGGTGCGATCTCCCTCGTTACCAAGCTCTAACTTGCTGCAACAGTCACCTTGATACCCATTCCTTCGATTTCTGTCACTAGTTCAGGTGAAATCCTGTTATCGGTGACTATAACATCAATGGCCGAAAGAGGGGCCAGTTGGGCAAAGGCAACCGAGCCAAACTTGCTGCTATCAGCAAGCAGAATTACCTGTTTGCCTGCTGCTATCATTAGTTTTTTTACCGCGATATTGGCCAGGTCTCCCTCCGTCAGACCATGCTCTACGGAGATGGCTTTGGTGGAGAGGAAGGTCTTGTCCACGTGCAATCCTCGTATAAACTCTTCGGCAGTAGACCCTACCAGGGAAAAGCCTGGGCGATTAAGAGTTCCTCCAGTTGAAATCACATTGATACTGGGAACGTCAGCAAATTCCTGAATAATGAGAGGGAAATTGGTGACTACAGTTATGTCTCGCTTACGTTTGAGTTCCTTGGCCAGGAAAAATACAGTGGTGCTGGGGTCCAAAATAATGGTATCTCCTTCCTCTACCATCTTGGCCGCCTCAATAGCGATCTTTTGTTTCTGATCAATGTTTATACGGAATTTGGCTTTATAAGAGGGTTCGATTCGGCTGTGTTCAAAAGAAATGGCGCCGCCGTGGATTCGGTGGGCTACCCCTTCCCTCTCTAGCCTGTCCAGATCTCTGCGGATGGTCTCCTCCGAGACATCGAAGCGCTGGCTCAACTCTGAGACGTAGACTGTTCCCGCTTCACGAAGAAGCTCAGCTATTTTCTTTTGTCTCTCGGCTGCTAACATCTGGGCCTTTCTGTGGTTTCGTTTCCGAATTGTGAATGATTTTCCTTATAGTGTGTTTATATTCTTGTTTGGCTGCACAGTATCACACAAATGTCCAGTATGTCAATAACCCAAATTTTTCCCCTTTGTTATGCAAAATCTGAATTGTCGGAGGTTTTTGGAAATTTGAAGCCCAAAATACTACTTGTCGCCGAAGCAAGGGCCTGGGGAGAGAAAGAATTGCTCTGCTTAAAGTTTATCTTGGAGTTGAGAACTTCCAATCCACTTTACCCAAGAAAGCTTGTCTTTTACAGCATTATAGAGCCTTTTATCAGCCGTCCAAAAATCACAGTTAAGCATTTGAGCCAAAGCCAGATAGGAAGTGTCATAAGCGGTAGGGCGATTGAATTCCTTGGCCAGTCTCCAGGCTAAGGGAAAGAGATCCAAGCGAGTATAGAGCTTAACCTTAATCCTTCTAAAATGTTCAAAAGACCCTTCGCCAATTTCTTGGGGAATAACTTGTAGGTAGACCAAATTTCTCAGAACAGAGGTCACCTCAAAAGCCAGGTGAGAGGGGGCCACCAATTGCATCTTCTGCCGCCTCCACTCCTCCAGTAAGGAGAGGGCTTCTGGACTATAGTCTTCAGGAAGAAGCCACCTTAGAACCAGACTGGCATCAACACAGACCGGCGATTTCACGGGTTCGTTTCTCTCTCAGCCGCCTAAGAAGATCCGCGCTATCAGGAAGAGGCCTTCCGCCAAGCTTTGTCCTTACCGTCTCTTGCCAATTCCGAAGTTCCTCTACAGTCGTCTCCTCTTCTTCCCCTCGGGCAGCTTTAGTAGCCTCTTTTTCCAGTACCTCATCCTCCTCCACCCGCTCCAGGATAGCCTCCAAGCAATACTGGCTTACCCGCATATCGCGCTTTGTTGCTGCCAATTTAATCCGGCGTCTTACCTGTTGGTTAGGGACATAAACATCAAGCCGGGGCCATTTAGGGAGTCTTTTTTCTTCCATCGTCTACCTCCAAACAAATTGTAATAGTGTACCCCCTTAGTGTCAACAATACCCTGTTCTATTTTGTTATACGAAACCTAAAGTGTCGTAGTTTTTAAGAATTTGAAATGTCACGCCACGCTTTGGAGGCTTTTTATCCTTAACACGGGTCCCAAAGCAGGTTTCTCGTGAAGCTGAAATATTACTGAAATATTAAATTCTTGAGTTTTGCTTATTGCTCAATTTTCACTAAATGGTATAATTTCAACATACGCTGAAAACTAGGAAAGAGTGAAAATGTTACTCGAACAAGAAATAAAATCCAGAATACGTTTTGAGCTGCCTCAGCTCTTGCCCGAGCTGAAATTTTGGCAAATAGAGGTAGACAAAGGCATTGCTGGGACAAGAGTTGATTTTTGGGCAAAAATTGAGACCGAGGCTGGAGTGAAAAGGCTAATCGTAGGTGAGATAAAAGCCCTGGGACAACCTCGGTTTGTTAGAGACGCGGTCATGAAGTTGAAAGACCAGGTCGAGAGAGTCAAGGGGAGCTATCCAGTAGTTATCTCCTCTGTTCTTGGAGAGAAATCCAAAGAAATTTGCCGTAGTAATGAGGTAGGATACATAGACCTGGCAGGAAATTGCTATTTGAAATTCGATAACGTATATATCCATAAGGTAGTTAGAAATGTTGGCACCTCCTATTCTCCAACCCAAGCTCTTATAAAGCGCTCCTTAAAAAGTCTGTTTTCCCCAGTCTCTACTCGGATTGTAAGGGTTTTGCTTGAAGAACCCCAAAAGGGATGGAAATTGACGGAGTTGGCTCAAGCTAGTCAAGCTAGCATTGGTCAGGTTTACAATGTTTCCCGGAAACTCATAGATGAGGAACTGGCAAAGAAGGACAAGGACAACCGGCTGGTTTTAGCAGAGGCCACAAGACTCTTAGATATGTGGCAAGAACAATATGCTTTTGTCAAAAATAAGATTCGGATGTATTATTCATTTGAACGTGACCCTACAAAGCTGGCCCAAACAATAGCTAAAATAGCCAAAAAATCAAACTTGCCATATGCTTTGACTTTATTTGTGGGTGCATCCTTAATCGCTCCATTTATCCGTGGCTTTGCCTCTACCGATTTTTATATTGGGAGTGAAGGCGATCTTGATTCCTGGATCAAGGCTTTGGACCTTCGAGCGGTCGAATCCGGTGGTAATGTGCATATCCTGATTCCTTATGATAAAGGTGTTTTTTATAAAACGCAGGTAGTAGAGGGGCTAAATGTCGTCAGTAATATTCAGCTATATCTCGACCTCTACAATCATCCGGCCAGAGGGCGGGAGCAGGCTGAATTTCTGCGAGAACAGAAGATAAAGTTGTAGGGGGAAAATGGATAGAGGACTCGGTCAGTCCAAAGGGGGGATTGCCGAGATATCAAAGTCGGTGATATTAGAGTTAATGTCCATTTTGGGAGCGTACCGTAATGCATTAGTCTTAGTAGGTGGTTGGGCTTCCTATTTTTTACTGGATCGTTTTGGAAAGACAGATAGCGGTTTTCAACACGTGGGTTCGATTGATATAGACATTGTTGTGAATCCACATGTGGTGAGCAAGGAGGAATATGCAACAATTGTGGAGCTTATGGAAAAGAGAGGATACACGCAAAGGGTTGATTCCAAAGGCAGACTTCAACCATATATTTTTGAGCGTGAAGTGATTCTACCCAGCGGAAAGAGGGAGATCGTTGAAGTCGATTTCCTGGGGCCGGAGTATGGTGGCACGGGGAGATCTCATAGACACCAGCGAATTCAGCCCGATTTACTTGCTCGAAAAGCTCGGGGGTCAGACATCGTTTTCGACCATTATTTTGAATACGAATTGAAGGGAAAGCTGCCGAGCGGAGCTGAAAATACAGTTAGAATCAGGGTGGCAGACGTTGTAGCGTGTCTTACCATGAAAGGTGTTGTTTTAGGCGGACGCTATAAGGAAAAGGACGCTTATGACATTTATTCAGTTATATCTTATTACAAAAATGGCCCTGGAGAGGTTGCCTATGAGATTAAACTACATCTCAGTAATAAATTGGTGCGAGAGTCAATTTCAGTTATTGCGGAAAAATTCAAGTCAATGAAGTCTGTCGGTCCTCGTTGGGTGGCTGATTTTCTCCTGGGTCCTGAGGGTGCTACACCTGCTGGAAACAGAGATATGGTAATAACGGATGCCTACATGAGGGTTCAGGAATTTCTAAATAAGCTTAAATAGATATTAGTGTCCTCAAAACTACGGAAGCCCGGAGACCTTCTTAAGGAATAATTGAATTGACTTCGAGGGTTGTGGGTTCAGCTATGGCACTGTTTTCACTAAATAATATGGTTTCAGCATAGGCTGAAATATCGAGAAGAGTGAAAATGTTGCTCGAACAAGAAATGAAATCCAAAATACGTTTTGAGTTGCCTCAGTTCTACCTGAGTCAAAATTTAGGAAAACAGGAGCAGATAAAAACCTTACTGGGGCAAGAGTTTACTTTTGGACATAATTTGAGACTAAAGAGATGATCGTGGGCCAAAGAAAAGCAGTGAGACTGCGCCCTTCAAATACTTTTCTAGATCGAAAAGATTACTCCTCTTGCCTCTCTTTCAAAGCCCCAATAATAGCCCGACAAAAGGCGGGCAGGTCATCGGGCTGACGAGAGGTTAAAGGTGAGGCGAGGAAGAAAATCCTCCGCCATGCTTTTTCCTCTCTCAAGGAGAGTAACGTAGGCCAGACCTACAGCCATTTCCGGCTGTCCAAGCCACGCTCGCGGCATGTACAGCAGTGTCCTCATCCCCAAAACTGGAATACTTCTCCCGCTACCTTGCCCTGCCCCATGATCTCTCCATTGCTGTAGCCACATCTCATCCTCCCAAAAGTGCCGGCCTATCTGCTTATCCAGTGTTTGCCTCTCCGGGGTCTCCTTTTCCATCCGGTAGGGGGCGAAAAACTCGGTCAGATCTCTTCCAGACACTTCCTCGGCTACAGCGACGAAATCGTCCACAGTAGCGTTTCTATACCTGAACTCCTTGTAATAGGTCTTCAGGATGCGGGACATGGTCTCCCAGCCTACCAGCTTCTCCAGTTGTATCAGGATCTCAGAGCCCTGGACGTAGATCTCATTGCTGTATTGCTCCATATCCTGGTAATCGAAAATGGTCTTGTCCATTATCCCCCTCTCGACGGGGCCGGTACCCGGGCGGTGATTGAAGGTGGTGTAGATCTCATCAGCCCTTTTCTGTCCATAGTAGTGGCGGAAGTAGAGGTAAGTGGAGTATTCCGCCAGGGCCTCGTCCAACCAGGGCTGGCTGACCTGGTCGTTACCCACCACCCCATACCACCACTGGTGGGCTGTTTCGTGTACGGTAATGTACTCGTCCAGTCTGCCCACCGGATCGGGCATAATAAGGTTCATGGGAAAAGGTACCAGGGTATCCAGATAGGCCACCTGGACTAATTGGGGATATTCCATCCCTCCGTATTGATTCAGACTTTGGGTGACATAATAGGTTCGATAGGGATAGGCACCAAAAGTCTGGTTGAAGAAGTCGAGAGCCCTTCGTCCCCAGGTTAGAACGTTGTTGCCAGAAACCAGGTTGTCCTTTAGAAAATAGGAATAGATGTCTATCCCGTCAGAGGAAGTGTTCAGGACAGCGTAATTTCTGGAAAGCATGATGGCAAAGTCCCTTACCGGAGCCGCCTCGTAGATCAGGACGTCTTTCTTTTCCGACTCTTTTTTATCCACCAGCAGACCGGTGGCGCTTACCACCTGATCCTTATCTACCTCTATCTCCACCCGAAATCGGGCATAATCACTGTAGAAAGGATCGCCCATGGGCACGAAGTCATCCAGATGCCAGCCCTCATCATCGTATACGGCCAGGATGGGCAGCCAGTTCCCAAGGGAGATCAGGTTTTCATAGTAGCCGAATCGATCCCCGTTTTTAGGTAGAGTGAAGGAGAATTCCAGGTAGATCTGGGCCTTCTCTCCCGGGTCCAGGACTTGTCCCAGATCTATCTCCAGGATCGTCTTGGTGAGATTATAGTCAACCTCTGCTCCGTCCACCTTGACCACCTCGATGCTGGTCTGGCCGGGAATGAAGTCGGATGAGCCACCTCCCTCTTCGGTCTCCGCAGGCGGCATCAGGACTGGGGCTGTGTTATAGCTGTCAAAGGCCCGAGGGTAGACGTGGATATAGAGTTTGTCCAGGGGGACGTCTTCGAAGTTGGTGTATTGTATGGTCTCTTTTCCTCTCAGGCTCATGCTGGAGCTGTTTATGCTTACCTGTACCAGGTAGTAGTAGAGGTCTTCCCTCTCCACATCTTCGGCCTTGACAGTGGGTGGTAGCTCTCTGGGTGCCTCAATCTCCTCCTCACTCAAGAGTTCAGATCTTAGGGCTACCTCTCTTTGGTTCTGAACATAGCTCCAGGCCCCCACTGAGGTAACGCCGAGGATAAACTCGACCACCAGCAGACCAACACAGCCCAGGGCAAGGCGTTTGATAATCCTGCCGGGAAACCCGACCTTTCTGGGCTTGGGCAAATATCCCACCCCAAAAGGCTTTGCTACCTGGCCCGATACAAAAAGGAATACTAAAAGCCAATAGACCATCAAGAAGGACCAGAAGATGCCCTGGGGCACTGAGATCAGGAGGTTATAGAGGGACAGGATGGCCTGACCCAGATCACCTCCGTAACGAAATCTCAGTAGAAGAGTGCCAATGGAGACCGGTGAGAGCACCAGACCCAGAACGATGTTCACCACCACGCCCAGGAGAAGGCTTATCAACCAGGCAACCACTACCAACCCTGCTTTTTTGCCCATCATTCTTAGGGAGCCCGAGATTGCTGCCATTGTTCTTGCTGGCTCCAGGAGAAACAGGGGCACCGCAAAAGCAACTACAACATAGGCCAGATTGCTCACCACAAAGGAAGCCAGAGAAAGAAGGCCCTCAAAGAGGGCAGAAAAAATGGCTACCGAGCTCGGGGCGGCCAGAATTCGCAAAGAGGACGCCGAAAGAGCAGCGGAGACGCTCTCTATCAAGAGGACCGGCATCAGCAGCAGAAAGAGGATGAGGTAAGGATTGCGCCTCTGGCCAAGTGGACCATCTCCTGCCCTTGTCTCTGTCCGTAGTCTTGCCCTAACCTCTTCTTCCCCCGTGTCCTCAACCTCAGCTCTCGGCCCAGCCTCTTCTTCCCTGATCTCGGATACCTCCTCTCCCCTCGCCTCAGTTGCCCCTTCTCCTTTCGCATCCGGTATCTCGGCTCCCCGCACCTCAGATGCCCCTCGCCCTCCGCCTACCCCTCCCCTACCTATTTCAGTCTCTACTCCTATTACCAGACGGCAGATACGAGAGTATTGCCCCGATATGACCAGCACTAATAGTGCGGAGAGAATAACCGCTACCAGGACAAAGGTCAGGAAGTATAAAAAGAGAAGTAGATAGTCGGCAGCCTCTCCCTGCTGGGAGGGAAGAGCTCCCGAGGAGAAGATCACCTCCAGTCGGTTCATAATATCCGGGGAGAAATAACCAAAAAGAGCCCGTGGTATCTGAAGGCAAAGAAGAATTATTATGCCTCTAAACCAGAGCTCTTTCCTCTCCCACCATATTTCCAGTGCCCTCTTTAAGGCTTCGCGATGCGACATTTTAGGTAGGGTTTTTACAGCCCCAGTTCCCCGGCTATTCCCTGCATGGCTTTAAGTCCTATCTCCACAAACTCTTCCAGAGATAGTCCCATCTCCTGGCAGGAACGAATGATGTCCCGGTTGGCGCCCCGGGCAAAGGATTTCTCCCCAAAGCGATGGAGAGCAAATTGGGTATTGATGGAGGCCAGCTTTTTATCCGGATGGATAAGGGCCGCAGCCACAATCAGACCAGTCAGGGGATCGGCAGCATACATGGCCTTTTCCATAAGGCTTTTCCTCTCCTCCACTACCGCCTCATTATGGGCTCTTATGCCATCCAGGATTTCCTGAGAGACGCCTTCTTGGGCCAGTATTTCTGTTCCCACCACAGTGTGTTTGAGTGGCTCACTCTGGGTAAGTTCGTAGTCGATATCGTGAAGTAGTCCGGCCATGGCCCGGGTCTCCTCGTCCTGGCCAAAACGCTGGGCCAGGGCCCTCATTATGGCCTCCAGGGCCAGCATGTGCTTAATCAGATTCTTGTTCTCAATATACCTCTTTATTAGATCAAGGGCTTCCTGCCGATCCAATGAATCTGCCTCCTTTCAGGAAGAAATAGCTTAAAGAAAGTGTTTGTAGAGCAAGGCAAAAAACCCCAAACCAGCCTGTGAACCTGATTCATGCGGAGGGGAACAGGCTCCTGATCTCTAGCTCTCCTCTTCCTCCCCCTCCCCACAAAGTTGGAGCAAGGCTGCTCCTCCCTCTTCTGGCCCACTGGCCAGAAGCACGTCGTTTTCCAGGAGCATAAAGTCCGCTTTGGGTCTATATATCCAGCGTTCGCCCCGGCGCACTGCCAGGACGTACATCCCGGTCTCGGTCTCCAGAGAAAGACGACCCAAAGTATTTCCCATCATCTCCGAGCCGAGCCTCACGGTGGCGCGGATGATCACCTCATCAGTCTGGCTCAGGGCAGCGGCCAAGACCGGGTGCAGTTGGACGTCCTCTTCTATGATTACGGCCATCTCCTTAGCTGCATCACAAATGTTCTCAGAAGCAGTGGCCAGGTGCAAAAGGCCCAGGAGCCTCTGGGGATCCTCCGTCTCTTTGGCACTGAGGAGAACCCACTTTTCCAGCTCATAGCGCATCTCATCCATGCGGTCTTCCAGCACACCTACCTCTGCAGCTACACTCTTTTCTCGGAAAAGGAGGGCCGCGTAGGCCAGGCCTACGGCCACCTCGGAGAGATTCTTCATCTCCACAATAAGGTCCACGGCCCGATCCAGCTTGGTCAGACCACCTGCCGGGGCTGCTGGCTTTGCCTCTCTGAGAGGCACTCCGGCCAGCTCCCGCAACAAGTTTACCCCTTCCGGAGGGCCCTGGGCGAAAAGAACATCATTGACAGCTATGACCTCGTCTCCATCAGGACCATAGGTCCAATCCAGCCCTCGCCGGATGGCTATCAATCTCATCCCAGTCCTGGTGGGAAGAGTCAGCTCCCTGAGGGTATATCCCTCCATGGCACTTCCCTCCCGAACCCTCATGCGAGAGACAACTTCCTCGGCCTGGGAAAGATCAGCCAGAAGTTCGGCGGGAATCCCCAGATCTCGAAGCACCACCCGGGCCACATCCTCGGCTGAATCACCGATCCTCTCAATGGCCGAAGTTACCTGAAGCACCCCAGCCATCTCTTCCGCGTCATCCACGCTGCGGGCAGCCAGCATAGAGAGAATGCGCATTTTATGAACATACTCGTTCATCCGCTCTTCTAACCTCAGGACCTCCTCGGCGATAGCTTCATCGTCAAAAAAGACGGCTGTGTAGGCCAGATCCACCATCAACTCTGAGGCATCCTTGGCTTCAATTAATAAATCTTTAACGTTACGGGGATATTCGTTCATACCAGATCGGTCCGAAAGTTCTCACAGCAGACAGCTCCATTGAGCATGCTCCACAGTCGTCCATCTACACCAGCCCAAAAAGACCCAGGGTAAAGATAAGCGAAAAGACTCCCAAGAGATCCATGGCACTGGTCACTACGGGAATTCCATGGTTATCCGGGTCTAGCCCAAAGCGGAAAGTCCCCACCGCGGTATAATAGGCCACCAGAATAGCCCAGGTAGTGGCCATAAGGCCTGCCACCAGGCTGATTCCCACCATCTCCAGAAGCCCCGGCGACCCCAGGCCCACCAGGCGGCTCACCAGATGGGAGTTAAGTCCCACCAGAGTGAATACTGGTCCGCCGAAAATATAGATAGTGCCGAAGTCCCACCAGGTCTCAGGTTCAGGAATGCGGTGAGGATTGATCAGACCGAGATGGAGCTTGGAAGCCAGCCTGGCCGAAAGAATTCCTCCTAAGGCGCCACTGTTCTCCAGGAAAGGAGGTATCAGCACCAGTAGCGCTGGAAGAGCAATAAGGTGCTCGATCCTGTTTTCGATAGTCACTCCTGCCAGAACGCCAACCAGGCCAGCCAGGGAGAGAATGGGCAGACTTTCCAGCAGTACTCTGTGCATTATGTTCAGCCCGCTAAACAGGGCCATTATCAAGGACCCCACACAGACCAGGACCAAAATTACCGAAAGGATGGGCGTCACATAAGGTATACCTACCACAAAGGTCGCCACGTACAGAGAAGGGATGGTTACCAGATCTCCGGCGGCAGTCACCAGGGGAGCGCAAACGTTGTCCACGTCCCAGCCCCAACGAAAACTGGCCACCGTAATGAGCACCGTTATCTGGAGAACTACCGCGCTGGAGATAACTCCACCCACCACCGAGATAACCACAAAATCCAACCAGGAAATGCTCTCCAGTCCGAAGATGGAGGATACCAGCCTGGCTAGAATTCCCAGAAGGAGAGATGTGATCAAACTCAGGACTGTACAGGCGTAGATATTCTGGGCCAATACCCCGTCCCGCCGGCGGCTCAAGTCGAAAATACCGGAGTGAATGGCCGTGCCCAGGCGGGAGCCCAGAGCGCCGAATATATTGCCCCGCATGTCTATGGCCGCGGGCACCAGAACCATCAAACCAGGAAGAGCCTCCAGAGTATTGGTCATGAGGCCAAGGGCCAGACCTGCCAGCAGGCTTCCTCCTCCGGAGGATACCAGAAGGGCCACAAAGCCCTGCTTCAGGGTATCCGCCTCCTCTTGAAGGTAGGCCCAGGCTCGGGTAGCAACTCGACCGGAGCGGATCATCTTGGCAATCGGATGGTAGAGATTTTTTACGCATAGTCATGGAGTCATTATAACAAAGAGGCAAGTAATAGTCACATGGTCTTTGTGTCTCCTTTCGGGTATCGCCATCCTTGGAGGTTATTGCTATTTCGCGACCCTTGTCGATTCGCCAAAGGCGCTTGTTTCTAAAGGCTGGTTGATGTACAGTTATACATCATCAAAAGGTGGTGTGAGTGGACAAGAATAGCATGTTAAATAAGATAAGAAAATACAGGGATTCAAATTTATATACTGAGAGGTTCTATATAGGAAACTTAAGGAGGATGGGAGGAGAGAAACGCCTAGAGATCGCCTTTGGGCTCTACGAGATGGCTTTAAATCTTTGTAAGTCAAGCATCCTAGAAAGTAATCCCAGTATTACTGACTTTGAACTAAAACAGAAGCTTTTCAAAAGGTTTGGCTATGATTCAACAGGATAAAGATTCCGAAATCGATAAACACCTTGATGACGCCCTTGGCATCCTACAGGTGCAGAACGAAAATCTGGACTTTGGTTACCTTAGAAAATGGGCAAATAAACTATCTGTGAGAGACCTTCTAAATCAACTAACAGAGTAACATGTTTGGGGAACTAGGCAAAATATTGATAATTGTGGGTCTGCTTTTGATGCTGGTTGGGGCACTATTTTTGGTATTCCAGCGTTTCCCCTTTCTGGGCCATCTGCCGGGAGATTTTTCTTTCAAAAAGGGAAACTTCCAGTTTTATTTTCCCTGCGGCACTTCTATCCTCATAAGCGTCTTTCTGAGTATTCTACTTACTCTTATTTTCTGGATTTTAAGTAGAAGGTAAGGGGTAGGATGCCACCAGTAGGGAATCTCAGGAGTGCCTCATTATAGCCATTGGCGGCTGCGCCACACGCCGCAGAGAGTTTCGGAGTGCGACCCTTCCTATTCGGTGCCTGAGTCCATCTCCTTCATCTACCGGCGCTTAGTTCTTAACATCTAGGGGTTGGTCTCACAGCCTTGTCTCTGGCCCACGCTCTTCCTCCAAACATTCTAGAAAGACCCGCACCAGCTCCGGATCAAACTGGGTACCGGCATTTCTCTCCAGCTCCTGGACTGCCTCCCTCAGGCTGAGTGCCCTTTTATAGGGTCTGTGGGAGAGCATGGCATCAAAAGCATCGGCAATGGCCAGGATCCTGGCTTCAAGAGGTATGTCCTTCCCCGCCAGGTTTTCCACATAGCCATCACCATCATATCTTTCATGATGGTGATAGATGGCCGGGATAAGATGATCCAGGCTTTTAAGAGGTTCCAGTATGGTGGCGGAGAGGGAGGGGTGTCGCTTTACTTCTTCCATTTCCTCTTCCGTCAAAGTAGCTGGCTTCAGGAGCACACTGTCCCTGATGCCTATCTTGCCTATGTCATGAAGGAGGGCAGCTTCCCTGACCACCCTCACTTCATCGCTGGACAGCCCCATCCGTTCGGCAATCTTGGTGGCGTAATTGCTCACCCTCTCGGAATGGCCCAGAGTGTGTGGGTCTCTGGCATCTACGACGGCTGCTAGGGAGGCTATAGTTTCCATGTAGGATGTTTCCAGATCTTTTATAGACCTGATTTTATACATGGCCTGAGAAAGTTGGTTGGAGATGGTGGCGAGGATCATGGAGGTCGATTCATCAAATCTATCCTGCTGGGTGCTATACAGGCTCAAGAGGCCAACAGTCTGGTCGGAAATAACAACAGGAGAATCAATATAGGATCTTATCTCGCCGCTTACCTCATCCCTCAGGGGTTCCTCCAGGGTGTACCTTTCTGGTTTGACCCGCCCTTCCCACACCTTGCCGGTCAGTCGGATAAAGGCCTTCCTCCCCATTTCCAGTGCCTCCTCCAGGGTGGGTCGAGCCACCGGAGTCCGACTGCGCAGGAAGGGCCTGATCCTTCCCTGGGGAGATATGTACACCAACAAAGAGATCTCGTAGTCCACCAGCCTTCCCAGAAAATTCTCCAGTACGCTCGCTGCTTCCAGACATGTGGAGCAGCGGAGGAGGGACTCGCTGATCTCGAAAAGGGCAGATATCTCAGCAATTCTCCTCTGGGTTTTTTGATATAGCCTGGCATTCTCAATAGCCAGGGAGACCTGATCCGCAAAGACCTTTAATGTCCTTAACTCTTCTTGGGTAAAGGACCTTTTCGGCTTCTCCCGGTTGAGGCTTATGACTCCGATGGTGTTTCCCTCCACCTTTAGCGGCACGCAGAGGGCTGATTTTATGTTGTCCCTCTTCATCTCCTTCCTGAGCCATTCCTTCTCCTCTGGAGAGGGTATCAGCATCTCGGTGCCCTCTTCGGCCACTCTCCCTGATATTCCCTGACCAATCTCCCTTCTCTGATCGATGGGAGAGGATTCTCCCAGGCCGATGGAGCAGGCCATTTCCAGATATTTGCCCGTTCCATTTACCAAACTTAAGGATCCTGAGTCGGCCTTAAGGAGCTTTGTGGCCGTCTCCATCACCAGGTTAATGATGCTGTTCAAGTCCTGGTGAGACATAATCCCAGCAGCCACCTCATTCAGGAGGAGGGACTCCTTGGACCTCAGAACAACAAGGTTAGTCATTCTCCGAAAAAAATAGTAAACCGCTACAAAGGACAGTGGCGTACCGACAAGAGCCACGAGGCCCAGAAAGGTGCGCGGTCCAGCCAGAAAGACCACTGTCGTGCCCAGAGATAACAGAATGATCAGGATGAACCATCTCAGGATGTTCATCCACCTGGATATTTGAACCAGGCTACTCTTTTCACCTTTTTCCATCTTGTTGTCCCTCCCCTCAACTCTTCCTAACATAGTTTATCGGCAAAATTAGCGACAAACTAAACATGGCGGAACTCCAAAGGCCCCATTTTGGCTCAATTTGCCGTCCAATTTAGATTGGCAGGATGGGGCCAAATACTGAAATTCGGCCCTTTTATAGTGGCCGTAAGATTAACTAGCCATTTAATATTAACATACATGCCAGACCCATCAAAACTACTTTTTCCCTATCATAACGCGCTTTCCCGTTATCGGACATCGATCCTCTCGTACATAGCTTCTAGGGGGCACACTGGCATACTAGCGTAATTTTTTACCTTATGGTAATATTAAATCATGTTCTGGAAAATTTCATCCTCTTTCGTCCCTAAAGTCCTTCGGGGGTGGTGTTTATGAGGCTCTTTTTAGGGATTGGAGGACTAAATAAGAGTAATATTTTGCAAAAATATTTAAAAAGTCCTTTGCTAATTCCGATTTTTGTTGTAAAATGGGGCAAAAACTAATACTAAAAAAGTAGGAGGTAGAAAAATGAGAAAGCAGGACAGATTGAGGCTGGGCGACCTGGAAGCCGAGATTATGGGTTACGTCTGGCGCTCCAAGAGGACCACGGTGCGGGAAGTCTGGGAGCAGATCTATGAGAGGCGCAAAATAGCCTATACTACGGTCATGACGGTGATGAACCGCCTGGCCCAGAAGGGCATTTTGAGCCGGGAGAAAATAGGGGTAACTTACTACTATACCCCTGCTGTTACCAAAACCCAGGTGGTACGTGCCTACGTCGATGATCTCATGGCCAAGTTTGGCCAGGGAGCCGCATCGCCTCTGGTCAAGAGACTCCTCACCGAGAGCGTGGCCGGAGCTGACAAGGAGAAAATCCTGGAGATCATCGATAAGATGTAGCCTGACAGGCAGTATGGGGCGTGCAAGAAAAAGAGAAAAGGAGCCGTTGTCTCCTTATAAAAATCTATCCGAAAGGGGTTGTTGTCACTTAAGATAACAGTTAAAATGTAGGTTATAGAATTAAGGCTGTCAGGTGCAGAAGAGAAAGACAGAGAAAGCAATTGTTCAGATCTATCCTTGCTCTCAACGTCATTCCCAGTATTACGCAAGGGGCTCTTGCTCTCTTGATAGTGAGTGTTGTTATTAAGTTGCTTCGGATTCGGAGTTACCAGACTAAACTTTACTTGTATAGCATTCCTGTTGTTAAATCTATAGTAGTCTTTCTGATGGGTATTCCGGATATATCCGCTTATGATTCCCGTTCCCTAGTATTAGGTTTTTGGATGCCAGATCCGCTACGCCTCATAACCTTGGATCATACGAAAGGCTTGCAGGTAATTGTGTATCAGGATATCTTCGCTTTGCTGCTTCTGGCCAGCCTAGCAATTACAGCTCTCCTTTTTGTAATAAGATGGTTAGGTTTAGTTTTTTTCTACGCTAAACTTTCCAGGAAAGCGGAGGCCGATCGATGGAGGTATCGCATTGCCTACGATATTCTGGAAAGACTTGCTCTGAAAGGCAGGGTTGTCATACCCAGGCTGATCATTTCCGAGGAAGCCCTGACCCCTTTTACTATAGGATACAGAACCCCCACCGTTGTGTGCCCGAAAGGGCTATTCGAGATGGCCAGCCCCAATCAACTCGAGGCTATTCTGGCTCACGAGCTGGCTCACGTAAAAAGAAGGGACTATCTCGCTCAATGGTTGTATCTTTTGCTTAGAGACCTTCTTTTTTACAATCCAGCACTTCGCTTTTGCCTGGGAAAGATTGTAAACTCCATAGAGTTTGTCTGTGACGAAATCGCTATTTCCTTAACCAGTGAACCTAAGGCTCTTGCCGAGAGTCTTCTCATGATATCGGACTCCCTTGAGAAAATCTCACCTCTTCAAAGACGAAGAATTTTTTTAGCTAAATATTTATACGAAAAGGGGAGTTTGGTGGAACGGGTAGTTAATATCGGTAATTTGGCGATAGGAGCTGCTCCTACGCAGAAGGGGGGTCGCTTTTGGAAAAGAGCGCTCCTTGCCTTCTGCTATTTTCTATCCGTGTGGGTCTACTTCATGGTCATAATTAATTTTCAAAGTATGCGTTTAGCCT
Source organism: uncultured Actinomycetota bacterium (assembly GCA_964469465.1). Classification (GTDB taxonomy): domain Bacteria; phylum Actinomycetota; class Humimicrobiia; order Hakubellales; family Hakubellaceae; genus Hakubella. Next base: position 15,568 of record CAYYBB010000005.1, read on the forward strand.
TGTGAGTTTGCTAAAGAAAACCGCCGTCAGGTTCCAGCCTGGTGGGGCCCTGTAGCCAAACGAGGAGGTGATTAAGCTGAAATCACTTAACGACGAGGGGCGGCTGTGGGCCTCAGAGGAAAGAGTGGCCGACTCAGAAGGCCCTTCCCCCCTTTGCTGCTTCTTCATTTGTCTCTTTTGGTAGGAGACCATGTACCTAACTAAATATCTATCCCTCTATCCTCTGCAGGGCCGGAATGAGTTTTTGGGCATAAATGCTCTAAGCGGGGCTATCGATGTGTTCGAGGGAAGAATTTCCTCTCAGTTGCATCCTGGCGAGGAGATATTGGAGACCACTCTTCCGCCCGAAATTTTTGCGCAGATGAAAAGAAGAGGGTATTTTTTTGCTTCTCGGGAGGAGGAGAAAAGAGCTTTAGAAAAGCTTTTTGAGCTCTACACCCGAGGAAGAAAGAAATTCCTTCAGTTCGTCATCTGTCCCACCTACAAGTGCAACCTCAGGTGCACCTACTGCTTTGAAAGGGATGTTCCCCGCACCAAATATGGAAATTTAAGCACGGAGGACGCCTCTGTTATATTCCGAATAATAGAGAAGCTGGGGACAAACCACGAAAGAATCTCGGTGCATCTCTTTGGCGGTGAACCTTTGCTGCGCTCTACTAAAGGGTTCGTTGAAAAGACCCTTCAATCTGCTGCGATCAACAACTACAGTGTAGTAATCGTGACCAATGGCATCAACATTCCCCTCTACCGCCAGCTTTTGCGCAGATATGGAAGCCTTATCCGGTACGTACAGGTAACCATAGACGGCCCCCGGGAAATTCATAACCAGCGGCGGATATCTCCCAACCCCCGATTGGATCCTTTCGAACTGGCTGCCAGAGGCGTGCAAATTCTACTTGGGTTGGGCATCAAAGTAAATTTGAGGGTCAATTTAGATAGAGAGAACATTTATGCTCTCCCCCAATTGGGCGAGCTCATTCGCGCCCAAGGCTGGCATGAATATTCCAACTTCGTGTGTAACCTGGCTCCGGTAAGCGACCATTCTGGAGACAGCTCTTTCGCCCATCTTATGCCCGAAGATGAGATCACTCTTGTCCTTTCCAACTTGCTAGAGCAAAGGGAGGATCTGCGGCAGTTGTTTAAAATCTCCACTTTCAGAATCCTAAACCATCTGGCTTCTGTGTTAGGGGTAGAAGGATCCCAGGCTTCTGTGCCGAGGCTCTGGTACTGTGAGGCCACTAATTTAGAGTCCTACGCTTTTGGCCCAGATGGCTACATCTATGCCTGCTCCGAGGCGATTGCCAATCCAGACTATGCCGTAGGCCGCTTCAAGCCACGATTTGAGATTTTCGAAGAGAAAGCTTCCTTGTGGGAGAACCGAAATATCCTCAACATAGAAAAATGCCTGAACTGCGACATAGTCACTCTCTGTGGTGGAGGTTGTGCTTACGCCGCTCTCAAAAATAATGGCTCAATTTACGATCCGGTGTGCAACCGGGCCAAAGAGGTAATCGCGAACTATATCTACGCCATCTCGGATCGGATCGCGCCTCCGTGACCCCATCCCTCTCCACAAGCCGGGCCGCCTTTGGGCACGACTGCCCGATAGCTGATACCATTGCTCGGGCTGCGGATCAGAACTTCTCACCGTAAATTACATTGCCCCTGGGTCGCAGCACAAACTCTAAACTTCAGTACCGTCCCCAGCTTCGCTATTTAGAAAACAGTCAGCGTTTTCCTGGTTCGCGGCATAGGTTGATGTACTTTGTGAATTTTAGTATAATTTAGAGGTTGGGTAGCCCAGGCTGTCCTTCCCTATTTTTGTCTGCGTTGTTGGAACTTTAAATGCTTCCCTTATTTCACGACGGCGTGAACAGAGGGTATCGCTTTTCTAAGAGGTTTCTTAAGGAAAGGGTGATTTCCGGAGCCGTCATTGAAACACCATCATCTGATCATAATTCTCGGCATCATCAAAATAGCGGGTGGGGCCGGGGTGGCAGCCAGCAGCTTTTTGTGCCAAAATAAGAGTAGATTCAGTTTGAGATTTCACCCGACCTGCGGAGGTCGACGGTTTTCAAAAAGAGCTTCTTTTGGGGTCTTTCAGCTACGTGTTTCAGAAGATTAACTGTGGACTTGACAATCTTATCCCTACCTAAAGTATAATAATAATTATTACTAATAAGGGTTGGCCACGCTTTATATTTGGTGCCGTGATCCCAGAAAGGAAGACGTTATGACTGACGAAAGAGTAGGAGAAAAAGAAAGGGAGATCCCGGAGATTCTCTGTCCCCTGGAGAGAGAGTTTCCAGAGGAGACAGGAGGTCTAACTACCTGCTATGCTACAGCTCTAGCTCTCCAGAAAGCCAAAGAGGATGGGATTCGCACTGCCTGGGATAGAGCTCAGGTTATGAAGCCCTGCCCTATTGGGTCTGCGGGCAATTGTTGTAATACCTGTATTATGGGCCCTTGCCGGGTGGCTCCGGGTAAAGAGGGGAGGACCGCCGGAATTTGCGGTGCCAGTGTAGAGACTATTGCAGCCAGAAATTTTGCCAAGATGGTAGCTCAGGGCAGTGCTTCTCATTCCGACCATGGGCGTCATGTGGCTGAGGTCTTTGTTCGAGTAGCCAGAGGAGAGGCACCCAGCTACGAGATCCGGGATTGGCCCAAGCTATATGCGGTAGCTGCTGATCTGGGAGTGGAGACCGATGGTAGAGAGATCAATGCCATAGCTGAAGAGGTGGGGCAAATTGCTCTGGCCCAGTTCGGCCAGCAAGAAGGGGAACTGGCCTTCCTTCGCCGCGCTCCTCAAGCCCGCCAGAAAAGATGGCGGAAGACAGGAGTTACCTCCCGGGGGATAGATCGCGAGATAGTAGAGACTCTTTCTCGTGTCAATATGGGAATGGATCAAGACTACCGCAGCATAATGAGACAGGTCAGCCGTTGCGCTCTCTCCGATGGCTGGGGCGGCAGCATGATCGCCACAGAGCTTCAGGACATCCTTTTGGGCACTCCTATCCCCACCCGGGGGAAAGCGAACTTCGGCGTTCTTAAAGAGGACTATGTCAATTTAGTGGTTCACGGTCATGAACCTCTTCTCTCCGATCCCCTGGTTGCCTATACTTCGACCCAGGAGGTCAAAGATCTGTGTGAAAAGGTGGGAGCCAAAGGGGTAAATGTCGTGGGTGTCTGCTGCACCGCAAATGAAGTGCTTATGCGCCATGGGGTGCCTCTGGCCGGTAGCTTCGCTCAGCAGGAGCTTCTTCTCACTACCGGGGTAATTGAGGCCATGGTGGTAGATATCCAGTGCATCATGCAATCCCTGCCGGAGATAGCCGAAAAATACCATACGGAGATTATTACCACATCTGGACAGGCCCATATTCCTGGCTCTACCTACATTGAGTTTACCGAGGAGAACGCCCAGGATGCCATCAAGGAGATAGCCCAGAGGGCTGTGCTTAATTTCAAGAAGCGTAAGGGCCCGGCTTTCATACCCGATGATCCCATGGATCTTATCGCTGGCTTCAGCTTTGAGACCCTCAAGTATATTCAAGGGGGTAGTTTTAGAGCCTCCTTCCGTCCTCTGAACGATAACATAATTAATGGTCGCATCCGAGGTGTGGCCGCAGTAGTGGGCTGTGACAGTCCCCAGACCAGAGAGGGAGCCAGGGAAGGTGAAGCCCACGTGGCTTTAGTCCGGGAGCTGATCAAGAACGATGTACTGGTGGTTCAAACGGGATGCTTCGCTATCCCTGATGCCAAACAGGGACTACTTCTGCCGGAAGCTATGGCCTGGGCTGGACCGGGGCTCCGGGAAGTGTGTGAGGCTCTGGGCATACCCCCGGTCCTCCACGCTGGTTCCTGCGTGGATAACAGCCGAATTCTCATCGCCCTCACCGAGATGGTCAAGGAAGGCGGTTTGGGTGAGGATATCAGTGACCTGCCGGCAGCGGGAGCTGCTCCTGACTGGGTCAATGCCAAGGCTCTGGCTATCGGAGAGTACTTTGTGGCCTCTGGATGCCTGGTGGTGGTTCGCCCGGCGCTACCCATAAGAGGCAGTGAGGTCTTCTCTAAATACCTTCTAGAGGAATATGAGGACGTCTACGGAGGGAGGTGGGCCATGGCCACTACCCCTAAAGAAATGGCCGAAATCATGATCGCCCACATTGATAGCAAGCGCAAGGCTCTGGGTATCGATAAGAAGCGTGAGAGGATTCTCTACGACATGGCTATGAGGAGGGAGTTACGTGTCTAAGATAATCGCAACGGCCGCCATCAAAGGTGCCTGTAAAGTAGTTGAACAGGCTGAGAAGCGCTGGAATGAGGCTATGGAGAGCTATGGTCCCCAGGAAGCTGTGGAGTTCCCTAACACGGGTTATTACCTTCCCATTATCTATGCCATGACTGGACTTGCCGTCAAGACCGTAGGAGACATGGAGGAAGTTCTGAGAAGATGCGAGAAGCTTCTGCCCCCTATCCCCTCCGAGAACCTGTGGCTCCCTTATCTGGGCCATGCCCTGGATGCCGGAATGGCTACGCTCTGGGCGGGTGAGGTCATCGAGGCTCTCAATTACCTGATGGGTCCTAACCCGGTGGATGGCATATGGCTGGGGGCTGCTGACGATGTTATCATGCGAGAGCGGGGTATCGAATTTGTGGATGGCACCGCTCCTGGTTTTGCTGCTGTGCTGGGGGCTGCTCCCACTAATGAAATAGCCGTCAAGATCGCTCGGGGGCTCCAACAGAAGAACTTGTATGTTTTCATCTCTTCCAACACCGATGGAATCAGTTTCGCCGAACAACTTGACGCTGAGGGTGTTCAGTTAGGCTGGCCCACCCGCCTGGTCCCCTTTGGAAAAGATACATCGGCCACCGTTTACTCCTTAGGTTTTGCCAGCCGGGCAGCTATGTCCTTCGGAGGGACTAAACCCGGAGATTACCGACGCAACCTGCTTTATAATAAGAACCGGGTCTTCGCTTTTGCCATGCCTCTCGGGTATGTAGATGAAGAGAAGTATGCCTATGCAGCAGGGGCCATTAACTACGGCTTCCCGGTCATCGCCGACACCCCTATCCCTCAGATTCTCCCCACAGGAGTGTGTACTTACGAACACGTGGTCTCCGATGTGTCTCACGACAAAATTGTCTCCAGGGCCATAGAGGTCCGGGGACTCAAGGTTCAGATCACAGAGATACCTATTCCGGTGGCCTACGGGCCCGCTTTTGAGGGAGAGAGAATCAGAAAAGATGAGATTCAGGTAGAGTTTGGGGGCAACCGCTCTGTGGCCTTTGAGCTCTTGCGCATGCGGGATATGGGTGAGGTGGAAGATGGGAAGGTCACAGTAGTTGGTCCGGAGATCGACCAGGTAAAGGAGGGGAGTCCCCTTCCTCTGGGCATAGTAGTCGAGGTGGCCGGAAGAAAGATGCAGGAAGATTTTGAGCCGGTACTGGAGCGCCAGATCCATTATCAGATAAATGGTGCTGAAGGCGTATGGCATATGGGGCAGCGCGATATTATCTGGTCCCGTATCTCTAAGAGCACCTTTAAACAGGGTTTCAAGATTCGACATCTGGGCGAGATTATCCATGCTAAACTTCTCTCCGACTATCCGGCCATTGTGGACAAGGTCCAGGTAACCCTGTATACCGATGAGTCCAGAGTCAAAGAGCTCATCGAGGAAGCTCGTTCCATCTACCGCCAGAGAGAGAAAAAGATAGCGCAGATGACCGACGAAAGTGTGGACATCTTCTACTCCTGCCTCCTCTGTCAGTCCTTCGCTCCCAATCACGTCTGTGTCATCTCCCCTGAGCGGTCTGGTCTGTGCGGCGCAGTCAACTGGTTAGATGGCAAAGCTGCCTACGAGATCAACCCCACCGGACCCAACCAGCCAGTCCCTAAGGGAGAGGTTGTGGACAAGGAGAGGGGTGTATTTTTCGGGGTCAACCAGTATATCCAGAGCAAGTCTGGAGGCAACGTGGACCTGGCGACCATGTACAGTATGATCGAGTCTCCCATGACTTCCTGTGGATGTTTTGAATGTATACTGGCCCTCCTTCCCTCCTGTAATGGGATCATGGTGGTCAACCGCGAGTTCGCCGGAATGACCCCTTCTGGCATGAAGTTCTCCACTCTAGCCGGAATTGTGGGTGGCGGCCAGGTCACTCCTGGATTTTGTGGGGTGGGCAAGGTTTATCTCACCTCAAAGAAGTTTATTTCCGGTGACGGTGGGTTCTTCCGTATTTGCTGGATGCCCAGGGAACTTAAGGAGACCTTGCGGGAGGATCTGAAAGGGCGGGCTTCCGAGCTGGGAGATCCTGGATTTGTGGATAAGATTGCTGACGAGGAAGTGGCTACCACGGAGGAGGAGGTCCTGGCCTACATGGAGCAGGTGCGGCATCCCGCTCTCTCTATGGATCCTATGTTCTAAAAGGTAGGCTCAAGGGTCCTCTAAGCCTTTTCAGGCGTCGTGAGACAAATTTGATCTTGGCTGGACAGAGCCAAATGCTCAATTTTTAACCTTAATTGCAGTAACGCCAGCAATTCTTTCGGGTGGTGGTAGCAATGATCAATATCAGAGCCCTTTGCGACCGATGCGGCCAGGTTACCCTTGGGCTACCCCAGATCGAGCTGATTATCCGGGAAGATGATGTCAAGAGCTTTTATTCCTTCCGCTGTCCTCGCTGTGGAGTGCTCTGCGGGGGACCGGCTGATAACAGGTTGGTGCACTTTCTCATCGCCAGTGGCGTCAAGCCCAAGATCGGGTCCCTGCCCACGGAGATCTTCGAAAGAAAGAGTGGCCCACCCCTGACTTACGATGACTTGATCGACTTCCACCTATTGCTGGATTCAGATGATTGGTTTGATCGACTAAAAAGTGGTTAGTTCCTGATAGCGACGGGCATCTTCAAACATGGGCACGTTATTGAAGAGGCAATAGCTCAGTGGTCTGGAAGCACATTTATCTTTCAGTTCATTAAGGTCGCTTTCGGTATAACGATATCCGGTACGTCCGTGCAGACGGAAGTAATTTATCTCTCCATAAAGCGGCCTGTTCTTGAAGGGATCCACACAATGGATAAGTTCTAGCTCCCGGCACAGATCCAATAGCTCTGCCTCGCCCCACCTTCCCCGCGGCTCCCAGGCCAGCAAGAGCTTTTCTCTTTCGATAGAGGAGAAGAAGCGGCGCAAGTTTTCTTTATGCTCTGGGGTAGGGCCAAAGCTAGCCGGGCTCTGGAAAACTACTACTCTGGCCTGCAGGATATCGGCCATTTCTTTAATTCTTTCCCAGGCGTCCAGGACTTCTGGGGTAGGCCGGAAGGAGCCGTAGCTATGTCTCTTCTCCTGGGGAATATCTTGTTTTAGGCGTCGGTAGGTGGGACTGCTGGGCTCATGGGTAATTAATTGCCAGGCCTTGAGAGCGAATTCGAAGCCTGGAGGGGCTTCTGTTCGCCATCGTCTGGCTGTGGCGGGCTCAGGAGGTTGATAAAAAGTCTGTTGAACTTCAACCAGGGAAAAGGTTTGGTAATATCTTTTTCTGGCTACCGGGAAACCGCAGCAGCCCATTTTAATCTGAACCGACAATGTTGGTTGTCGCCCCCTTGGAAACCAGTCAGGGCTAAGATAAATACTCATCAATGGATCTGGCTGCCGTCCTTCCAGCGCCCATGGCCAGGATGACGGTGGCTGCGCCAGTTACGATATCCCCTCCAGCGAAGACTCCCTCCAGGCTGGTCACGAGAGTCTCCTGATCCACCACAATATTACCGTTCTTATTGGTCTCCAGCCCTTTGGTAGTGCGGGGTACCAGAGGATTGGGGCCCTGGCCGATGGCCACCACAAGGATATCTACCTCCAGATCAAATTCAGAGTCCGGAACGGGCACAGGCCTTCTCCTCCCGGACTCATCGGGCTCTCCCAGCTCCATTTTGATACAACGGACCGCCCTGAGATTCCTGTTCTCCCCAAGACACTCCACAGGATTAGTCAGGAGCTTAAACTGGATACCCTCCTCCTCGGCATTCTCGATCTCTTCCTCCCGCGCTGGCATCTCCTCTCGGCTGCGACGATAGATGAGATAGACCTCCTCAGCACCCAACCGGAGGGCAGCTCTGGCCGCATCCATGGCCACATTGCCGCCACCGACCACCCCCACCCGGCGACCGATCTTGATAGGAGTGTCCCACTCCGGGAAGAGGTAGGCCTTCATCAGGTTGGAGCGGGTCAGATACTCATTGGCGGAATATACACCGTTCAGGTTTTCCCCCTTGATGCCCGTGAAGTGAGGAAGGCCAGCTCCTGTGCCCAGGAACACTGCGTCGTAAGTCTTCCTCAGCTCATCCAGCAAGTAGGTCTTGCCGATGATCACACTGGTTCGGATCTCTACCCCCAGGCTCTGGATGTAGTCGATCTCTGCCTGGACAATGGCCTTAGGGAGCCGGAACTCAGGGATACCATAAACGAGAACACCACCAGCCTTGTGGAGAGCCTCAAATATGGTTACCTCATATCCTCTTTTGGCCAACTCGCTGGCCGCAGAGAGTCCCGCCGGCCCCGAGCCTATAACGGCCACTCGCTTATTCTTTTTATGAGCAGGTTTCTCCACCGAGACCAGTTGGTTGGCCCTTTCCCAATCAGCTACAAATCTCTCCAGGCGGCCAATAGCCACCGGGCCATATTTCTTGCGAAGAGTGCATTTCAATTCACATTGGTCTTCCTGGGGACAGACCCTTCCGCACACAGCAGGAAGACTGTTGGTCTCTTTTATCTTTTTGATAGCGGCATGGAAATCCCCCTCCTGTATGTGACCAATGAAGGACTTGATATCAATTTCCACCGGGCAGCCACTTATGCAGACAGGGTTTTTGCACTGAATGCAGCGTTGGGCTTCTTCCAGAGCCATTTCCGGGGTATAGCCCAGAGCAACCTCGTTAAAGTTCCTGGCCCTCACCTTGGGGTCCTGGCGAGGCATGTCCACCCGGGGGCCTATTTCCCTAGGCATCTTTTATCACGTCTACATTTCTCTTCATATCGCTCCAAAGCGATCTTTTCCTCCTCCAGATAGAAGCTCTGTCTGGCCATAAGTTCATCATAGTCCACCTGATGCCCATCGAATTCAGGCCCATCAACACAGGAGAAAAAGGTCTTTCCTCCTACGCTCACCCGACAGACCCCACACATGCCTGTAGCATCAACCATGAGAGCGTTGAGGCTGACCAGGGTTTTTACCCCGTAACTCTTAGTCATCAGGCTCACAAACTTCATCATAATAGCCGGGCCTATGGCTACCACCAGGTCAGTCTTTTGACCATCCTCCAAGATGGTTTTCAGCACGTCGGTAACCAGACCATGATGGCCTCTGGAACCATCATCGGTGCTGATAAGGAGCCTGTCGCACACCGAGGCCATCTCTTTTTCGAAGATAATGAGCTCTTCGGTTCTGGCTCCGGTAATACCGATGACCTGGTTTCCCGCTTGCTTGAGGGCTCGGGCAATGGGGAAGACCGGAGCAACCCCATATCCACCTCCTACGCAGATTACTCGACCGCAATACCCCACATCGCTGGGTCTGCCCAGGGGCCCCACTACATCGAGAATCCTGTCTCCTACATCCAGAGTGCCTAGCATTCGAGTGGTTTTGCCCGCCTGCATAAAGACCATGGTTATGGTTTCCTGCTCCCGGTCGAAGTCAGCGATAGTTAGCGGAATTCTCTCGCCGGTCTCGCATACCCTGACCACTACGAACTGCCCGGCTTCCGCCCGGCGGGCTATTTCAGGTGCACTCACCCGAAAGAGAAGGATGCCGGGAGCCAAAACCTTTTTCTGCACAATTTCGTTCATCGAGTTTCCGACCCCACTTCCCTCAGTAATTGTCCTATGTACCACCTTCTGTCTCAGCCACCAACCTATATCTGGGCACCAGGACACCGCTTTATTTTAGTTAAACCACCCCCGGAAGTCTAGCCCGCGTTTTGCAGGAACGCCAAACATGTTATTATCATATTTATTCCTTCGGCGTGGGAAAATCCCGTAATTCATTCCGGGGATGAGAGCGCTGCTGAGACGCTCCTACAACCGCTACGTTTTCTCATCACCTAGTCTGGATTCCCAAGTACCGAAGGGAGGTTTTAACTGGCCAGGTAGC
>CAYYBB010000005.1:25809-27317 GCA_964469465.1 uncultured Actinomycetota bacterium
ATCACCTAGTCTGGATTCCCAAGTACCGAAGGGAGGTTTTAACTGGCCAGGTAGCCGAAGCGACCGACGAAATCTTGAGGTCTGCGGCTGAAGAAAAGGGGTGGGAAATCCTGGCCCTGGAGGTCCAGCCCGACCATATCCACCTGTTCGTTTCGGCACCGCCCAAATTCGCGCCATCCGAGATCGTCAAGGCGTTCAAGGGAGTTTCTGCAAGGCGAGTCCTTTTGCGATTCCCCGGGCTGGCGAAGAAAACAGGACGGGGAACCCTTTGGGCACCTTCCTACTATGTTGGCACGGCAGGTCACCTTTCGGCAGAAACCATCAAGCGGTACAGCGAGGAATGCCAGGACCATTGAGGGAGGTGAGCCCTTTGCTGAAAAGCTTCAAGTATCGCCTCTATCCAACAAAGGCCCAATCCAAACTCATGCACGACACCTGCTTCCTCTGCTCCCTGGTCTACAACGACTGCCTTGCCGAACGGAAAGAAGCCTACGAGCAAGAGAGAAAATCTCTGACCGCCTACGACCAGATCAAGACCCTAGCGGTCAAGAAGGAAGCCGAACCGAGACTGAAAGAGGTCTATTCCCAAGTCCTTCAGGACGTGGTTCGGCGGGTGGACAAGGCGATTCAGGGATTTTTCCTGCGGGTGAAGGCCGGGGGAAAGCCTGGGTATCCTAAGTTTCGTTCTGCCCGCTACTACGACAGTTTCACCTACCCTCAATCGGGATTCTCCATCGTCAAGGAAGACCGGGCAGGGCGCTTGAAACTCTCCAAGATCGGGAAGGTTAAAATCAAGTTCCATCGGCCTATCGAGGGCAAGATCAAGACCCTGACCGTTCGTAAGAAGGCCGGAAAGTGGTACGCCTGTTTCTCCTGCCAGGTAGAACAAGAACCCCTTCCGGCAACTGGCAGGGTTGTTGGGATCGACCTTGGACTGAACCATCTGGCCATCACTAGCGACGGTGAATTTTTTCCCCCATCCAAATACCTTCGTTCCTCCGAGCGGAGACTCAAGCGGCTCCAACGAGCGGTCTCCCGGAGACAGAAGGGGTCGAAGCGGAGAAAAAAGGCCATCCGGCAGTTGCAGACGCTTCACCTACGGGTAGCCAATCAGCGGCGGGATCAGGCCTACAAGGTCACGCATTCCCTCCTAACCCGCTATGACGCCGTGGCGATGGAGGAACTTCAGCCCAAGAACATGGTCAAGAACCACTATCTGGCCAAGTCCATTCAGGACGCCTCCTGGGGGATCCTAAACAACATCCTGGAGGCCAAGGTCAAGGTATGGGGCCGCCGCTTGGTCTTGGTGGACCCTAAAAACACCTCCCGGGCTTGCTCGAGGTGTGGGACCATCGTGCAGAAAACCCTAGCCCGGCGCTGGCATGAGTGCCCGGAGTGCGGTCTTTCCGTGCACCGGGACGTGAATGCGGCTCGAAACATCTTGAAAAAATCTGGCCTGGACGGGGCCTTCGGGGACTGCGCCACAGTGGTGGACAGAATGAACCGAG
>CAYYBB010000006.1:0-26663 GCA_964469465.1 uncultured Actinomycetota bacterium
AGTATCAGGGAGAAATCCCTGTAGTTGCCGCTATGGCACCGGCCTCAGGTGTCAGGTTCAATTGGCACCTGTGTTGCTCAGGCAACTGAGAATCCCCGCACTTTAGTGCTGGGGAGTGTCAATCCACAATAACCTTAGCCTTCATGCCAGGATGAATCTCACAGTGGTACTCATAGGTGCCCGGTTTTTCAAAGGTAAAGCTCCAGTTGTCTCCTTGACTGAGAGAGCCTGAGTCAAACTGCCCATTATCGCTGGTCACAGTGTGAGGAGCGGAATCTTTCTGTTGCCAGGTCACCGTACCCCCGGCTTGAATTCTCACCTCCGCTGGATTGAAAGCAAAGCCTTCCACAGTTACTGTTGCTTCTGCAGAAGTAGCCTCCTCTGGTGTTACCTCCTCCACTGTCGCCTCTTCTCCTGGAGCTACCCCACCGGGAGTGGGCTGGCACCCCAGAGTGATGAAGATCAGAAGGGATACAGCCGCCAGAGTAAAGATGAAAAATCCTTTCTTACATCCCTGCAACATTGCTTACCTCCTTAGCTCGGACCGATATGGGCAATCTGTCCTTCTAAATGATTATATCAGAGAAAAGTAAGGATTCGTGTGACCAGTTCCGACGATGGCTCCCCGGATCTCTTTTTCTGCACCTTGGCCATCCCGGTAGCCAATGGTGACCATCTTCCCAGCTACGTCAATCTCCACTCTCTCCACGCTCCTCAGTCTCTTCAGGGCGGCCTCAATGGTGGCGGCACACCCTTCGCAGTGGATGCTGGGTACGTGTAGGGAAATGCTCTGGAGCTTGTTTCCCTGCGCCGAACGGGCTAAAGCCCCGAGGCGTCCTCCAAACGAGTTCAAAAGGACGGTGGTGACACTGGCCGCCATGGCTACCATGGCCCACACCGGGTGCAAAAGTCCAGTCATGGCAGCGGGGATGCCTAAGCCATTAAAGGCGAAGGCAAGGGCCACGTTCTGCACCGTTTTGGCAAAGCTGTTCCTGGCTATGTGGTAGGCATCCAGCACCCCATACAGGCTCGGTCCTACCAGCACGATATCCGCCGACTCCATGGCGATGTCGGTGCCAGCGGCGATGGCAATACCCACCTCGGCCTGCATCAGGGCTGGCGCATCGTTGATACCGTCCCCAACCATGGCTACCCGATGTCCCTCCCCCTGAAGCCTGCGCACGGCTTCAGCCTTTTGCCCGGGTAGCACCTCCGCCAGCACTTCATCGATGCTCACCTGGGCAGCTACCGCTCGCGCAGTGCGCCAGTTGTCGCCGGTGACCATCACCGGTTCCAGCCCCGCATCCCTCATCTCGGCTATGGCATGAGGAGCATCTTCCTTGATAGCATCGCCGATAGCTATTAATCCAATGACCTTTTGTTTGTGGGACACTTGGACTACCGTTAGCCCCTGTCCCTCCAATTCACGCTGTAGGCCCTGAGCGCTGTTTATGTCTATTCCTTGTTCGAGAAGGAAGCGACTTGTACCCACTAGCACAAGCTCACCGTCTAGTCGGGCCTGAACACCCTTGCCGGGATGGGCACGGAAGTCTATAGCTTCAGGCAGTTGCAGACCCTCTCTATGGGCTCGCTCGACAATAGCTCGCCCTAGGGGGTGCTCCGAGGTGGCCTCTATAGCGGCCGTCAGACGCAAGATTTCACTCTCATTACTTCCGTCTAGAGCCACTATTTGGACCACCTCCGGCTTTCCTCTGGTGATGGTGCCCGTTTTGTCCAGCACGACCTTCCTGACATCTTTGAAGACCTGGAAGGCCTCTCCGGAGCGCATCAGGACCCCTTTCTGAGCGGCGGCACCACCACCTCGGATCATAGCCAGAGGCGTAGCCATACCCAGGGCGCAGGGGTATCCCATGACCAAGACAGCTAAGGTGGCGAACACCGCACGAGTGAAGTCTGGCTCACCTCCCACTAGCCAGGCGCCCAGGCTCCAGATAACAAACGCTAGACCTGCTGCCGCCAGGACCCCTGGCACGAAGTATTTGAGCACCCGGTCAACTAATCGAACTATGCCCGGCTTGAGGGCGCGGGCCTCCTGGATATGTTGCGCCACCTTCTGGAGGAAGCTCTCAGCGCCCACCTGAGTCACCCTCACCAGCAAGGAGCCCGTCTGGTTCACCGAACCCCCGATGACCTCATCACCGGGGCCTTTCTCTACTGGCATGGGCTCGCCTGTTACCACGTTCTGGTTCACTGCTGATGCGCCCTCTACCACCACCCCGTCCACAGGTACGCTCTCCCCAGGGCGTACCCGTACCAGGTCTCCTGGCTCCACCTGCTCGATGGGTACCTCCTCCTCCTTGCCGTTGCGCCAGACCCGAGCCACAGGAGGCTGGAGCGCCATCAGCTTCTTGATGGCCTGGGAGCTTCTGGTGCGGACCAGTAGGGAGACGTAGCCGGACAGGATGTGATAGCCGGTCACAAAGACAGATACCGCCAGGAAATCGGGCATAGGGAAGGCGGTGTAGAAAAGTCCCAGCAGCCCACCGCTGAGTCCCCCGAAGGCGGCCACCTCAAGCAGTACGTGCTGGTTAAGGATGCCTCGCCTCAGGGAGGCCCAGGCCATCTTCTTGATGTACCATCCTGGGCCGAACATAGTCCCCAGGGCCAGAGCCAGCATAACCCAGCGAAACCAGGGCTGGCGAACCCCCAGCCACATGGCAACCATAAACCCAAGGGATAGCAGGACTGCACCTGCGCCCACCAGGAGCCGGTTTTTCTCTTGCTGGAGCTCAGCCTCTTCCTCTTCAAAGCTACGCAACTTATCGGGGTCGCGAACAGAATAGCCCAAGCTACGCAGGGTTTTTTCTATCGCACTAGGCTTAAGCTTTTCCGAATCGTACTCGATGAGAGCTTCGTCATGGGACAGACTGACATTCACCCGGTGCACGCCAGCCATTTGCGATAGTCCCTTGCAAATGGCTTCGGTGCAGAAGGAACAGGACATACCCCCGATTTTTAACTGCAGCTTACTGATCGTGCTCGTCGACATTTGTCACCTGCTACACCAGATGGTAGATATCTCCAGAACTACCCGCCTAAGGGCGGGGTTAACACCAGTATTTCCACCTCCCTCCTCTTGAGATGGTGGCGGACTGCCGCAGCCTGCTAGAAAGAGATTGGTCGTGACAATTAATATTATTGTAAGCAATCTCACCGGCGCCCTCCTTGACGAACTATTCGACGCAACAACTCATCCTAGAAATGTCCCGTTTGAAGGATTGGGCCACCAGTTTGATGGCTTCGCTCACGGTGGGGAAGACGTGCACTGTGTCAATGATGTCGTCAATGGTGAGCCTGAACTTCACCGCCAGCGCTGCTTCGTGGATAATGTCTGCGGCCATCGGAGCTACCATGTGCACTCCTACGATAACTTTGGTCTCTGGGTGAATTACCATCTTCACCAGGCCCCGGGTCTCCTTAATTACCTTAGCCTTAGGAACCTGAGCTACTCTTACGGTACGGCAGCTACAGACGTTATAGCGCTGCATGAACTCTTTTTCAGTGAGGCCCACGCTGGCCATCTGGGGGTCAGTGAAAACGGCCCTGGGCACGGAGTTATAATCTATGGTCCTTTTTGTGTCTTCTAGGGCGTTGCTGGCGGCTGTGTAGCCTTCCTTAGCAGCTATTGTTTCCAGGAAAGTCTTTCCTACCACGTCTCCTGCCGCCCAGATATGGGGCGCGGAGGTGCGCAATTCCTGATTCACCTGGACAAAGCCGCGCCAGTCCACTTCCACTCCGGCTAGCTCCAGACCCATGTCATCACTATTAGGGGCTACGCCAGTGGCCAGCAACAGTTCTTCTCCCTCCACCATTAGCTTGTTTCCTCCCAACCTCGCCTGTACTAACTTGAGAGCCCTCTCCTCACTAACCCGCTCCACTTCCACCCCCGTATGGATTTCAATCTCCTCACCCTCCAGGCATCGCCGGAGCTCACTAGCTACTTCAGGTTCGGCAAGGGGCAGTACTTGCTCCTCCCTTTCCAGTACTGTAACTCTGGTGCCGAGGCGAGCATACATCTGGGCAAACTCCAGACCCAACGGTCCTCCTCCAATGACGATCATGGATTTGGGAAGCCGGGACAGGCTCAGGGCCTCTCTGTTGGTGATGTAGCGCACCTTGTCGATGCCCTCGAAAGGCAGGATACGAGGTCTAGAGCCAGTGGCAATGATAAATTTATCTGCCTCTATGTTTTGCCCATTTACCTCCACTTCGTGGCCAGAAACAAACCTGGCCCTTCCCTCTATTACCTGGACTCCGAGACCCTGAGCCACCTGGATATAGTTGCTCTCCCGGAGAGACTGGACTATATCGTCTTTCTCCCTGATAGCCGCCTCGAAGTCAAAAGAAGAGGAGCGTCCATTCTTTGCTGCCTGGAAGCGGGGATGTTGTAGATTATAATACTCGCTTCCCATCTCCAGGAGGAGCTTTGATGGGACGCAGCCCACATTAACGCAAGTGCCCCCCAAGGGCAGACCGCTGTTTATGAGGGCTGCCCTCGCCCCTAGTTCCGAGGCCCGGGTGGCGGCGGCAAAGCGCCCAGCTCCACCACCGACAATGAACAGGTCAAACTTCTCCATAGCTATGTTCCTCCTTTTTCTTTACCACTGCTCTCTGGAATCAACCCTGGTGCAGGCCCAAATCTGTTCGGCATTGCGGGAAATCATGGATTGGGCCATCTCCAACAAGAGCCGAACTTCTGCGTCGGCGATGCGATAATAAATGAACTTGCCGTCGCGGCGGGTGCTCACTAAGCCACACTGTTTCAAACAGGCCAGATGGTTGGAGACTCGCCCCTGGCCCGACCCCACCAGCTCCACCAACTCCCCTACGTTCTTCTCACCCTTCAGAAGATAATCTAGAATCTTGAGACGAGAGGGGTCACCCAGGGCACGAAAGAACTTGGTGGTGAGCTCCAGTTTGAGCCCTTGTTGGACCTGTTCACCGGAAAGTAAAGTAGTCATACCTACCTTCATATTTTGATATTCGATTATGAGAATATAATAGCTTTAGTTCGCTTTCCTGTCAATGGAAATATTGCATTATGTGAAAATTTGTGCTTTTCTTAGAGAAGCTTATGCTATTTAGAAAGCCAAAGGGGGTGAGAGAAATGGAAGAAACCCCGCCGGGTGAGAGCAGGCAAGTCTACACCACAATTTCCGTCTTAGGGATCGTCGTTCTGGCTGCTGGTCTTGTCCTGCTGTTTTTTACCTTTTACCTTGCTTATAAGCTTTTTCAGGATCCGTCTTTTTTACTCTTCACGGAAATTTCTGCTTTTTCGGAGGGGGAGGAGCTAGATCTGGAGGCAATGGGCGTGGGCCAAATGATAGCCCCCATTTTGAGCCAATTCTTTACCAATCTCATATTTGCCATAGGGGCCATCGGGGCACTGTATGCCATAGCCAGTGTAGCCGCCAAGATAGCCTATCAGGGAATACAGCTTTTTAGAGCCAGGACCCAACGTTAAGCGCGGCAGGTTACTGAATTTGTCTCCCTTGTGTGATGTGGGAAGTTCGCGGATGCCAGGTCATGACCGAATTTATCTGTCCCTCCTATGGGAGATGCTCTGCTGGCTCAGGAAAACCTAACTGATACTACTGGACACAAACGTCATGCTGCAAATATTGTAGAGGGGATTTCTACCAACTCAAAAGTCTAAGTGGAAGTCCATGGTGAGAAAAAGCGGCATGAGGCAGCCGGAAATCGGATCTTTGCACTTCTTCCGCCTATACCTGATCTCATTTTCGAAAGTGTCCAAACGTCTTCTTGCCTCGTTGACTTCTCTATCCTTCCACCACAGTACCCTCTATGGGATCCACCCTTACTCCCTTTTCCTGCATCCAGTCAATGGCTCTTTCTACCTCTGTAGCCTGGCCATCAATTTCCAGAATAACCCACCCGGCATATTCGTCTATGTTAGCCCTCCTTATATTGGTGACCACCTGGAAATTCTGGCCCACCATGTAGATTAGAGGTTCAGTGACTTTCTCTTTGGGAAAGGTTATTTTCACTCTCATGCGGGACATCTGTGCTCCTATCCTTCACCGTAACTGGCGCTGCACCTCGTTGTCTATATATAAATGCCGGCTGTAGTGAACAACTTGCTCCTGGGTAAAATCCGGCATGTTCAGCCTTCCAGCTCTTTGACCTCTATGCCCAGATCTCTAAGATACTGGATGGATTTGTCTATCTCCTCTTGCTCTCCATCCAACTCCAGAACTACCCAGCCCTTGTTCTCGTTGACGTCAGCCTTGAAAATGTTGGTGACCACCCGGAACTTCTTGCCCACCTGGTAGATAATGGGCTCTTTTATCAGTCTTTCGGGGAAGGTGAGTTCGACTTTCTTTAGCACTTTTTCCTTCTTTCCTCAAAAACCTCTCTAATTGATTTTAGCAGATAGTCTCTTTTCAAAACACAGCTATTTGAGCCAAACAGGCTTTAGGTGACCGTCACCTCCCCGATGTTCCGCACACAGGACAGTGACTGTCAAATCCCGTTTTCACTTTCTCTATCTCATAAGAGAGGAGATCAACAATAAGAAGCTCCCCCTTGAGGGTCCCGGGGAGGCCTACTATGTTCTTTATAGTCTCGGTCGCCTCAAGAAGGCCGAGAAGGCCTGCTGTGACCCCGATTATGGGAAAGAAGGGTTCCGGAGGTGGCGACTCCGGGAAAATACAGCGAAGGCAAGGGGTCTTGCCAGGTATTATGGATGTGAGCTGTCCGTAAAAGCCATGGACAGCCGCATAGACCATCGGGCGCCCCGTCTCGATGCAGAACCTGTTCAGGAGAAGCCTCGATTCGAAATTGTCAAGACAGTCGACCACCATATCGGTTTCGCCAAAGAACTCCTCGATGTTATCCTCCGTAACCACGGCTGTGTGGGCCTCCACCACAATATCGCTGTTAAAACTGAAAAGCTTGTATTTAGCTGACTCAGCCTTGCTCACCCCCTCTGTAACATCCTTCTCCCAATGCAACACCTGCCGGTTAAGGTTGCTGAGGTCCGGCTTCTGGCTGTCGACCAGAACAAGCCTCCCTACCCCGGCCGCAGTAAGGTAGAGAGAGGTTATAGTCCCAAGGCCACCGCAACCGAAAACCCCAACTGCTGAACTCTTAAGCCTTTCCTGTCCCTCTTCCCCAAGGCCGTCGATTAATATCTGCCTGCTGTATCTCTCCCTGTCCCTGTCTGTTAACATCTAGACTCCATCCTTCTCTTCTATCTTTAGCATCTTGCCGGCCTCAAACCGCAGAACTCTTCATAGTCGATCAGTTTGGTAACGGTGGGATTATCGCCACAGACGGGACAGTCGGGATCTGGGTGTATCTTGAGCACTCGAAACTCCGTCGCCAGGGCGTCATAGAGAAGTAGTCTGCCTATAAGAGGCTCGCCGATCTCCAGGATCAATTTGAGGGCTTCCATAGCCTGGATGGACCCGATGACCCCCGGCAATACTCCCAGAACTCCTGCTTCCTGGCAGGAAGGAACCGTGCCCGGAGGTGGTGGCTCTGGGTAAAGGCAGCGGTAGCAGGGGCCCAGGTGAGGTTTAAATACGGTAGCCTGACCTTCGAAGACGAAGATGCTTCCGTCCACGATGGTCTTGCTAGCCAAAACACAGGCATCGTTGAGAAGATAGCGAGTGGGAAAGTTATCGCAGCCGTTAACTACCAGATCATAGTCTTCGATAATCTCCATTACGTTGTCTGAAGTAAGGGTGGTCTGGTAGGGAACCACTTCCACATCCGGATTGAGTTCATTGATCCTGTCCTTGGCCGACTGAGTCTTGGGCCGACCTATATCTGCGGTCCGATGCAGGATCTGGCGCTGCAAATTGCTCAGGTCCACCTCATCCTGATCCACAATCCCTAGCCTGCCCACTCCTGCCGCCGCCAGATAATATCCAGCCGGAGAGCCCAGGCCCCCAGCTCCGATCAGAAGGACCTTGCTCTCCCTGATCTTCTTCTGACCCTTGCCCCCTACCTGGGGAAGAACTATGTGACGGCTATACCTTATTATCTGGTCTTCTGTAAAATCTGCCACCTGAACCCCTACTCCTCATACAACATCTGGAAGGTGTCTTTAAAGAGATCCACCGGCCACAGCCGGGATTATGGAAATCTCATCTCCATCTTTCACTGTGGTATTCAGCCCCTCCAGAAAGCGCACATCCTCCTCATTAAGGAAGATGTTAATGAACCGGCGAAGCTCCCCCTTTTCGTCATAAAGCCTCTCCTTGAAACCGGGGAAGTTTCTCTCCAGGTCAGCCAGGACCTCGCCAACAGTGAAGCCCTCTGCTTCCACCTGGCTTTGCTTATTGGTCAGCCTCTGTAGAGGGGTGGGAATCTTAACTTTTACCGCCATTTTGCCTCCTTAGTTTTAGTTGGATTATTTCAGCAAAACTTCAAAGTTTCCTATCAACTCAAAAATACCTTAAGATAGTCTGGTCTTGGTTTTCTTGGACCAGTTTGCAAGATTTTCTCAGCCTGAAATCCTTTAACTTAAAGCCAATTGCCCATTCGGGGGGGGCCGCGCCCTCGAACGACAAAAATGGGAATCTATTTTCTAGCTAGTTCAAATCGCCTTTATCTATCAACGTTCTTTTCTCTTCAGAAATATTTCTCCAGACTATAATACCTCTCTCCAGTGTCCGGCAGGATGACTACTACTTTCTTTCCCTTGCCCAATTCCTGGGCTACCTTTTGGGCCCCACAAACATTAGCTCCCGAAGATATCCCTACCAGAAGCGCTTCCTCCTGAGCCAGGCGCTTCATCATATGATAAGCCTCTTCATCGGTTACGGTAATCACCTGATCAATGATCTCCGTGTTCAGTACATTGGGAATAAAACCAGCTCCAATACCCTGGATTAGATGGGGACCCGGCTCTCCTCCAGAGAGGACCGGTGAGCCAGCGGGCTCCACACCTACAATTCTTACCTCAGGATAATTTTCCTTTAGTACCTCCCCCACCCCGGTGATAGTCCCTCCGGTTCCCACTCCGGCCACAAAAGCATCGATTCCCATTCCTTCCATTCCTTCCATGCTTTCCAGTATCTCCCTGGCGGTGGTCTTCCTGTGGATGTCGGGGTTGGCCGGGTTATTAAATTGCTGGGGCATAAAATAATCAGGATTGTCCCGCACCAGCTCCTCGGCTTTGACTATAGAGCCCCTCATTCCCTCTTCACTGGGAGTGAGAACAACCTCAGCACCGTAGGAAGAGAGAAGAACTCGTCGCTCATAGCTCATATCTTCTGAGAGAACCAGGATCACCCTATATCCCCTCACAGCTCCCACCATAGCCAGGCCAATACCGGTGTTGCCGCTGGTAGGCTCCACGATGGTGGAGCCAGGTTTTAGCTTTCCCTCCTTCTCCGCCTCCTCAATCATGCTCAGAGCAATCCTGTCCTTTACGCTCCCAGCAGGATTAAACTGTTCCAGCTTGGCATAGATAGCCGCATCATTTGGGCCGGGTATTCTATTTAGCTTGACCATCGGGGTATGGCCTATGAGTTGTAGAATGTTATCGTAGGGTTTCAAGACATCCTTCTTTATTTTCAAGTCCCAGATTCTTGGCTAGAATCAATAAACCCACCAATCCCATCACTTCAAAACCTGCAATTGCCGCAGCCTTCCTGGCCTTTTCCTCATCCAGCAATATTAGATCTGCTTTCATCTCCTTACCCAGTACTAGAACCTCAGCCTCTCCTCGATCGAGACTGCCCATCAGTAATCTTACTTCGGTCTGTCCTGTCACTGACTTTCTCTCTACCCACTCAGCCTTCTCTATCTCCCAAGAACCGGGTTTCTTGCTCCTCTCTGGGACTAACTCCTTAAACACCTCTTCTGGAATATGTACCTTAGAGAAAATTCTTGGCAGTAAATCTAGTTTTCCTATCTTGGCCAGCCCAATCAGAACCGTGGCGTTACTGACCACAATCACTTCTTCAACCTTTCCGCCACTCTATCTACACTCTCCAGCTCTCTCCTAATTTCATCCTCATTGTAATCTATTACTGAAACCCCACCTTCACTGAGATATTCTATAAAATCCCACTTGGATAGACCTGAGAGCTCGGCCGCTTTACCCAGGGAAAGAATCTTCTCCTTGAAGCACTTAAGGGCTAGTAGTTTCCGTGATTCACTGGCTATCTTCTCCTTAGTTAACCCAAGAGCAGAAAGAGAGAGGTACAGTTCCTCAGGTATATCTATTATCGCCTCGACTTTACCCACTAGCTCTCCACCTCCTCCAAATTCATCCCAAACTTTACTCGTGCTTTCCAATCCTTCTACTCCTCCTCCACCACCCTCACCTCGCAGTCTGCCCAGCGGATTACTTCCTCTATCTCTTGATCAAAAAAGAACCTGGAAAGGCCAGGACGCCTGGCCCGGCACACTATCAGAAGATCTACCTCATGGGCAGCGGCCATCTTCACCGATTCGCGGCCGAAATCGCCCTGGACCATCCAGCTTTGGTAGAAAACACCCCTATCCTCAGCAAGTCTTTCGATCTCTTTCACCTTTGCCAGACCTCGATCCCGCTGTTCTTTCACGATAGTAGCTCTTAATTCGCTGCTGGGTCGTTCTCCCATAAAGCCCACATCAGTCAACTGGTCAAAGACGGCATCAGGAACTTTGGAATCCAGTACAAAAAGAACCATCAGCTCCGCTTCTTGCTCCTCAGCCATACTTAAAGCCATGTCGATAGCCTTGTCGGACTGCCGGGTGGTCGAAAGAACCAGTAATATCCTTTCCAATCCCTACTCCTTCTCAAAAACTCCCGATGTTAATGCCCAAGAACGGCCAGTAATACCTGGCGAAGGTGATAAATATTATCCAGGATAGGAGATCTAAAATCAATCGCCGCAGTGAATAATCTCAAAATGCTCGGGGTCTAAAGTTAACACTGTAGAACAGCTCAAGCTGCACTAACCCTAAGAAGTGTCGCCACCCCAAGCAGAATAGTTAAAATGGCGATGGCAATACGAAGTGTTCTGGTGTTCAGCCTTCTGACAGTAGCGGCTGAAAAGGGAACTGAAATAATAGCTCCTATAAGCACATAGGGAAGCAGTTCCCAGCTTTCTACACTCCCCGTCATAAAATAAATCGAAAACCCTACCATGCAAGTCAGCCCTTCCGCTAACGAAGTAATGCCAACAGCGTTTTTCCCGTCTACTCCCGAAAGGATTTGGCCACCCGTAACCACCGGTCCGTAACCACCACCGCTTATTCCTTTATTGAAAGCGGCAACCAAACCCACTCCGGCGATTCTTTTCCACGAGAGACCATAATCTTTATGCATATTGACCAGCATAACTATCCCGATAGCCAAAACCATAAACCCGATTTAAACTTTCAGCACTAACTGCGGGATATTTATAGCAACAAAGACTGCTGCTACAGAACCAACTATGCCAGAAAGAGCTAATACAAGAGCTACGTTCAAGTGCGAAGAGCCTCTCTTAAAATTGACATTTCCGAATCTGTGATGAAAAAAGCTTGCTGTTAGACTGGTCACAAGCTGGGAAAGAAGAACAGCCGGTACTACCTCCAACGGCTTAAAACCCAAAATCAGAAGTAACGGGGTAAGAATAGTACCGTAGCCCATTCCGAGAGCGGCATCCATATATTCACTGAAGAAAGCAAGTAAAGCAATTCCTAATAAAGCACTCATTTCAGCATCCTCTGGTCAAATATGGTATTCCCTTTGTACGCTGGCCCATTCTATTAGCACCTCTGCAATCTCTGGCCGGGTGAACTCAGGCGGAGGAACTTCCCTTCTCCTGAGCATCTCCCGAACTTTTGTTCCAGACAGTGAAACATGATCCTCAGACGGATGTGGGCAAGTTTTGTAAGATGTCATCTGTCCACACCGCCGGCAATAAAAGGTAAAATCAAAAAATAGTGGTGTTATTCCCAGCTCATCAGGACTAAACTCGTCAAAGATGTAGTGAGCCTCGAAAGAGCCATAATAGTCACCCACTCCAGCGTGGTCTCGCCCGACAATAAAATGGGTGCATCCATAATTCTTGCGCACAATGGCGTGAAAAATGGCCTCTTTAGGACCAGCATATCTCATCGCAGCCGGGAGAACTGCCATAAATACGCGATCCTTTGGGTAGTAATTCTCGAGCAACACCTCATAGCAGCGCATCCTGACCTCTGCCGGAATGTCATCGGCTTTGGTCTCCCCGACTAAGGGGTGGAGGAAGAGCCCGTCAACGGTTTCCAGAGCACACTTTTGGATGTACTCGTGGGCCCGGTGAACAGGATTTCTGGTTTGAAAGCCAGCAATCCTCTTCCAGCCTCGTTCCCGAAACACTCTTCGAGTATCCTTTGGATCAAACCGATATTTTTCAAACTGTGTATGCCTGGGACGCCGAAGTAAGCTGATCCTCCCACCCAAAAGAACTTCGCCACTCTGGTAAAGATAGGCTACACCCGGGTGTTTAGCGTCCTGGGTTCCATAGACCTGCAGTGCTTCTTGGTCCTTTTCAGCCAGATATTTTTCCTCCAGATGCAGGACAGCTAAGATTTCACCTTCCTCACCCTGTAGAGCGATATCTTCACCCTCTTTGAAACTTTTTGCCTCGTCTTTGGTGACAGCCAGAGTGATGGGAATGGTCCAGGGTAGGCCGTCTTTGAGCCGCATATTGTGCAGGATGCTGTGGTAGTCTCCCTTCCCGACGAATCCCTCCAGAGGGCTGAAAGCTCCCACCGCGATCATTTCGACATCAGAAATTTGCCTGGAGTCTAACCTGATCTTTTTGAGACCTTCGACCCTTTGGTCAAGGTGCGCTTTCTGGTCTCCGGCAATCTCTCGATTAATTAAGTTTCCACCATGGGGTGCAATCGTCTCTTTCATTTTTTAATATGCAGGCCACATTCTTTGTGCTCTGGAGTCTCCCACCACCAGCGTCCGGCTCTGAGGTCCTGGCCAGGCCTTATGGCTCTGGTGCAGGGGGCACACCCGATACTCGGATAGCTCCGATCGTGCAAAGCGTTATAAGAAATCTCATTTTCTCTGATATAAGTCCAGATCTGCTCCTCACTCCAATCGACTAAAGGATTGATTTTAACTATGGAATTGTGAGACCTATCAATCTCCACTTTCTTGACTTCAGTTCGCGTGACCGACTGCTCCCTTCTCAAGCCGGTTACCCAGGCCAAGAGCTCTTTTAAAGCCCTTTTCAGCGGTCCAACCTTCCTGATCTCACAGCAGAGCTTCCTGAGCTCGACACTCTTATAAAAGAGATTGGGGCCGTAGTGGGTAACCATGTCCTCAACTGCTTTAGTATCCGGGTAGTAGATCTCGATTTCGAGACCGTACTTGTCGCGGATCTTCTCCATCACATCGTAGGTCTCCTGAGGAAGCCTTCCTGTATCAAGGGTAAAAACTCGCGAGTGGCGATCGATCCTTGCCAGCATATCGATCAGAACAACATCCTCAGCTCCAAAGCTCGAGGCCAGAGCGACCTTGTCGCCATAGGTTTTCAATGCCCACTCCAGTACTTCTGCTGCCGTCTTAGCTTCTAAATCGGCAAACTCATCAAACTGACCCATCAGCCATCTCCTTTCTCGATGACTACTCTGTACTCCGATAAAAACTCCTTGAAGCCTTCAGGGCACTTGGTGGTCCTGATTGTAAAATTTATTTAGTAGCCTAGTAATCAATAGCTGATATGTATTATATCTTTGTTCATCGTTAGTGTCAAGTAAACTTTTCGGATTAAATAAACTTTTATTAGTATTTTGGTAGAAAATGGTGAGCGGTTTTGGGCAGCCAAATCAGGTGAGATTGTTCTTGCTTCTCTTAGATATCTTTCGAGCCGAATTTTTCTGTGGGGACGGCATAGGAGAAATATTCGTTGATCTGCCTGTAAATCTTCCTCAACTTATCATCAGGGACATGGCAGAAGCTGTAGGGATTTTCGGTGAAATGGATTTTTCCCAATTCCTCAAGCTGTTTAACAAATTCAGTTTGGCTCTTCAGATATTCATAAAGAGCTGACCCGGGCAGGGGAGAAAACAGGCTCCAGGTGCATTTGTCAAGATTCAATTTTTTAGCGAGTTCAAAGGTCATCTCGATGTCTTCCTGTGTCTCTCCCGGTATGCCGATCATAAAGAAGCCAGCCACTTTTACATATTTCTTTGCTATTTGAACCGCCTTATGAATCTCATCGATGTCTATCCCCTTGCGCAGGGTCTTCAGACTTTTGGGTGAGCCAGACTCTATTCCCAAATCAATCTGAACAAGCCCCGCTTCCTTTTCCATGATGAGCTCTTCTTCATTTACCAGATTAACCCGAGTATTGTACTGCCACAAGATCTTTAGACCTCTCCTTTTAATCTCAGAACAGAAGGCAGAGACCCACCTTTTGTTCAGGTTGAAGATGCTATCTTTAAACCAAATGCCATCCAATTGCCATACATCTCTTAAAATCGTCATCTCATCCACAACTTTTTTGGGGCTTTTAGCTCTCCACTTTTTGCCCATCGTCTCCTGGACAGCGCAGAAGGAGCATGGATAAGGGCAGCCCCGGGAGGCCAGCATCGAGACCCCCCGGATTCCGCGAAGAGCCTCATTATATTGAATATACCGGTCCAGGGGTAGGCTGCCATAATCTGGCAAAGGTAAAAAATCTAGATTCTGAAAGGCGGGGGCCTTCGGGCTGATCACCGGCGAGCCATTTCGCCTGAAGCACACTCCGGGCAAATCCTCAGAAGAGCACGGAAAAGCCCTCTCCAGGAGGACTCCCATTGCAAATTCTCCTTCGCCCCGAATAACAAAGTCGATATCTCTATTCTTCAAAACCTGTTCGGGATGGACTGTGGGATGAACACCTCCGAGAACAACTTTTGTCTCAGGGAGAACTTGTTTGATGATGTGGGCTAGCTCTTGGGCTGCACCGAAGGTCGGCGTCATGGCGGTGATGCCCACAAACCGAGGGCTCTTACCCTGGAGGATCCCTAGAAGCTGCTCTTGGGTCATCTCCAATCCCGGCATATCGACCAACTCCACGGAAAACCCTTTCTCTCTTAGGTAAGCTGAAAGAGAACCTAGACCCAAAGGAGGTTCAAAGGGATGAATATACATATTTCCTCCGCGGATCCAATTGTCGTATCGAACCCTGCGGTTAGACATCTCAGCCGGAGCAAAATAAGATGGGTTGATCAGTAACAGGTCCATTTCCCCTGTTCCCCTTATAATTTCCTCGCCAGTACCACCCAGAAGAGATTGTTGTATTCGGGGTAGCGAGCGGTATATTCAGTATGCTGAAGTTCTAGCTCCTTTAATTCTAAAATCTTAAAACCAGGCAGATAGCTGAGGACTTCTTGCTTATCGAAGAAGTGATAGATGAGGCCTGTAAGTCCTTCTTCCTTCATCTCATAGGTATTGTGTTCAATTTCCGTTCCCCGCAGCTTGCCCAGGTGGCATAAGGTATTATTAGTAGAGCGGATACTGGCATAAAGTAAACCCCCGGGTCGAAGAATCCTGCTAACCTCAGCAAAGGCTTTTTTAACCCCAGCCAATTTCTCAAGATAGAGCACCCGCCAGGCCAGGACGCCATCAAAGTAGCTCGAGGGATAGTCCATCCCGATCATATTGCCCTGCACTACTTTCCCGTTAAGCCCTTCCCTGTCCAGGAGAGTCTGTGTGGCAGAGACGGCACTATGGGAAATATCCAGGGCCCAGGTATGGAAACCTTCCCTTGCAAGGAGAAGCGTATGTCGGCCCTGACCACACCCCAGGTCAAGAACTTTTTTAATTCCCGACTTTTTGAACTCTTCTAATTTCTCTACCACATAGGGGTCTGGCTCAATCAGGCCATAGGTCTTGGTGGCAATCATTCTATCCCAGCCTGTCCTATTTATATCTTCTAAAGGATGAATATTGGTAAAGACAGTCGGCTCTTCGAAAAACTGCCACGAACTTTCATGATTTAAAGGCCTGAAGACTAAATCATCCACCCCAACTGCTAAATTAATCTTAGCCATTTCTTTCTTGTCTCTCCTTCTTCAATTTTCCAAAACTTCCTTCAGGGCCAGAGCAGCCGCCGCACCGGACACATCCTGCTTTCTGCGTGAAAGGATCCAAACCAGTACCTTTAACCATCTCTCCTAGTCTTTGATAAATCTCGATCACATCTTCGACCTCTGGAGGTTGTCTGTTTTCATAGGCTGTCCCCTTCAATGGCCTGAATACCGCGACATGGGGAATCCCTCCACTCTCACAGATGGCCTTACATCCGGCAATAGTACTCTCCGGGGGCTCAAGGCCTGCTATAAGCCAGGAGGTTACCTGGTTTTTCCCAAAAACCTCTACGGCATCTTTTATGGCCTCAAGATACTTATCCACTGGATGAAGCCTGGCTTTTCTTGGCATAACCTGGCGTCTGATGCCTTCGTCATATATCTCCATATTGAAACTTACGGTGTCCAAACCTGCCTGGTACAGTTGTTCCATCCTTGATCTATCTATAGGGCAGATCTGGGCGGATATGGCTATATCACTTATCTCTGTGACTGCTCTAATCGCGCCGAGATATAATTCAATCATCCGCTCTTCATGAAGCGATCCTGAGTTTATATTGATTTCCTCTATCTCTATGTACTCCTTCTCCCCGTTAACATTCCCATAGGAAGAGAGTTCCTTGTTCTCAACTATTTTCCTAAGAGCACTTTTAATCTCTTCGGGTCTCTTTATTACATATTCTCCCCCGGCCTCCAGAGCGCAGAATTTGCATCCCTCTCCCCCTTGCTTATAAACACAAAAGTTGGAGAGGGCAGTAGCAAGAACATCATTGCCGTGGACCTGAAAAACTTTGACGATCTCTGGCTCAAAATACCAGGCAGGTGTCCCTGTGGGGGTTGCTTTTACTAAGAGCTCGCCATCTCTTCGAATCCAGCCTTCGCCATCTACGAGAGTAAACTCATAGGGGGAACTTCTAACAAACGACTCCATAACCGCTACGTTGGCAACATAGCTTTTATTGTTATGGTGTAGCAAAAAGCACTTTCCTTCGGAGAGCGAGGCTCTTTTTGTCCCACGCCCCACATACTCCGAACTCGGCACTATTCCCCTTTTTGTAGAAGGTTCGAGAGCTTCGTCCACCCTCAGTCCATGGCAGAACAGATCTAGCTTTAGTCTGAGCAAACTAACCATTCTTTCAGGTCACCTCTTGTTTTAAGAGGGCATTTAGTTCGGAGACCTTTAGTCCCTTTTTTGCCCTCCACATATCGAAAGCCACGCTGTCATTGGCGCCCGGAAACTTGTTTAGCTCCTCAATGGGTGCATTCAGTCTCTCCCAGATATCAGAAAGCTCATCGGTCAATTTGAAGAACCATTCTCCAGATGGACTGCGGTGTCCCTCCAAAAGAGAGCCGGGTTGCGGGCACCAGGGTATGAAGAAGTGAGTCCAAATACCCTTTCCTGCCAGATACTCCCAGGCTCTTAAGGTATCCTGCCTTGGCTCGATCCCGGGAACAAAATTGCTCCTCACCTTCCATGGACCAAAAACTTCGACTCCATATTCAAGAGCCTTCAGCCAATTTTCAAAGCGTCCATTCTTGGCCTTGCCGGGGCAGATCGCCTTAAACCAGTCTGGATTTCCCACTTCCAGATTGATAGAAAGGTAGGCATGCCCTGTCTTCCGCAATTGATCAAGCTGCACATAGTTCCCTGGTGCAGGAGCAGCGGGTACCACGCAAATAGGAAGGTTGTCTTCATCAGCCCAGTTGCGTGCTTTTTTAATGGCCTCCACGATGTCTCTGTATCGGTCAACTTCACGGCGGCCCGGCAGTATCCCTCCCGTGAGAGTAAGCCCACGGCAAATACCTTCCTCCCAGGCCGCAGCCACAGCTTCTGCTACCTGTTCCGGCTGCTTAATACCCAGCAATTCATCCCCGTAGGTCTCCTTGGTCGGCATCAATGCGCAAAAACGACACTGATCGCCATTTTTGAAGTAGTAGCAGTACTGACTTACTGTACAGAGAAGGCCCATCACTCCACCGTGGACAATTATATTGTTCATGGGCACACCCTCCGATGTCTTCTTACCATAATATTGTGGCCGTGGAGTGAATCTCACCTCGCATAAATAATCGCCATTCTTCTCAAGAATAAGCTGCTCCCCATTGCGTCTGATAAGGAAGGGGGAATGTTCATTAGCTCTAAACATTACTATGAGACCATCTTCCACTATGCCCGATGAGTCAAAAGCAGGGGGTCCTTGTGGAGAAGTGGGCAGCACAAAATCCTGCGGATAAATAGTCCCGCGATGGTAGCTGAAGTCCCATTCATAAATAAAATGAACCTGCTCCTTATACGTAACTCCAATTCCTTCGCGGGCAGACTCATCCAGTCTTAAGCCTTCCACCAAGAGCTCGCACTTCAGCCTCACAAAATCTATCTCGCTGGATAGGTCCTCGTATGAATTTATCTCCTTATGGCTTAACTCAGACATTTTCCATTACCTCTTGACGGTTGGTTAGTAATTTTCTGGCTACCTGACCCCAGCCGTTGTATTCTATATACCTCATTAAGCAAAGGTCAATTTCACCTCCTGCGGGACGGAAATGCCGAGTTCTACTTCTATTGCCTTTGTTATAGCCATCGGGACAGGACAACCGACATGTTTTATCCTTTTTGATGCAGAGATATATACGGGTGAATCTATAATCCTCCTCAAGACTTTCTTCCTGTCTTGAGATTTAAGGTCTTCCTCCATCGCCTTCACCATTTCACAGGTTGTATCCAATATTATCCCTATTTTCCCATCTTTCTTTTTATTGGCTATTATGACCACTTGGTATCCGCAAGACCCTGCATCTAAATATACTTTTGTCATAGAATGCTTCCCATTAAGGTTTCCTCAAGATGCGGGAAGGTATCCTTCATGTGAGGAAAATGCATCGCCTGCACGAACTCCTTCTGAAAGTTCGGGTCGACTGCTATCTCAACGAAATTGACTTCTCTTGCCTTCTTCTCTGCTTCATCCCGCTTATCTACGTTAAGAAGCGCTATGCGTGCACCATCACCTGCAGCATTTCCGACCGGATAAACATTGTTAATCTCACAGTCTGGGAACATCCCCATAATCATCGCAGATTCCTTGTTTATATAGCTACCAAATGCCCCGGCAAGTATTACCTTATCAATCTTCTTAATACCAAGTTTATGCATCAGCAGTTTAGCCCCGGCATAAAGTGCTGCCTTTGCAAGTTGTATCGCCCTTACATCACTGAGGGTAACAGTGATATCAGTTCCAATTGAGGTCTCATCTGCCCATGCTATAACAAATTCAGGCTTCCCTTCGCTGTCTTTCCTGAAGCGGGGTGTATTCAGGTCTTGGCTGAAGTTTCCGCTTTTCGTAATAACTCCAGACCTAAACATCTCAGCAACCGCATCTATTATGCCTGAACCACATATCCCTTTTGCGTTTTTCTTCTTAACGTGTGGATGCCACTCTGCCTCACCTATGACCTTATACACTACTTCCTTAGTCTCTGAGTCTATCTTAACTCTCTCTATGGCACCAGGCGCAGCCCTCATGCCGAATTTAATCTGGGCACCTTCAAATGCAGGTCCTGTAGCACATGAGGTGGAGTATATCTTTTCTCTATTTCCAAGTAGTAACTCCCCGTTTGTGCCTATATCAATTATAAGCTCCATGCTGTCCTGACTATATGGCTCCTCGGCAATAAGCACACCTACATTATCAGCGCCCACAAAACCAGCCTCTACCGGAAGGACATGGATGTAGGCGCACCCATTTATCTTTACTCCCATATCCCTTGCCTTGATGTTCAACGACCTGTGGACTGCAGGTATGAAGGGAGCTTTGCCGATATATTCAGGATTGAAACCAAGAAAGATGTGGTGCATTGCAGTATTGAATACAATTGTCATGTCAATCACATCCTCAGTGCTACACTTCTTACCCCCTTTATCGCTTACAAGCGACTCTACGGCAGCGCTAATAATCCGATTCAATCCGTCTATGATAGCCTTCTGCATCTTCGCAAGTCCATCAGGATTCATCATCGCATAGGTTATCCTTGACATGACATCTTCACCGTATGGAACCTGCGGGTTCATCATTGATTCTGTGCTTAAAACCTTTCCTGTTAGAAGGTCGCAGAGATAGCCAACCACAGTAGTTGTCCCCACATCCACTGCTACACCATATGCATCTTCAACAAAACCTGGCTCTACCCTTATAATTTCCCTGTCCATCCATACAGAGACGGTTATCTCCCATTCTCCCTCTCTCAGAGTATCCTGTAGACGTCTCATAACGGGGAAGTCTATTGTAGTTATATTCAGACCATACCTCTCACCCAGTGCTGCTATTACCCTTTCTGAATCTCCGACTGTAAGGTCATGGAGGGTTGGAGGTGCAAGTTCTATGTGATATTTCTTCACAGCAGGCCTTAACGCAATGGCCCTCTCTGTCGCAGTCTTTCTTACGATCTGCTTTCCTGCCCTGCTTTTCTCAGGGACAAAAATCAACACATCACCGTGAACCTCCGAAGCACAGGCTAAACGCATATTTGGACCATCTTCCGACCTTGAGAACTTCTTCTCATCATCTGATAATGGTGTAAGGTGCAACATTCTCGAGTCTATAGCATCCTTTTCAAAATAGCCTTCTTCTATGTTTACCTTACACTTTCCACACGTCTTCTTACCTCCACAGATAGACTCCAGGTCAACACCGAGCTTCCTTGCAGCCTCAAGGAGGCTTGTACCCTCCTTAATTATTTCCCTTCTTCCAGAAGGCTGAAATATGACCTTGTACCCCATCGCCTCTCCTGGTATAAAGAGCGTACAAACTTTGCTCTATGAGTAAGTTTATATTTGTTTCTACTCTTAATATGTTAAGACCTTTAGCAGGGAGACAATTTTGCTTTCCTCCTCATGGCTTTTGACCATTTACTAAAGAGTAAAGCTTCCTGCTTAATCTGGCTGGGACTATATCGTTCGTTTTACGACAGATATGCAGCACAGAGGGGTGTCCTATATGGTCAAACATCCTTTTTAGATGTGGCTGTATCAGGAATTTGAATGTTCGAGGACTGACCACATCGGATGTAGCTCCCATTTCTCTAACAGTGATATAGTCTGTCCCGGCATTCCTGTAAATCTTAGCTACCACAATAGCAACATCCGTAAGGACTTCAAGCATTTGATTCACCAATGCCTGTTTCTTGAATGATAACTTAAGCAGATCATTTAACTCCATTATCTGACCCGCAAGGGTAAAAGGTCCAAGAACATAAGAGCCAACAGGCACCTCGTTACCAAGTTCGTTCTTCAATTGTTGTATAGCACTCACCACCACAGGTATTCTACCTTTATCGCTCAGGCTATCGGGAATTACAATTTTCGTCATGTCTTCTTCATTCCTGACTACTTTCTCTCTTATGGTTGGATAAAGTATATCCTCTGAATCGGGATAGACATTTATCTCACATCCTAACACCTCGGCTTCAACACAGAGGTCAAATGGCACAACAGCACATTCAAAACCATAGAGTCTGTATGTCGTGGCTGCCGCCTTTGCCATTGCATTTGCGTCACCATGTAGGGCAGCAAATCTGAGGTCATGCATCTTCAATCCTTCAACCGTAATATTCCCCATCCCGCTAAAGCATGGGATAGGTTCTATTCTCTGCCCACCAAGCAGTCTCATTACCCTTTCTTTTGCAGTAATCTCAGTTATCGGCATAACCTTCCTTACCTCTATTGCAAATAGTCCTGATTCTACCAGAGGTATGTACCGTCTGGTGCATACCAGAGGACGGGGCAACGCCTCGCCTCTACATCTCACTTCTTACTTTTCTCTCTCCTCCCTCCTTCATCTTCTGGACAAAGTCAGCATAAAGCCTGTTTATTGGCAACTTGATGTCATCAGAGATATAGCCGCTCTCATCAAACACCAGGGTCGAAAGTATCATATGAGCTGCTGCAACAGCAGGAAGTATCCTCTTTGCAGCCACAAGTGGCCCATAAAATATAAAATCACTCCACAAAAGGGCACTAATTCCATGGGCTGTAGCATCTACGGCGGCAAAGCCGTCCTGACCCCACATCTCCCTTGCCTGTTTCCACATGTAGGTCCCATTTGAAGTAGCACAGCCCGCTGGTAGCCCAAACTCTTGTTTGATTAGATAATTGGCTATAAGCGAAAAGGCGGTTGCCGGAAGATTCATATCGGATGTATCTACTAATATCGTCTCAAAACCAGCACCCTCGATCAAATCAAGAAGTCTTCTCAACGAAGCTATTCTCCCCCGCGGTGTCTGATCTTTATCATCAAATGCCTGAAGCACTATATGCTTTATACCTAACTCCCTGAGTTCTGCAACCTGTTCTGGAATATCTTTGTCCCATGGAGTAATACTGTTATACAGTAACCTGTCCTGCAGCCCAAGACTTGCAGCATACCGTGCACAGGCAAGCCTCGTCTTCGAAGCCCATACATCCACGGCAAATGGCCTATCTGTAATATCTATGAAGAAATCTATGTATGCCTTCATCTCGTCAACAGAGTTCGCAACCATGGCAATAAGTCCTGGAATGCCTGTCTGCGATGTCAATTCATCCTGACGCACTATGTATTCCTTTGCTTTATCCCTATCAAATTGTGGTCCTTTTCTGTCTATTAGAAGCTTATCCCCTCTTTGAAACAGTGAAGCTATCAACAGTGGTGGGTTTTCTCCTGGTTGCCCACCAATCTTTATATTACCTATATTGCAAACCTTCTGTTCCTTACCAAATCTGAACAATTAACCCTCTTCTCTTTAGTGTCATCCAACTAATTTACCATGACGGTTTCGTCCATGAACGATGAAAATGAGAATCTGTTTTCTACGTAATTGCTCACAATTTTGGGCAGGGACAACCCCAGCCGTGCATGCGAGGCTAGAGCCTCCCCTGCCACACTTTTCACGCCTCACCTTTCACTCTGAACTGTTTTTAGTAGATCCCATGGTCAAACTTTGGCTCTGGTAGATACTCCCACGGTTCACCCTTTGAGTACTTATCAGCAATATCTAACGTCTTTAATGCATATTCAAAGGCATATGGGATTCCTGGACCTCCTGGGACAAAACCTGCTCCGATCATACCAACAGATACTGCCTCAAAAATCTCCTCTGTTGTTGCACCTGCCTTCAGTGCGGGGATCACATGGATTATGCATCTTGGAGAACACCAGGATACTCCAATAGCGGTAAATATCAATTCCTTCATCTTTTTTGAGATCGCTCCATCACCGAAGATTGTCATATAAAAATCAGCGAATGTCCTTCCTGGCTCAGGCGTAACCGTGTTTATGATCTGGAACATCCTCGGTACGAACCCAATGAGGTCTTCCATATACTTATTTACTTCTTCAGTAGTCATCCTCTTCTCTGCCATCTTTCCTTCCTCCTTTTCTTTGCCAAAAAGCCAGTCAAATATTCCCATCATCCCACCTCCTTATCTCAAGGCCTCTACAATTGACCACCCCCTTTCTTCTCTTTCCCCTTCACTTCTCACTCTTCGCTCCTTATACCTTGGGCTCTATTTCAGCCTCCATTCTCTTGCAATCTTCACAAATGCCTCAACATTTCTGACCGGAACTGTAGGAGGAATATCGCATCCTGGCATAAGGATATATCCCCCTTCTAATCCCGCAGTCTCTATGCATTTTCGTGAGGCTGCCTCCACATCTGAAGGTGTCCCATTGTTAAGCACTGCTACTGGATTAACATTCCCGGCAAAACACATCTTCCCTGAGAGTTCAGCTTTTGCCTTTGCCAGATCCACCTTATGATCGAGACTTATACAGTCAGCGCCAATCTTCGGAAAGAGATCAAGTCTGTCTGAAGTGTTACCACAGATATGCACAAGAACCTTTACACCTTTTGTCCTTGCCCATGAGGTAAACTTCTGTAGATACGGAAGGGCAAAGGTCTC
Organism: uncultured Actinomycetota bacterium; assembly: GCA_964469465.1. GTDB lineage: Bacteria > Actinomycetota > Humimicrobiia > Hakubellales > Hakubellaceae > Hakubella. The sequence goes on from CAYYBB010000006.1 coordinate 23,981, forward strand.
AAACCGTTCTCTCGAAATGAGGTCTCCAGAGGCTGTCGGATCCGCAAGGCTTATCATCTTTATAATGCCCCGTTCTACAATGTCGGTGTAAAACTTGATATTCAGGTCTGCAGCAAAATCAACAACCCTTTTTACAAGTTTAGGAGTCTTATATGTCCCCCGCATCATTTTCTCTACACCAAATATCTGTGCACCCAATGTAAAAGGACCCCATGCGGTAGCAGTAACAACAAACTCATCGCCTATCGCCCGTGAGACCATCTCGGTTGCCTCCCAGATAGCCTTTACGGTGGCATTATTTTTAAGTTTCTCAAGATCAAATCTGTCAAGATCACTCTCGGTATCAACCAATGGTTCTTCAAGGTCGGGAGCACCAACCTCCCTATATTTAATCCTTCCACCGAGTGCGGCTGCATGGAAGTTGTTATACCCAGAACCCACATAAACAATATCCGAAAGTGATTTTTTCGAAAAAGAGATGATCATATCTGCCATCCTCTTTGCATCCTCTGCAAGGGATTCAAAGGAGTTTCCTGTGTTATACATTGTGAACATTCCACCGCCAAAAAGGGCTACAGGAACCCTCTCTGGTTTACCAAGCTCAAATGCTCTAAATATTACCTCCTTTGGTGTCATAGCATACCTCCGCCTTATCTCTACAAACACATTTTTACACAACTTTGGATTAAGGTCTGTCAGGAAGGCGACAACGTCGAATTGTGAAGGGCAGGCCGATAAAGACAGTTGTATAGCTTTCTTAATAATGTCGACGAATCGATTGGGGTAGGTTTAAAGGGGCAATTCGGGCGGCCTGATTTTGTTTCTTCTTTAGGTCAAACTTTGTTCCGACATCTTTTGCAAGCACCTTAAGTCCTTTATCAGTATCTCTTTGTTCGTGCAAATGATAAGCCCGCTGTCCTTAAGACTATTCAGAGTCTCCGTGACTGTCTGTCTTGAGGCGCCTACAAGGTCGGCAATAATCTGATGCGTCAACTTAAAGTTTATCCGTGCAAAGCCATCCTCATAACATTCACCTTCCTGCATAGCTGTCTTCACAAGAAAGTGTGCCACCCTCGCTTCTACATTTCTCAGAACTGAGTGGTCTATCCACATCTCTTTTTCGAGAAGTCTTTTTCCTAGAACTTCGATTACCTTGATGGCAACTCCCGGATTTTGATTTATCATGGTAGTAAGAAGGTCTTTCTCAATTGGATAGAGGGTCGCATCCTTATATACCCCTGCGAAGCAATACCTGCATTCACCACTGTATATCTCTGCCAGCCCAAATATATCTCCGGGGTATCGGAGGGACATGGGTGTCTCCTTACCTGTCACCGTTATGCTGAATCTCTTAACTATACCATTCCAAACAAGGTAGATACGGTCACTCTTGTCTCCACGACCATATATGAGTTCATTCTTTTTGTACAAGACCGGTTTTATCTCCTTGAAATACTTCGGATCTATAATCTTTCTAAAATTTATACGGGTATAATGCCATGGCTTCTTCATCTGACTTCTCCTTACCGTCTAATTTACATCCGTACATAGGTTATGTCGAGACGCCGAATTGCTGTTGTTCCACATCTGAATTGTCGCATCTATTCCGTAGTTAGTCCACACTGAAAATGACATATCAAGAGGATGCAGATAAAAGGCAGGAGAGCAAGTTTTGCTCTGGGCTACAGCGTGAACCCCATTTTTCCTCTGAAAATACATCATAATTTCATGCTTCTTTGTGCCACCTGTGGCATGAAGGTTTCATGTTATCAGTGTGAACGTAGTTAGGATCCAATTTTTGAAATGCCGGTTCTTGGCCACTTCTTTGCATCTTTATAGTTCTGACCCTCATCTGTTGCCAGTGCTCACCAACAAATTGGCAGAAGGGGCATCTTTACCAATATCGAATTTCTGCATGGCAGCTCCCTTCCCTCCCTCAGTCAAATGGTGGCTAACGAGTTCGGCGCAAACGAAGTTGCGAAGCAATTTGGGTGAAAGCCGTTTGTGCGGTGAGCCTGTCAAGCGAAGTGCTCGTCAAACTCTTTCAGGATGCGCCGTATCTGCTCTGCTGAGATGTCCGCCTGGTCAAGTTTGGAATAGATGGTCACAAGAATGATGCTCGTGGGCGTCTTGAGATGGTAGATCAGACGATAGCCGGAGCGCTTACTCTTCTGAATGTCGCTGTTCTGCACCCGCACCTTGAAGATGGTGTAGCGCGTCCCCGACACCTGATCTCCGATGACCTCACCTGCCTGAAGGCGATTAATCACAGGTTGGACATCAGACCAAATGTGACGGTACTTCTTCGCCAGCACTCGCAGGTTGCGCTTGAATTCCGGGGTGTACTCGACCTGCACTGGTTCGGCTGGCTCACTGGGCATCAATGCCCTCCCACAATTCAGATACCGGCCGTGTCTCACCTGCCAGCGCTTCTTTCCAACCTTGGCGGAAGCTGACGTCAGCGGGCTTTAGTGCCACGCTCTCACGGAACAGGCGGACAATCTGAAGGAGATTCGGCAGATATTCCTCGGGCGTCCCTCTGATTTCGCGAACCAGTTGTTCTTCGTAGACGGAAACTTTAGCAGACATAATCACTTCTCCTTGACTTGTAGAGCATTTCACTTATCGTTCCGCGTGGTTGCGAAGTGCCGAAGGCATTTTGCGTGAGCGTAGCGAACCACAA
>CAYYBB010000007.1:0-25881 GCA_964469465.1 uncultured Actinomycetota bacterium
CAAAGCTCCAATATGGATAATGTGCCCCCTGTCCGCAGCACCCTGTACAGCTCCCCCAGTACCCCCGCTTGTCCAGGAAATCATGGAATGGTGCGTCGGTCCAGCGCAAGAACTCGCGAAGCCTCTCCTTCTCATCTGCTGTTGTCATCTGAATATCTGTCTAACGCCAAAATCAGCGGCGGCGTTATACGCCGTCCGCTGGAGTGAGTTGTTAGACACTGCTCTTTTCCATTTGTAAAAATGACACTTCAGAAATATTAGCTTGTTTTTTTGCATGTTCAACGGTCATACTTACGAGGTTACTCTTTTCATCTAAGTCAATATAAAGGTTCTCGGTTATTTCTTTCGTTTCTACAACCGGAGCATCTGAAAATTCAATTAGCGCCGTATCTGTATCTGGAAAATACCGAATTTTCATTTTTCTTCCTCCTTAAAGCTTCGATCGAAAAAGGCATTATGAACAGTCTCACCGTCTTCCAAAAGGATCACTCTAAGATATTTACTCATTTCTTCAATATAACTCCATTTCCTTATCCTTCCATCAGTCTGAACTTCAGTTTTTAAAGGATTATTAATAGTTCTCAATATCCATTCCTCTTTGATAATTGCTCTATCTGGACGTTGTCTAACGAATAAAAAGTATCGGGTAAACTTCATAAATGCATTATATCAAAATTTCTGCCTAACGAACGAAGATAACCGGCTCGCAGTTATTGCGCGTCCAAGTCGAGCTGGACATTAGGCATAATAATCTCACGGTTAAGCCGATATCACATTATGTCGTCGTACTGAACGGGATAAACCTTTGACCAGCGATTCCGTAACTTTCACAAAAATACAAAAATATGCCTGCAAAAAGCAAATCTCTGCTTTGAATAAATTCGGATTTGGGGAATTCAGGATTATTTTTATGGATTATTTTTGGCTATTCTGGGGTTGAGGAGAGAGCTTCCCCCTGGAGGTCTCATAGAGAAGAACCTATTTTTTTGATTTTCCTTCTAGCTTTAGATACTTTCTGGATCCAGCATTTGAGAGGTGACATTTGGGATTTTTTAAGTTTTTTTCCTAATTTCTCTATTGCCTTTATCCGGTCCTGCTCATCTTTTTTAACCTCCTTTAAAGCGGGGTTCGCGATTTCACTTATTGATTATACGGAAAATTTCGGTATAGTTCTCATCATCACAGTCCTTGTTGGAAGAGCTGGCGGCAGACCTTTTTGATGGCATCTCTATGGAAACCTTTTCTAAAAAGGAAGTTTTTTATCTTGATCTCCATCTCCTCAATGCTTAGATCTTGGTTATTCCTCACCAATTTTTGGGCTACCCAGGCGGCCTTATCCACCTCCAGGTCCGGAGGGTAAAGCTTGTTTAGCCTCTCTTCAGCCATCTCCCTGGAGATTCCTTTGCTCACCAGCTCATACAGAATTTTCTTTCTGGAACTCCTATTTTTCTCTGACCTCTCTAGAATCCACTCTTCTGTATACCGTTCGTCGTCAACTAACCCCAGGCTCTGCAGGTAAGCGCAGGTATTCTCCCTTACCTGCTGGGAGAATCCCAGTTTAGTCAACTTTTGGTGAAGCTCGCCTTCCGTGCGGGGTTTAAAGTTAAGAGATCTAAGAGCTGCTTCCAGAGCTCTGGACTCTGGCGAAGAATTAATATTGACCATAAATGTCTTCAGGATATGCGAGGAGTGCCTGTCTACTTGCCCAGCTCATGGAGCGTGGTCCTGTTTAGTGTCTGAGGCCGCTTCACAGGAATGACCTTCTCTGTTCTCCGAAACTTACACAAATCTACACAGGGGTAGATTGATGTTCGGTTCCTGCTTCTGCGAGAACTGCCTGGATACCAGGTCTTACACTCTCTCCACAGGCGTCACTTCCCGGGGAACTCCCGGTAACTTTCATACCGCAAATTATACACAAAATGCAGAGAAATTGTGAGAAATGAGTCGATATTACGTTTCAGAAGTTAGCCCCATTGAGCATGTTACGCATGGTCACGCCTCAGCTTGCTCTGCTTTGGGCACGCTGGGCAGACCTAACTTGATCTTGATCTCCCTCTCTAAAGTAACGGCCAGATCCGGATTATCGACCAGAAACTGCCTGGCGTTCTCTCTGCCCTGTCCCAACCGCTCTTCCTGATAAGAATACCAGGCCCCACTTTTCTGAATAACTCCTACATCTGCGCCCAGATCTAGTAACTCGCCCTCTCTAGAAATACCCTGGCCATATAAAATATCAAACTCAGCGCTTTTAAAAGGAGGCGCAACCTTATTCTTTACTACCTTGACTTTGACCCTGTTACCAATAACTTCCTCTCCCTGCTTGAGAGACTCCACTTTTCTGATGTCCATCCTGATGGAGGAATAGAACTTCAGAGCTCTGCCTCCAGGGGTAGTCTCAGGATTTCCAAACATCACTCCTATCTTCTCTCGAAGCTGGTTAGTAAAGATAGCAGTAGTTTTGGATTTAGAAATAGTGCCGGCCAATTTGCGCAAAGCCTGGGACATCAGCCTGGCCTGCAGGCCGACAAAGCTATCTCCCATATCCCCCTCGATCTCCGATCTGGGAACCAGAGCTGCCACTGAATCAATAACCACTACATCCACAGCGGCGCTTCTCACCAACATTTCAGCTATCTCCAGAGCCTGTTCTCCATAGTCTGGCTGGGAGAGAAGAAGATCGTCTATGTTGAGGCCAACTTTCCTGGCATAATGGGGATCAAGGGCGTGTTCCGCATCTATGAAGGCCACAGTGCCGCCCTTTTTTTGGGCCTCGGCCATTATGTGGAGAGCCAGGGTGGTCTTGCCCGAGGCCTCTGGCCCGAAGATCTCCACCACCCTCCCACGAGGTACTCCCCCTATCCCCAGAGCCTGATCCAGAGCGATGGATCCTGTGGAGACGGCCTCAATGTTCTGTAGCGGTCCCTCTCTCCCCAGGCGCATTATGGAGCCCTTGCCGTATTGTCTTTCGATCTGGAGGAGGGCAATCTCCAGAGCTTTTTCCTTGTCCATCAGCATTCACCTTTCCTTGTGACTAAAGTTACTTTTTCTCCCATAAGCTCTTCTATTAATTTATGCAATTGCATATATCATAGCACGAACGCTTGTTTGTGTCAAGAGCTTTTTAACCAAATTTTTTCCAGGGGAGTGTAGGTGGGTCCCCGAGAAGAAAGCTTACTCTGGAAGAGGGTTACCCATTGGCATTCAAATTGGCAACTGAGATCGGAAACTTCTTTCTCTAACTTTCCAGTCAGATCCACCGCTTTTCTAAATCTTCCCAGGGTCAGATGCAGGTGGATACCTTTCTCCTCAGGTTTGAAACCTATCTGGCTCAGAGACTTTTCCACAGATTGGGCCATATCCGATAGCCTATCTTCTTCACTTTGGATGCCCAGCCAGATAACCCGGGGCCTTCTCATGGTGGGAAAGACTCCCCATCGGCCAATGGTGACCGGAAAAGGCTTCCTGTGCGGAATGATCTCCTTTAATACCAGAGTAACCTTCTTAAGATCCTCAGGTGCAAGGTTGCCCAGAAACTTGATAGTCACATGGAGATTTTCTTTTTCCACCCACTTCACTACAGGCAGAGACTTCCTCAAGGGAGCTGTTGACTCCCAGAGAGAGTTCCGGATGGAATCGGGGATCTCCACGGCAATGAAACTTCTGATTCTAGTTTCCCCTGCCTCCAAGTTGCTCTCCCAGAAGAAAGCGACGGATCAAATCCAGCATAGACTGGGTAGCCCGATATTGGATGTCTTTTCGGGTACCGTAATATTTCATCCTTTCCGAAACTACCATGGAATCAGAACAAAGCCCAATGAAGACCAGACCTACCGGTTTCTCTTCCGTCCCCCCTTTAGGTCCGGCAGTTCCGGTGCAGCTTACCGCGATATCGGTAGCAAAAAGATTTTTAGCCCCTCTGGCCATCTCTTCGGCCACCTCTTTGCTCACTGCTCCGAAGGATCGGAGAGATGAGGAGCGCACACCCAGAATTCTCTCCTTGCTCTCGTTGCTGTAAGAAACCACGGAACCTCGAAAATAGTCAGAGCTACCGGAGACGCTGGTAATACGGCTGGAGAAAAGGCCCCCGGTACAGGATTCGGCTGCGGAGAGAGAAAGCCCCTCCTTTCGGCACATATCTCCCACCACCTTCTCCAGGTCCTCTTCATCAATGCCGAAGATCTTGTTGCTCAACCTCTGTTTTATCTGTTTCTCTACCGTGCCCAAGAGCTCCTGGGCTTCCTCTCTGCTTCTGGCCCTGGCGGTCAGCCTGATCTGCACTTCCCCCAGGCCAGGCAACATGGCCAGAGTGGGGTTTTGCTGTCCCTTTACTATATCCATAATGGCTGTCTCGATTGCTGGCTCGCTCAGTCCAACGATCCTTAAAAAGCGGGAAATGATTACACCCTGGCTGTCCTTGCCTCGAGAGACCAACAGAGGAAGGACTGATTTTTCCATCATGAACCTCATTTCGCCAGGCACTCCTGGCAAACAGATGATAAGTTTATCTCCTTCTTCCAGAACCAGTCCCGGGGCAGTTCCCATGGGCTGGATGATTCTGGAGCCCTCCAGGATATAGGCTTGCTTTTTTATTCTTTGATATACTGCCCTGTCCATACCAGTAAATCTCTCCTCCAGGTGACTCTCTATTTCCTTATCGAGGACCAGTTCTCGGTGAAAAAAGGAGGAGAGAGCTGAGCTGGTCACGTCATCCTCGGTGGAGCCAAGCCCACCGGTTATGATGACCACATCCGAACAGGAGAGGCAAAACTCCAGAGCCCTATGAATCCTCTTTTCGTTGTCTCCCACCGTCACCTGAAGGAAAGAGTCTATTCCATTTTCGGCCAGCCTTCCGGCAATAAAAGAAGCATTAGTATTCTCTATGGACCCCAGAAGTAGTTCCGTCCCTATGGCTAAAATAGAGCAATTCATACTGATCTCTTTTCTTGTAACCTGGTACAGGGGAGCTTACTTTCCTCGCAACTAGTGTCTTCGGATACAGGGTTCCCAGGAGATAGTGTGTCGGGAGAAGCTGCCTCCTTCATTCCCTGATCAGGGGCAAAGAGCTTCAGAGACCTGCCAAAGTATTCAAACCCCGATATGATAGTAATGAATATCGCTATAGCCATGAGCCAGTCCCCCAGGGAGATGCCCAGAAAAAAGATGGTAGGATCAAGGATGAGGGTCACCACAGCCACAATCTGCAGGCTAGTTTTCATCTTGCCATAGATAGAAGCATGGAGTATCAAATTTTTAGCTGCAGCTACGGAGCGCAACCCTGAAACAGCCAGCTCTCGGGAAATGATGACCATGGCTACCCATGCTGATAGTGTACCCAGTTGGACCAGGGAGATGAGGGCTGCCGAGATCAGGAGTTTGTCGGCGGTGGTGTCCATCATAGATCCCAAAATAGTCACCTCTCCTCTACTCCTGGCCAGGTACCCGTCCAGGGTGTCGGTAAGAGCGGCTACACAAAAAACTGCTACCGCGACCCATATGTTGAAACGACTCACAAAGGGGACCCGAATATCGGTCAAGAGAAAAGCCATGAAGACAGGCACCAGGAGTATTCTGATTATAGTGATTCTGTTGGAAAGATTCATGGCTCATCGCCTTCTTTGCTTCGCTCCTGCATCCTCTCCCACTCTTCCATAGTAATGAGGACAGCCCGGGGTTTGCTTCCTTCATAAGCACTAACTATGCCTCTGTCTTCCATCATGTCGATCAGCCGCCCAGCTCGAGCGTAGCCGATGCGGAAGCGGCGCTGTAAGAGGGAGGCAGAGGCGTGACCGGCCATGATTACCGTTTCTATGGCCCTATCCAGCAATTCGTCCTCGAAGGGCGACCTCCCACTCTCCTCAGAGCTCTCCGCATAGATCTCCTGCCTGTACCTGGGCCTCACCTGCTTCTTAATATAGTTCACTACCATTTCGATCTCGTTCTGGGTAACAAAGGCCCCCTGAACGCGAATGGGTTTAGAAGAGCCGGTAGCAAGAAAAAGCATGTCTCCTCGACCTACCAGCTTTTCCGCCCCGGCCATATCTAAAATCACCCGGGAGTCGGTAATGGAGGTGACTTCGAAGGCAATGCGGGAAGGAATATTGGCCTTAATCAGACCGGTTATGACGTTTACCGAGGGACGTTGAGTGGCGATAACAAGGTGCATGCCCACTGCTCTGGCCATCTGGCTGAGACGGCAGATGCTATCCTCTACCTCTGCTGAGGAGATCATCATCAAATCGGAGAGTTCGTCGATTATCACCAAGATATAGGGCAGAGGTTCCAGGGGCTCCTCAAAACTCTCCTGGTCAATGATTCCCTCTGCTATTGCTTGGTTAAAGGGATCCAGGGATTTGAAGCCTGTTTTGGCCAACAGCTTAAACCTTTCCTCCATCTCCCGCACTGCCCACTTAAGAGTTGCTGAGGCTTTTTTGGGATCTACTATCACCTCGGTCAAAAGATGGGGAATTCCATTAAAAACGGACAATTCCACCATTTTGGGATCGATCAGGATCAGTTTCACCTGGCTGGGCCCGGCCTTGAAGAGAAGGGAGGTTATAAGACTATTCAGGCAGGAGCTTTTACCTGATCCGGTAGCTCCTGCGATGAGCACATGGGGCATTTCTGCCACGTTTATATAAACCGCCTGCCCGGACAGGTCCTTACCCAGAGGTAGCTCTAGCAGGGGACGGTTTCTCTGGTCATCAGGGCTGTTGAAGATATCTCCCAGGGTAACAATCCCCCGAATTTTGTTGGGCACTTCAATGCCCACTGCTGATCGGCCCGGTATGGGGGTAAGAATCCGGATGTCCGGAGAGGCCAGAGCCACACAGAGGTCATCCATCAGACTGAGGATCCTCTGCACCTTTACTCCAGGAGCTAACTGAAGTTCGAAAAGGGTAACTGCGGGACCTTTGGTTACCTCCGTCACCCGGGCATCCACTCTGAAATCCTGAAAAACTGTCTGTAGGATGGCCATGCTTTCCTGAACATTCTGGACGGAAAGTTGTGGTGAAATAGTCTTGGATCGTTTTAGTATGCTCAGAGAAGGGAGGATGTAGCCCTCATCATCCAAAGACCGGGGTAGAGGAATTTCCAGTTGTTCCTCTATTTTCTGCTCCTCCCGTGTTTCTTCCTCCTTGAGTTTTCTGACCGTGATTCTCTGCTCTGTTACCCGTTCCTCTGCCGGCAATTTATGCAGCACCTCAGTCACCCTGAGCCCTGTCCCGGGATAAGTCTCTTTAATTGGAGGCCCCAGTTCTTTGACTTCTTCTTTTTTCAATCCTTTTATCCCTCCTTTCAAGGTTTCTTTTATTCGGGAGACCGACTTCTGAGTAACTTTCTGGCCGACTTCTTTTATGGACATTCTGGTGCAGATCAAAAAAGCAATGAGGATAAGGACGATTAAAAACAGGGAACCACCGATCTCCCCTACCGTCTTGATCAAAAGATAGGCCAGAGCTGCCCCCACATAACCCCCCCTGGCCGTCATCTGGGATTGCTCAAAGATAGTTCCAGGCTCAGCGCCAATGATACCGGCCAGGCCCAGAAGGGATATGAAAGCTAACCCTAAACCTGAGACTAAGCTATTAAAGTTATATCGCGGGGTATGAGCAAAAAAGGATAAAGCCCATACAAAAAGGAGGACAGGTACAAAGTAAGCCCCTCTGCCAAAACTTATGGTCAGACCTTCATCGATCCACTTTCCCAATAGCCCGGCCCGTTGGGAAAACAGACTTACTCCCGCAAGTAAGGCCAGGAAGAGAAGAAAAATGCCATAGAACTCACCTGGTTCCTTCAGAAAAGAACGGCTCTTTGCTGGTGGCCTTCCTCGGGAAGGATTGGCCTTTGTCCTGCGCGCAGTTCTCCCATATTTGGTAGTTCTGCTCATAGCTAAAACCCTCCGACAGGATAAAGCGAAAATGGGTCTGGAACAGAGTTAGACCTCCATGATAATAGGAATTATCATGGGCCTTTTCATGGTTTTGGCAAACAGAAACCTGCTTAAACTATCCTTGACATGGGATTTGAGAAGCATCCAGTCAGTGATGGCTTCCCTTTCGCAAATGAGAAGGGCCTCTTCCACTCTACGTTTGGCCTCTTCCAATATTTGGGCGGAATCCGGAATACCTACAAATCCTCGGGAGATAATATCTGGACCGGCCAAAAGTTTCCCGGTACTCCCGTCCACAGTCGCCACTACTATGATCATGCCGTGCTGTGACAACCGCTGTCGGTCCCGGATGACCACATCTCCCACATCCCCCACACCCAGTCCATCTACAAAGATCGCACCCGACTCTATTCTTCCCACTATGGCTCCCTTATTCTGAGAAAATTCTATGATATTTCCATTCCCGGCAAGGAGAATTTTATCCTTTTCTATTCCCGTATCCGCAGCTAGCATGGCGTGATGGATAAGATGTCTATACTCTCCATGAATAGGAATAAAGTATTTTGGACGGACCAGGTTGATCATCAATTTCAGTTCCTCCCGAGCCCCATGTCCAGACACATGGACTCCGGCGATAGATTCGTAGTATACCTCTGCTCCGCTTCTAAAAAGTTGGTCAATGGTCTTGGATACTGATTTTTCGTTGCCGGGCACGGGCGTGGCAGAAATGATGACCGTGTCTCCCCTTCTCAGATCAACCTTCTTGTGATCATGGGAGGCTATTCTGGCTAAAGCCGAAAGAGGCTCCCCCTGACTTCCGGTAGAGAGAATAAGAATTTGGTCTTCCGGGTAGTCATCGATCTCCTCCACCGGAACCAGGAGCTTCTCCGGAATCCGCAGATAGCCCAGTTCCGAAGCGATGCTTATATTCCTGATCATACTCAGTCCGGTGATGGCCACCCTTCTACCGTTGCCATGAGCCACCTCCATAATCTGTTGAATTCTATGGATGTGAGAAGCAAAGGAGGCGACAATGACCCTTCTCCTGGCCTGGGCTACTATCTGGTTAAGAACTGTTCCCACCGACCGTTCAGTTCTGGTAAAACCCTCATCCTCAGAGTTAGTGCTGTCCGATAGCAGGGCCAGTACTCCCCTATCTCCAACAGATGCAAATTTGGAGAAGTCGGTAGTAACCCCGTCTACGGGAGTCTGGTCGAACTTAAAATCTCCTGAGTGAACTATGACTCCTAGCGGGGTATGAATAGCCAGTCCTACCCCATCCGGGATACTATGACAGACTCGCATAAATTCTAATCTGAAAGGTCCGATCTCCAGGTCCGATCGAGGGTCTATCTCGTTAAGTTCCAACTCCTCCAAGGGAAGGTATTCGGCCAGCTTACCTTTGGCCAGGCCGATGGTCAACCTGGTCCCATAGAGAGGGATGTTAATGTCCCGAAGTAAAAAGGGCAGGCAGCCCACGTGGTCTTCATGGCCATGGGTAAGAATTATGGCTCTGACCCTATCCCTGTTCTCCCTCAGGTAGGAGTAATCCGGCAGAACCAGATCCACCCCTAGCAACTGTTCTTCTGGAAACATGAGGCCGGCGTCGATCACAATGATGTCATTGCCGTACTCAATAACCGTCATGTTCTTTCCGATTTCTCCTAATCCGCCCAGAGGTATTATCTTTAAGCTTTCATTGCTTATCATTACTACCCGTCCCAAATTCGGTCAACCAAACTTTGGCCAAAAGCACAGGGCCCAAAAATAGGACACCATCTGGTCCATCTTATTTCTAAACCAGGGCCAGTTCCGCCAGAGTCTGTCTCAAAACTTCTTTCTCTCTCTCCGTCGCCTCCACCAGAGGAGGCCTGGGCGGACCCACATCCAGACCGGCCATCTTCAGGGCTGCCTTGACCGGTATGGGGTTGGTGGTCAGAAAGAGATTGTTAAAGATGGACATCAATCTGAAATGAATACTCCTGGCTCTGAAAAGATCATTATCAGCAAAAGCCTGGATCATCTCCTTGATTTCCTTTCCCACCAGATGAGAAGCCACACTGACTACTCCTACGCCGCCCAGAGCCAGAATAGGAAGGGTGTCAATATCATTTCCGCTGTAGACCAGGAAATCCTCCGATGTCTCTTTGACTATCCGGCCAATCTGATTGAAGTCAGAACCTGCCTCCTTGATAGCCACGATGTTTGGTACCTCTGCCAGCCTGATCACTGTCTCGGCATCGATGTTCCGGGCAGTCCGGGAGGGCACATTGTAAAGAACAATAGGAAGGGATGTTTCGTCGGCTACAGCTTTGAAATGCTGGTAAAGTCCTTGCTGGGGTGGTTTATTGTAATAGGGTGTGACCAACATGATCCCATCCACCCTTGTCTTTTCGGCTTCTTTGGACAAGGTGATGCTATCTCGGGTGGAATTGGATCCGGTCCCGGCTATAACCACTAACTTATCCCCTGCCTCTTCCTTAACTACCTGAAACAATTCTAACTTTTCCTCTTTGCTTAAAGTGGGTGACTCGCCAGTAGTGCCAGCGACCACAACTCCGTCTGAGCCATTTTCTATCAGCCATCTAACCAGTTTTCTTGTACTTTCCCAATCCACTTCTAAATTCTGGTCAAAGGGGGTAACCATAGCTGTTATCAATCTGCCCAAATCTTTCATTTTTCTCTCCTTCCCTATCCTATATCTAAATCCTTCCCTACCCTATATCTAAAAGCTTGTCCAGACCATAGGTAAATCCCCGCAGGTTCTGAATGGATCTGACAGCCATAAAAATGCCGGGCAGGTAACATCCTCTGTCCGTGGAGTCATGCCTGATGGTCAAGGTCTGCCCTTTGGTTCCAAAGATCACTTCCTGATGAGCTACCAGGCCTGGCAGTCGGACACTGTGAATATGAACATTGTGATATAAGGCACCCCGGGAGCAGGTGACCTTTTCCACTTCATGTTGAGCGGTCCTCTCCCCCTTTTCCCTGATCCCTTGCAGAAGTTCTGCCGTGTGCAGAGATGTTCCGGAGGGAGAATCAGCCTTCTGATCATGATGCAGCTCAATGATCTCACAGTCCTCAAAATATCTGGAGGCCAGTTGACTCAATTTCATCATGAGAACTGCACCTATGGCAAAGTTGGGAGCGATGAAAATATTGCTCTGAGAAGACTGGCTAAGCTCCTGGTATCTTCTTAGTTGGTCCTGGCTGAGACCGGTAGTTCCAACAATCACATGAACTCCTTTCTCCACTGCCCAGGCCACGCTCCTATCCACAGCAGAATGATGACTGAAATCTATCAGGACTTGAGGAGTCATATTGGTAAGCTTATCCAGGCTGTCCACTATTTCCACCCCCCTTAGCCCGAATCCGACCAACTCTCCTATGTCCCGACCTACCTCTTGGAGGCTCACCGCTCCTACCAATTCCATATCTTTCTCATCCAGAATCCCCCAACATATGGTTCGGCCCATTTTGCCGCTTGCACCAACTACTACAATTTTTATCATCCCACCACCTCCTGCCAGATTTACAAAACCTTTGCCAGAAAGCCCCGTATTTTGATGCGGGGATGAATGGCCTCTGCTCTTCTCCTTCTCAATCTGTTATAATTGTAAATGAGAGTGGGGCTACACTCTTTGGTATCCAGTCCCTAGAAGCCTCCGACTTTAGTCGGGGGAGTAGTCACAAGCTTCTAAGGGGTAACTCCTGGACTGACGGAACCTGTGAGGCCAGAAGTATCATTGAAAGTGACCCAGGCTTGCTGAATCCTGCCAGGGCCCTATTACGGTCAGGACTGTCTCTTTCCGACCGAAGGTTTCCTCAAAGACAGACTGCACATCTTCCCTGGTTACCCCATCAATTCTTAGAAGAACTTCGTTCAGACTGAGAATCTCATCTCTGTCCAGGAGGGACTTGCCAATTCTGGCCATCCGGGAACTGGTCTCCTCCAGACCCAGGACCACATTCCCCTTAATATGCTCCTTGGAACGAATTACCTCTTCCCTTCTGAACCCTCTGTGTCTGATCTTTTTTGTCTCTTCGTCGATCAAAGCCAGAACCTTTTCCACGTTCTCCGGCCTGGTACCGGCATAGATGTAAACGGCACCTGTCTCTGCAAAGAGGGTGTAAATAGAGGAAATGGAGTATACCAGCCCCCTTTTTTCTCTGATTTCCTGAAACAGCCGGGAACTCATACTACCACCCAATATGTTAGCCATGACACCGAGGGCATATCTCTTCGGGCTGAACTTGGAGAAACAAGCAGTCCCATAACATAGGTTGGCCTGCTCTGTCTCTTTGTAAACCACCTTTTGGGCTTCTTTAATCTGAGGTTCTATGGCAGTCCGCTTTCGGTCAGAACCTGCGGGGAGATGAAAGTATTTTTCCACTGCTTCTACCAGTTGAGCATGTTTCACGTTTCCAGCAGCAGCGAAAACCATATGGCCAGGAATGAACATAGTCTTGTAATATTCCAGAACGTCCTCTCTGCTTATTCCCTCTACTGAATCAATGGTCCCCACCACCGGGCTGCCCAGTGGATGTCCGCCGAATAGAGTCTCCACAAACAAGTCGTGGACCTGTTCTGCAGGAGTATCTTCGTGCATTTTGATCTCTTCTTTGATGACGTTCTTCTCTGACAGGATGTCCCGTTTAGAGAACCTGGAGTTAAGGATCATATCAAACAGGATCTCTGTGGCACGGTCAAGATAGTCATCTAGAAAATTGATGTAAAAGCAGCAATTTTCTTTTCCCGTGAAGGCATTGACTTCGGCTCCAAAAGAGTCGAATTCGTAGGCTATCCTTTTGGCTGACCTGGTCTTTGTCCCTTTGAAGACCAGATGCTCGATAAAGTGGGTGATACCCTTCTTGTCTTTCTCATCTCGGGAGCCAGCCTCAACCCACAGTCCAGCAGAAACCGATCTGACATAGGGGATATATTCACTAATTATGCGCAAACCGTTAGGCAGTTCGGTGTAATCGAACTTTTGGATCAGATTGTGTCTAATCACTTCATATGCTAACCTTTTCTTCCGGCGGATTTATCTGTAGAGCAGTCAGACTAATTCTATTCCTGGGATCAATATCTATGACCTTAACCAGTATTTTGTCTCCCACCCGCACAACGTCTTCTACCCTATCTACCCGTTTTTGGGAGAGGCGGGAGATATGCACCAGACCGTCCCGCCCCGGCTGCAGCTCTACAAAAGCCCCGAAGGGGGTTACATTGACCACAGTCCCCAGAAAGGTCTGACCAACTGCTATCTCCTTGGTTAGATTTTCTATTTTTCTTCTGGCCTTTTCGGCGGATACTTTATCAGGCGAAGTGATGAACACTCGCCCATCGTCCTCAATATCGATCTTGACCCCGGTCTCTTCTATGATCTTTTTGATCACCTTCCCCCCTGGTCCAATGACCTCTCCTATTTTATCCTGGGGAATGGTCATGATTATGATCCTCGGCGCATAAGGAGAAAGTTCATCCCGGGATTTGGAGATAGTCTGGAGCATTTTGTCCAGGATGTAGAGTCTCCCCTGTCTGGCTCGCTCCAGGGCCTCTTTCAGGATCTCCAGAGTCACACCGGTGATTTTGATATCCATTTGAAGGGCCGTGATCCCCCTTGCTGTTCCCGCTACCTTGAAATCCATGTCACCGCAAGCATCCTCTATACCCTGAATGTCGGAGAGGATGGCCACTTTCTCTTCCTCTTTGACCAGGCCCATGGCAATCCCTGCCACAGGGGCCTTGATCTTCACTCCAGCATCCATAAGAGCCAGGGTGCTACCACAGACACTGGCCATCGAAGTAGACCCATTGGATTCCAGGACTTCAGAGACCAGGCGAAGGGTATAGGGAAATTCATCCTCAAGGGGAATCACCGGCAAGAGGGCCCGTTCGGCCAGAGCGCCGTGACCGATTTCCCTTCTCCTGGGTCCGCGCAGAAATCCCACTTCACCCACGGAGAAGGGCGGAAAGTTATACTGGTGCAGAAATCTCTTGGATTCTTCGATACCCAGGCCGTCCAACAGTTGTTCTTCTCCGATTGCTCCCAGAGTTAATACGGTCAGAACCTGGGTTTGCCCCCGTCTGAAAAGGCCGGAACCGTGAGTCCGGGGAAAAAGTCCTACTTCACAGGATATCTCCCTAATCTCCTCCGGCTTGCGACCATCAACCCTGATTCCTTCCTCCACTAATATCTTTCTTACCAGCTTCTTTTCCAGTTGGTGTAGAGCTTCTTTGATCTGCCTCGGATTCCATACCCCCTCCTTACTCAGCTCTTTGGTAATCCTCTCTTTGATTTCATCCAGGGCCTCTTCTCGCTGGATTTTCTCCTGGATCCTTAGAGCCTTTTCCATCTCCAGGGTAGCCAGCTCTTTCACTACGCCCAGTAGCTTCTCCTCCACCTGAAAAAGCTCCACTACTCTCTTTGGCTTTTCTACCTTCTCTCTGAGCAATTCCTGAATTTCGATCATCTTCCTGATGGGTTCCTGGGCTATCTTGAGAGCTTTGAGAGTATCTTCTTCGCTGATCTCTTTGGCCTCGGCTTCCACCATCACAATAGCTTCTCTGGTCCCAGCCACCACCATATCCAGCTCGCTCTGCCTAATTTCCTGGAAAGTGGGGTTGATCAGCCACTCATCGTCTCTTTTGCCGATCCTCACAGCCCCTATTGGTCCCCCGAAGGGTATATCAGAAATAGTTAATGCGGCAGAAGCTCCTACAATGGCCAGAACGTCGTGAGGATTCACCTGATCCACCGATAAGGTTGTGGCAATTACCTGCGCTTCATTTCTGAAACCTTGGGGAAACAGGGGACGAAGAGGCCTATCGATCAACCTGGCCGTTAGAATGGATTCTTCAGTGGGTCTTCCCTCTCTCTTGATAAAACCGCCGGGAATCTTTCCCGCTGCATACATCCTTTCTTCCACGTCAACAGTAAGAGGGAAAAAGTCCACCTCTTCCTTCACTTCCCTGGCTGACACCACAGTTACCAGGACGTTAGTTCCATTGCAGCTAACTAAAACGGATCCGTCAGCCTGCGTGGCCAGCTTACCTGTTTCCAGATATATTGTTTTTCCGGCAATTTCTACACTTATTCTCTCTACCAAAACAACATCCTCCCTGTTTTCTCCATATTCTTCAAGTAAATTATATCATGAGAACTTGCAAAACAATTTTAGCTCAGGCTATTGCTCCGTTTGGCTCATTTTGTCGTCCGGCCGGTGGCTGCAACATCCACCCAGATCTAAGAGTAAACCTGAACCTTGGAGTTCTTACCACTCTATGGAAAAGGCCAGTATTTGCGGCCAGCACTGCCAGATAGAGTGAGGCTCTTTCTGACGTGCGCTGCCAACCCCACTGGCCCTCTCTTTAAGAATAACAAGACATACAAACGCGGTCACCGCTGCAGCAGATCAGAAACAAGCTATTTTCTCAGCCCAAGCTTGCTGACTATGATTCTATATCTGCCCATATCTTTATTTCTCAAATAATCGAGAAGCCTCTTTCTCTGGCCGACCATTTTCAAAAGTCCACGTCGGGAATGATGATCCTTGCGGTGAAGCTTCAGGTGCTCAGTCAACTGGTTAATGCGATGAGTGAGCAGGGCTATCTGCACTTCTGGTGAGCCCGTATCTCCTTCATGAATCTGATATTCACCTATTATTGAGCTCTTTTTTTCCTTTAATAGCGGCACCCCGTTATCACCTCCGTCCGGGTAATCCTTTTACCAAGAAAGGTTTGCTCAAGACCAGATCCTAGTAAAGGTACAGTTTCATATAGTAGCATATTTCAGAATATCCAGGATAGTCCTTTTATCTTTTTCTAACTGCTCCCTCAGCTTTCCTGCATTTTCAAACTTCATCTCGTCTCTGGTCCTCTTGAGGAACAGAATTTCTGCCTGCCGTCCATAGAGATTCTCTCTCTGCTCTGGAAGATCCAAAAGATGGGCTTCGATCACCCGCTCTGTCTCATTAAAAGTGGGCTTGGTACCCACATAGATCATGGCCTTCTGGTGGTGGGAATCATGTCGGGCGTACCCCGCGTAGACTCCGTTCTTGGGAAGCTGCTGTTCTTTAAGGTTACGCAGGTTAATGGTGGGAAAGCCCAGATTTTTCCCTCTCCTTGATCCTGGCTCAACTGTTCCCCTTGCTGATGGTAGTCGGCCAAGAAAGAGAGCTGCTCTTTCTACATCTCCCTCCTGGAGGAACTTTCTGATGTTGGAGCTGCTAACCTCCACTCCTCCTATTCTGAGTTTGGAAACTATATGAATATCCACCCCCCGGTACTGGAAAAAATGGCGTAATAACTCTGGGTCTCCCCGGGCATCTTTCCCAAATCTAAAATCATCTCCCACCACTATTGCTCTCGCCTTTACTTGCTCCTGAAGGATGTCCCGACAGAATTTCTCAGCCGGCATGCTGGCAAAATCCGGGTCAAAGTTGATAAAGGTGATGATATCAACTCCCGCGGCCGTAAGGAGCTCTATTTTGTGCTCGAAGGTAGTCAGAAGCAGCACTTCATTATTTTCTCGGACCAGGCTTTTGGGATGAATGTCGAAGGTGATGACCAGGGAAGGAAGTCCCAAAAGACGGGCTACATCCCTGGTCCTGTCAATAACCGTGCGGTGGCCCAGATGAACGCCATCAAAGAAGCCAATGGTGGCCACGCTCCCCTGTCTCAGATCTATATTTTTTTGCAATAAGGGCAGGGGAAAGACTGCGGTAATATAGCATCACCTCCTGCAGGGAACCAGGGACATATTCCCCTTTCTCAAAAATTTGGGCTACCTATAACATTATGTATGGCCTGGCCAGAATTACATCGCCTGCCCTGGCCTGCTCCCCTTCTATATCGTGCTCTGCCCGATAGATACCAACAATCTCTCCCTTTCCATCTTCTACCCTGAAGTACTCCCCTCGACCTATGCTCTGGTTCTGAAATCTTTAAGAACCTCACAGACCGGCATGATCATGTTTTCAAAGGAACCTTCCTGGTAGGCCTGGTGGATCTCTGGTAAAGAGTGAGCCATAGAAAGATCAAAATTTCCCGAAGCCAGTCTCCTCAGCTCCTTAAGAGTAGCTCCACAGCCCAGCTCTTCTCCTATATCTCGGGCCAAAGAACGGATATAGGTACCTTTGGAGCACCTCACCTTTATGACCAGCTCTCTGCCATCCAGGATGTCCACCAGTTCCAGGCTGTGGATGCGGATTTTGCGGGGAGGTAGGCTGATTTTCTCCCCCTCTCTGGCATATTGGTAGAGCTTCTTGCCCTTTCTCTTGATAGCCGAGTAGAGAGGTGGAATTTGCTCGATATCCCCGGTAAAGCTCTCCACCACCTTTTTTGCTTCCCGCGGAGAAACTAATACCTCTTTTTCCTCCACTATTCGGCCACTAATGTCATCCGTATCGGTGCTGACACCCAACAGGATACGAGCCAGGTATTCCTTATCCTGAGAGGATAAAAAGGAGGATAGTTTGGTGGCTTTCCCTATACATATGGGAAGGACTCCTGTGGCCAGCGGGTCCAGGGTTCCGATAAAGCCGACCTTCTTTTGGGGGACATACTTCCTTATCTTGAGAACTACATCATGGGAGGTCAAACCGCCGGGCTTATCTACTACCAGAATACCGTCAGGTATGTCACTGTGACTCATCTCACTTTGACTTCAACTGCCTCTGAATCTCCTGCTGCAGCCTCATCAGACAGGCGGCCATTTCTCCGTGCCATTCAAAACCAGCAGCCATAGGATGTCCACCCCCTCCAAAGGAAAGGGCTATTTTTGATACATCTTGATCTCCTGTGGACCTGAGGCTGACCCTATATCCTTTCTCATATTCTTTAAAGACAGCAGCTACACTGACTCCCTTGACCGATCTCAGAAAGTCAATCACCCGCTCTGAGGCGGAAAAGGAAAGAGAGTGATCCTGCAGGTCTTGAAGCCTGACGTAGCTATGTATTAACCCGGTATCCCTATGGAAGTGAGCCCTTTGAAGAGCTCTGGCGTAGAGGTCAAGAACACCGGGAGGCTGGTTTTCATAAACGTTTCTGAAAACATAGTTGGGATCTACACCCAGGCCGATAAGGTGGGAAGCCATGTGGTGTGATCTTTGAGTGGTGTTAGCATATTGAAATCTGCCGGTGTCAAAGACAAGGCCGGTATAAAGGCAGACGGCCATATCGTAATCTATTTCTACCCTCTTCCAAAAAAGATAAAAGAGTATCTCAGCAGTGGAAGAGGCATCGGGGTCAACCATATTGAGGTGGCCGAACTGGCTGTTATGGTGATGGTGATCAACATTGATGATATATTCAAACTCTTCCATCTCCTGGGTACATGGGACTATTCGGGCCAGATCGGAGCTGTCCAGGACAATGAGAACTCTTGCCCTGAGGTCCGGTGATACTTTTTCTGTCAGCGCCTGGACCTGGGGAAGAAATTGATATTGATAGGGAACGGTAGAGTCGATATGTACCTGGACTTTCTTACCCAGGTTTTTGAGGAGCTTGTAGGTAGCCAGAGAGGATCCTATGCCATCTCCGTCCGGAAAAACATGAGTTACGACTTGAAACCGGTCCCCCTCTTTCAATATCTTCAGAACCTCTTCTCCAATTTCGGTTAGACTCTGGTCCATTATTGTTGGTCGATCTCCTTTAAAAGACTGGCTATTCTCAGGCCTTTGTCGATAGAGGGATCCAGGTTAAACTCGAGAGCCGGCGAGCACTTAAGCCTTAACCTCTGGTCTAGCTCTCCTCGAAGGAAGCCAAGAGCGCTTTTCAAGCCGGCCATAGTCTTTTCCTTTTGTTCACCGTCTCCCATAATGGTGATGAAGATAACGGCCTTTCTCAGGTCAGGAGAAAGGTCCACATCAGTTATAGTAACAAAACCGATGCGCGGATCTTTTATTTCCTGGTGAAGCAACTGGCTTAGTTCCTCTTTGATGGTTTCCTCTAATCTTTGCACTCTTATACTCTTGACCCTGGCCATTTTTATCCCCCATGCCGATCTCACAGAGAGAAGAAATTAACTTCAAATTTAAGTAAGACGACATCATCTTTGGAGAGGATCTTGTTCTTGATTCTCTGGATGGACTGATTGGCCGAAGAGCTATCAGGAGATACACAGGCAATACCCAGCCTTGACCGCTGCCATAAATCCTTATAATCCACTTCCGATATGGAGACATAGCCCTTATTCCCGATGCGATCAATCAGGCTTTTAATGAGCATCCTCTTGTCTTTGAGGCTTTTGGAATAGGGCAGCAGGATCTCCACATCAGCTACCACTGCTACCATAGTAGATCTTATCTTACTTTTGTCTCCATAGTATAGAACTCCAGGACATCTCCTTTATTTATCTCCTGGAAGTTTTCGATCATGATGCCGCATTCAAAGCCAGCACTCACAGATCTGACGTCCTCCTTAAACCTCCGCAGGGAAGAGACCTTTCCGTCATGGACAATGACACCATCTCTTACTACTCGGACGTTCTGATTGCGGCGCACCTCGCCCTCCACGACATAACAACCAGCCACTACGCCTACTTTGGGAATACGAAAGATCTCCCTCACTTCGGCAGAACCTTTATCCACCTCTTCATATTCCGGCTCCAGAAGACCTCTCATGGCTGAGGAAATGTCCTCAAGGGCCTTGTAGATAACCCGATACAACCTGATATCTACCCCTTCTTGCTCTGCCATCTTCTTTGCTGCCCTACTGGGCCTGACGTTGAAGCCTATGATGATAGCATCCGAAGCGGAAGCCAGCATGACGTCGCTCTCGGAGATAGCCCCCACACCGCTATGGATGATCCGCATCTTCACGCCCTCCTCTTCTAGCTTCTCTAAAGCCTCCCTCAGGGCTTCGATAGATCCATGAACATCACCTTTAATGATCACTCTCAGCTCGACGATCTTATCTTCCTCTATTCGCCTGGCCAGATCATCCAGGGTCAGGCGTCGGATCGGGCCTGCTATCTTGGCTCTTTGCCTGGCTATCCTCTCAGCAGTGATCTGGCGGGCTGTCTTTTCGTCATCTACCACCAAGAACTCCTCTCCAGCGCTGGGGACAGCAGACAGACCTACTACCTCTACCGGTTGGGACGGAGTAGCCTGTTTGACTCTCTTGCCCCGGTCATTAAACAGAGCTCTGGACCGGCCGTGGACATCTCCGGCAACGATGATGTCTCCCGTCTTCAGAGTTCCCTTTTTGATCAGAACTGTGGCCACCGGGCCACGTCCCTTATCCAACTTGGACTCGATTACAACGCCGTTTCCCCGAGTATGAGGGTTAGCCTTTAACTCCTGCATATCAGCCACCAGCAGGATCATCTCCAGAAGGTCGTCAAGCTTGGTCTTATTCTTGGCTGAGATTTCCACAAAGATGGTCTCACCACCCCACTCTTCCGGAACCAAACCCAGCTCAGACAATTCTTTTCTGACCTTTTCTGGATTGGCGTTGGGAAGATCAATCTTATTAATGGCTACCACCATAGGGACATTAGCTGCTCTGGCGTGATTAATTGCTTCCACAGTCTGAGGCTTCACCCCATCATCAGCAGCTACCACTATGACGGCGATATCAGTGACCATGGCTCCTCTGGCCCTCATGGAGGTGAAGGCTTCATGGCCCGGAGTATCGATAAAGGTTATTTTGCTGTCCTGATAGGTTATCTGATAGGCTCCTATATGTTGAGTGATTCCCCCGGCCTCCGTTTTCACCACATCGGTATGTCTGATAGCATCCAGTAAGGTGGTCTTGCCGTGATCCACATGGCCCATGACGGTAACTACAGGAGGGCGACTTTCCAGAAGTTCCGGAGTACCCCCCTCACCTTCTTCCAGCAGGGTCTCCTCTACTGTTTTTACTTCCACTTCCACGCCCAACTCTTCAGCCAGGAGGGCCAACATTTCTCCGCTCAAGGGAGCATTGATGGTAAGTGTTTCTCCGTACCCCAACAAGATTTTGATGAAGGTAGAGGGAGGCTTTTTGACCAGATCCGCAAATTCCTTGAGGCTGATTCCGGGTGACACCTGAATGGGCTTTTTTCTCCTTGTTTCTGCCAGAGCCACCTCAGAGGTTCTGGACTGAGCCTTCTCTTGGGACCTGGGGACATCTGCTTTCTTTTGCTCTTTCCCTTTCACTTTACGGGAGATCTCCTCGGCCACTTTGGGATCCAGGCTGGACATGTGGCTGCGGACGGATATTCCGATCTCCTCCAGCAAGGAGATGAGTTTTCGGGAGGTAATATTCAGTTTTTTGGCCAATTCAAAGATCCTTACGTTGTCCATAGGTTCCAAAATTCTAGTTTATTAAATTCTATCTCGTTTAATCTGTCTTTTACTTCGCTCAAGCCGCTTGACCTATTGAGCCTACGACTCCGTGGGTACCCGCTCTAATTTCGCGGCTGCCAAAGATAGGTTAGATATTGTCTTTTTCCAGAGTGGTCTGGGATATGGCTTCGTAAAGAGCCCTTCTCATTTCCTCCAGTTCTGTCCTGGATACAGGCATCGACAGGGCTCTGGCCAGAGCCCCTCTGCTGATGGCAGCATCAATACATTCTTTAGCAGGACATACATAAGCCCCGCGACCAGATTTCTTGCCCGATGGGTCGTACTCTAAAGACCCGACTGTGGTTCTCACCACCCGCAACATCTCCTTCTTATTCTTGACCTCCCGGCAACCAACACAACTTCTTTGAGGCTGCTTTTTTGGTTTGCTGGCCATCGTCTTTATCCCTGAGCTTGCCTTTGATGGGAGGGAATACCACAGTAGTTTGATCCCTCCACAGCTCTGTTCTGACATCTCTGGCCATCTCTTTTTATGGCCTGGCAGTAGGGTCTTTCCTCCTCAGCCAGAGATTTTAGCCTCTCCTCTTCCTCGGCCTTGAATTGGTTCTCGCTCTTAATGTCTATCCTCCAGCCAGTAAGTCTGGCCGCCAGCCTGGCATTCTGTCCTTCTTTACCAATAGCCAGAGACAATTGGTCATCGGGGACGATGACCAGAGCCGTACGTTCTTCCTGGTCGATAATGACTTTCTTGACCTTGGCCGGACTCATGGCATTTTTTACAAACTCCGCTGGGTCCTCACTCCAGGCCAGAATATCGATCTTTTCATTATTCAGCTCGCTGACTACCATCCTGACCCGAGAGCCCCTGGGCCCTACACAGGCTCCTACCGGATCTACATCGGGGTCCCGGGAGGCTACAGCGATCTTGGCGCGGTGTCCCGGTTCCCTGGCTATTTCTTTTATTTCTACTATGCCATCATACACCTCTGGAACTTCCAGTTCAAAAAGTCTTTTGACCAGCCCGGGGTGAGTTCGGGAGATGATGACACTGGGTCCCTTGGTCGACCGCCTCACGTCAGCAATATAGCACTTCAATCTGCGGCCATGACCGTAGACTTCTCCTGGAACCTGTTCATTTGGGGGCAGAAGGGCCTCCACCTTACCCAGATCTACCAGAGTGAATCTCTGGTCGTTCTGCTGTACTATTCCGGTCACCAGATCCCCTACCCGATTATGGTACTCCTCATACATGAGATCGCGCTCTACTTCCAGAATTCTCTGCTTCATGACCTGCTTGGCCGTCTGAGCAGCAATTCGACCAAAGTTCTCGGGAGTCACCTCTACATCCAATTTCTCCTCGCCATCCGTTATTGTTTTGACTACCTTTATCTCTCCGGTCTTGGTGTCAATTTCGATCCTGGAGTCATGGGCAGGCCCGTACTTCTTTTTGTAAGCCGACAACAAAGCTGTCTTCAAAGCATCGATCACCAGATCGGTCTTTACTCCCTTTTCTCGCTCTATTTGTTTTAAAGCATCCATAAACTCTGCTTTCATGACTGGACTCCTTTTTAAATCTCGAGTTGAAGATTAGCTCTCTTTATCTGATCGTATTCAAAGATGAGCTCCTCACCTCGATCCGTAAGGAGGGTAATCTGATCATCACCAACTTCTACCACTCGGCCCGAAACATCTTTGATCTTCCCATCCTGATCTGCTATTATCCTTACTTTCTTACCTGTACTTTTCCTGAAATCCTCCTGACTGCGCAAGGCTCTTTCTGCTCCCGGAGATGAGACTTCCAAAATATAGGATCGGCGAATAAGGTCTGTTTGATCCAGAAAAGGATCCAGCTCCTGGCTTACTCGCGCACAGTCCTCCAGGGTAACTCCTCCTTCCCGATCGATGAAGACAGTCAGAGTCAGGCCTGAGGGGCGGCTATTCAGGCTCAGGTCATAAAGTTCATACCCTATGGCCGCCATCTTTTCCCTGATCAGCTTCTCCAGTTTGTCTCTTATCTCCTGAATGTTCACCATCAAAGTTTACCTTTAAAAGCTTGCTACAAGTTTTAAGAAAAAGAGTGGGCTCTTGCCCACTCTTGAAAGAGTATAACATGAACTACCCCGCCCTTACGGGCTGGGCTTCCTGGGCTGAGCGCCCAATGGCTACTCATGTCTCCACAGGCGTAGATTTCCGCAGTCCCTGCGGTATACCATTAAACAGAACGCATTATAGCATAGAGCAACGGAGGGAGCAAGGAGCGGTCGAGTGCAGAGAGTGGTATACGTCGAAAGTATTAGGTATAATAAACTATACCTATCCGACGGACGCTATCAAGGAAGGGAAACAGGTATGGAACAAGTGAGGGTATTCTATGATCGAACGGGTAACACGCTGACTGTCTGGTTTGCCAATCCCAGCGACGAATATGTTTGCGAGGAGACTGGTGATGAGGTCATCTTGATGAAGGACCGGGCGGGGCGGGTGATTGGTTTTGAGAAACTAAACTTCTCAATACCCGTCCAGGAACGGCTGCGCGTCGCCTTCGAGGCCGTAGGCTGAGACGTCTGACGGGCACCGTGCAGACTTAATAAGACAAGCAATACGCAAAGAGGATAGCAGAAGCAGCACCTGCCACCAAGGCTAAACTATGTAAAAATCTTCATCAAAGCTCAGCCTTCCTCTGCCAAAGATCAGGGCATCCTGAAGACAGCGTTCGCACAGGCGATAGATGCGCAAGTAGTCCTCACCTTCATCCAAAATCTCCCTGAGCTGGGCAACCAGATCAGCCAGTTGCCCTTCGGTAAGATCGCATTCGAACACGCTATAAGTTCTGAAGTGGGGGGCAGTTAATGGTCTACCTATCCTGAAAATACCCCTTTTTCATCCTTTCGTGGTGCCGCTGCAGGCGGCATGAGTGACTCGTATGTCTTTCGACATTTTTGCTGCTCGATAGAATAGCAAGCTTTATCTTTCAGCGAAGGCGCTCATAGTAATCGGGTGTCAGCCCTTTAGCTTTATCTGAAGCTCTCTAACCGTTTTTAACACGAACTCTGCTCCTTCCTTTGCCTCCTCGGCTTCTCTTTCGCTGTAATCCTTTTCAAAATAAAAGGCGGGGGCTCTCTTCTCTGATAGGTCAGCTGATATCCTTTCTAGCTTTTCTCTAGTCTCTTCGTTTAATTGTATTTTTCTTCTTTCGAGAATATTCATAAAAAATTCAGCAGGGTCATGCACCTTTGGGTATTCAGCACCCATGATCTTTAGTAGTCCCTTTAGACTTAGTTCTACCACTTCCTGAGCTCTGCGCACCACAATATTCCATGAGCCCCTTTCATGCGCCCTCTTAGCTTCATCGAAATATTCCTCAGCTTCCTTTATCAGCTTTTCTCCCATTTCAAAATTTATCATAGAATTACCTCAATGATCTCTCCCGGCTTCCAATTGGGCTTTAAGTCCCACGCCCAACTGCCGTCTTTAAGAACGATTTTCTCTGCGCCCATCTCGGCGAGTCTTTCCTTTAATTTTTTGAGCTTAATTGCTAAAAACCCACCTTCATCCAAAAGGATTAGTCCGTGATCCATAATATCAAGGAGAATAAGAGGTTTATGGGAAATCTCCTCAGGGGTTACAAATATGACAGATGGTTCAGGATAGATGCCTTTTTCAATAAGCTGTAAGTACTCTTTCTCCTTTCGTAGGTCCAAAAGTGTCTCAACAAATCTTTTTACAGGATTAAATGCGACCTGTTTATGAATTACAAGCAGATCAACATCACTATGAGCTTTCGCTTCACCCCTTGCCACTGAACCGAAGAGTGCACAGGCAAGGATTACTTCTTCACCAAAACTGGATCTCAAGTTACTAAGAAGCTTTTCTAAAAAATCCTTATAAGTGTCGTAACCAATACCCATAGAGTTTCCCTAATAGTAGATCTGCTATGTTGACCAAGCATTTGTAAACTGGCAAGAAGCCCCAAAGATGAGGAGAAATATACAAATGAAATTGAGAGAGTTTCATGTTATCAGTATATCAAAGCACCTATGGGATCATGCTCACTGTAGGGACTTCTCCCGAACCCCTTATTTTGACTCTTTCTGCTGTGCGCCCCCAGAAAGTCTTTTTCCTTTATACGGAAAAAAGTGAGCGCTTTCTTTCTGATATAGTCTCTGGAAGGCTCGGCTGGGACGTGTGAGCCATTTCTCTTGTACTACCCTAGTTCCATTCCTCGAAATCTGATTCGACCATAAATTTCTTATGCTAAGACGCAAAAACTTTCAAGTAATTAGCGCCGCCATCGGGAACGAGGACCTAAAATAATTAGTAACTACTCAGGCACCCTATCTTTACTATCTTTAATTTAACATATTTTACCCCCTCCCAAAAAAGTCAACAGGGGACGGTACCCGCAGGGGACAGGCCGGAGCCGAACAAAACAAAAAGCGCACTCGAGGCCGCTCCTATGTGTAAAGTGTCCTTATCAGTCTATTTCAGATTCAGGTGAGTTTTTAGCGCCTTCTCCACTTGTGAAAGGTATTGCGATGGCAGCGACCCTCTGAAGCTGACCAGGCGACGTTTATCCACAGTTCGAATCTGATTGGCCTTTATCCGAGAGTCAACGGTAAGCCCAGCAACGCCTTTGGGGATGAGAACTTCGAAAGGGTACTGTTTCTTGGCAGGTTGTCCGGTAATGGGAAGCA
>CAYYBB010000008.1:0-25872 GCA_964469465.1 uncultured Actinomycetota bacterium
CCCTGGCCCTCATCCTGATAGTCTTCTAGGGAGATCAGATTCCTGGGAGGCCCTGGTCAGTATCATTGCCAATGTTGCTCGGAAGATCGAGCTTCATGTGGGAGAGCCCATATTTACCGACGACTTCCCTCCAAGTGCCAGAGATCGCGAAGCCATCGAGGTGATTAATAAAAAGATCCTCTCCGAACTGGACCGGCTCAGTGAGATAGCCAGTCAAGGCAGTTCTTGAAAGACTTCAATCGGGATCATAGCGCAGAGGATAAGTGGGTGATATGTCTATTTGGAAAGAAGCTATACGGGTTTTCAGGGAAAGGCTCTTTGGGGAGTATCAAGAGAATCTTGTAGCGGTTATTCTTTTTGGTTCGGCCGCCAGAGGCGAACTTGATGAAGAATCGGACATAGACGTCCTTGTTGTTCTCCGGGATTACAAAGACTTCTGGAAAGAATTTCGTACGATCTCGGATATTGCCTACGATATTTCGATGGGTACAGACTTTCAGGTGCTGATCTCCCCAGTACTTGTTGCGCAGGAAGAGTACGAAAGGAGTAGGGGGGGTCTTCCTCCGCAACATAAAACGGGAGGGGGTCATTGTATGAAAGAGGTCGAAGAGCTCATAACCAAAGCCAAAAGAAGTCTAAAGGCGGCCTGGAATCTTTTCGGAGAGGAAGATTATGACTTTGCGGTATCGCGCGCTTATTACGCTATGTTTTATATGGCTGAAGCGGTCCTTCTCACTAAAGGTCTGACTTTTTCAAAGCATAAAGGAGTAATTGCAGGTTTTTGGCAACATTTTGTCAACTGAGTATTATCCAAAAGACCACATAGTGATGCTATTTTAACATTCTGCCACCTAATGCCTAAGAAACTTGCTTTTCCAAGTGAAATCAATTATATTTCGTATTAGTGCTAAAAAGCGCACTTTGGAGAAAAAAAATGCAATACCTTAAACTGAAAGAATCATTAAAGGATTTCACCGTTTTTTCTCTCGCTGATATCAGGCGGGTTGATAGCTCCTTTCATCGTCGAAGGTTAAACGAATGGCAGGAAAAGAGATACATCAAGAAGCTCATCAAGGGCTACTATATCTTCTCTGATCTGGAGCTCAACGAGAATGTTCTGTTTGAGATCGCCAACCGAATCTATGCGCCATCGTACGTTTCTCTGGAAATAGCTCTTTCTTATTATCATTTGATTCCGGAGAGCGTATACGGCATCACTTCCATTTCCACTCGGCGAACATATCAGTTTAAAACTCCAGTCGCTGAATTCTCCTATCGGACAATCAAGCCAAAGCTTTTTTTCGGCTACGAGCTGGTAAAGTACGACAATAAAGTATTCAAGATGGCGATGGTAGAAAAGGCGATTCTTGATTATTTCTATCTCAATCCGCTCATTAATACCGAGAACGATTTTGGCAGTCTCCGCTTTGATAGGGATATGTTCTTTGAGCAGGTAAGCGAGGAAAGACTCCACCAGTTTTTGGAATTGTTCGCGCGAAAGACACTAGCCAAGAGAATACGCGCTTTCTGGAAGTTCCTTTCGGGCGAAGGGGAGGTTTAAATGCTTGATCTTAAGCAGATCGAATTGTTTTATCCGGAAAGCCTGCGACCGTTCAAGCGGAATCTCCTGCTGGAATATCTCCAATACAAAATTCTGGAGATTATCTTCGACTCTGAGTTTGGGGAGAAACTAGCTTCTATGGGCGGGACGGCGACGCGGATTGTCCATGAAAACACCCGATTTTCTGAGGACCTTGATTTTGACAATCTAGGCTTGAACCAGCAGGACTTTGGACACCTGGCGGCTCTGGTGCAGCGAAAGCTGGAGCAGGAAGGGTATACGGTT
Source organism: uncultured Actinomycetota bacterium (assembly GCA_964469465.1). GTDB lineage: Bacteria > Actinomycetota > Humimicrobiia > Hakubellales > Hakubellaceae > Hakubella. The sequence goes on from CAYYBB010000008.1 coordinate 1,847, forward strand.
GAGATAAGCACGGTGTTCCGGGCCGCGTTCACCTGCAGTCTGAAAATTTCCGACCTTCTTTTTGACTATGGTCTGAGTGGCCATCGGGCTGAAAAGATTCTGATTAAACTCAACACAGAGCCGCAGCAGTTTGCTTATCAGCCTGACAAAGTAATTTTAAACAAGTTTGATGTTTTTTTGCGGATCCATGTGGTGCCGGTCGATATTTTGTTGGCTCAAAAGATATACGCAATTTTTGGCCGTCGCCGCACGATGGGAAGAGATTTCTATGACGTAGTTTTTCTTTTAGGAAAGACCAGGCCGAACATGGAGTACTTGAGACAGAAAATTGGGGCTACCGACGGAGCTAATTTGAAGAACCGCCTCTTAAAAAAGTGCGAAACGCTGGATTTTAGGAAATTGGCCAAAGATGTGGAACAGTTTCTATTTGTTCCCGCCGATTCCAAAAAAGTTCTATACTTTTGTGAGTACCTAAGAGAGATTGATTTTGATTAAGAACAGGAGCACGTGAGATGGGATCGACAGGGTTGACTGAGGACAGCTTAGCTGAACAGCCGGCTCTGGAGTGGTTCCGGGGGCTGGGTTGCCAGACGGCATTGGGGCCGGATATTAGCCCGGTCGGAGCCAGGCCAGAGCGCGACTCCTTTGACAGGCACTGGCTTACATTTTGTATAAAGGTAATCAGCAATTAGCTTACATTTTATGCATGAAATATAACTACCGGGATTTGAAGGGGTGGATTTGAGAGGAGAGCTTAGACCCAAGAGGCCAAAGATTGTATCCAGTTTATCGAACAAGAAGATGTAGAGGGCCGTCTATATAACAACCTATGCCGATACTCCAATTTCACCTTACTCCTCCTACGACTCCCACCTCAGAACTGGATTTCTTGCCGCTCTAACTTCATCAGGCCGCCCTATGGGGGTGGTTGCGGGAGCACTTTGAACTGTTTCTGGTGTTGAGTCAGCTTCCTGGGCTATCTTTATCATAGCTTCAGCGAAAGCATCTAAAGTATCTTTGCTCTCAGTCTCAGTAGGCTCTATCATCAACGCCTCTTTAACAATGAGAGGGAAATACACTGTTGGCGGATGGAAGCCAAAGTCCATCAGCCTCTTGGCTATATCCAGAGTTTTGACTCCCTTCCTGGCCTGCCACTCGCCAGAGAGGGCAAACTCGTGCATGCATGGAAAATCATAGGGCAGGTAATAAGACTTTTTGAGTTTTTCTTTCAGGTAGTTGGCGTTGAGAATTGCGTCAAAGCTGGCCTGCTTCAGCCCCTCAGCCCCCATGGTAAGGATGTAGGCCAGGGCCTTCACAAAAACGTTGAAGTTTCCGTAAAAGGCTTTAACTCTACCAATAGACAGGGGACGGCCATAGTCAAGGGTATAGTGGTCGCCCCTTCTTTCTATAACGGGGACGGGAAGGTAAGGTTCCAGTTCTTCGGTTACAAAAATGGGACCCGAGCCTGGACCACCGCCTCCGTGAGGCGCGGAGAAGGTCTTGTGAAGGTTGAGGTGGACTACGTCAAATCCCATATCTCTGGGTCTGGCGTAGCCCATGATGGCATTCATGTTGGCGCCATCAAGGTAGAGGAGCCCCCCGACACGGTGGACCATTTCGGATATTCTGATCACGTTTTCCTCGAAAAGGCCCAGAGTATTTGGGTTGGTTAACATAAAAGCAGCTACATCCTTATCCAGGGCCTCTTCCAGAAGCTTCAAGTCTACCTGGCCCTTTTGATTAGATTTAAGCTCCACCACGCTGTATCCGCACATCTTGGCTGTGGCCAGGTTCGTGCCGTGAGCTGAATCTGGGACCAGGACCTTGGTCCTTTTTTCGCCCTTTTTCATCTGATGGACTTTTATGATGAGCATTCCGGTAAGCTCCCCGTGAGCTCCGGCTGCAGGCTGGAGGGTTCCCCGGTACATCCCGGTTATCTCCGCCAGCAGCCTCTCCAGAGTATAAATTACTTCCAGGGCTCCCTGAATCTCCTCTTCCGGCTGGTAGGGATGGAGGTGGACCAAGCCTTCCAACCTGGCTACTTTTTCGTTTACCTTGGGATTGTATTTCATGGTGCAAGAACCCAGGGGATAAAACCCGGTATCCACGCTATAGTTCATCTGGGAAAGTTTGGTATAGTGCCTGACAGCCGTAAGCTCATCCACTTCGGCAAGGTGAGGATCTTCATCCCGAAGGATGTTTTTGGGCAAAAGTTCCTCAATGGGCCTTTCCGGCACATCCAGTTGGGGAAGGGAGTAGCCGCGGTGGCCACCTTTGCCTTTCTCAAATATTAGCTTACGCTTCGTGGCAACATCACTTATGGGCTTGCGTTCTACCGTGAGGTCACTTATCCGCTCCTGCTTCATGGCGATTAAGCCTCCTTAATTGCTAAGCCACCTTGACTCCGAGAGATAGACTGGGTTTCACGAAGACATCACTTATCGGCTTCTGCTTCATGGGAATCCCGCCTCCTTAACCTCCTTAATGGCGCTGGCTAGCTTCTCTATATCTTCTCTGGTGGTTAGCTCGGTGGCGCAGAGAAGAAGCTCTTTGTCCAGATCGGGAAAGAACCTGGCCAGCTCAAAGCCGCCAACTATACCCCTCTTCAGAAGCATTCTATTCACCTCGGAGCTTTCTATAGGGCAGGTTAGGGCGAACTCCCTAAAGAAGGGTTTTTCGAAGGTGAACTTAAATCCCGGCACCTCTGTAACTTTTTCTGCCAGAAAGTAGGCTTTTTGCAGGCAGTGTTCCGCCACCGTCCTCAGGCCCGTCCGACCCAGGAGGGAGAGATAGACCGTAACGGCCAGGGCATTCAGGGCCTGATTGGAGCAGATATTGCTGGTGGCTCGCTCCCGCCTTATGTGCTGTTCTCTGGCCTGAAGGGTGAGGACAAAGGTTCTGTCACCCCTTGAATCCAGGGTTTCACCCACAATCCTTCCCGGCATCTGCCGCAGATATTCCTCTTTTGCTGCCAAAAAGCCGACATGAGGCCCTCCAAAAGAAAGGGCATTGCCAGCAGGCTGGCCGTCCCCAACACAAATATCAGCACCATATTCAACTGGAGGCTTTAAGACGGCCAGCGAGATGAGGTCTGTACAGACTATTAGAAGTCCCCCCCGGCCCTTGGTTGCTTTTGATATTTCAGTCAGATTATCAACGATCCCGAAAAAGTTGGGGACCTGGACCACAAAAGCTGCTGTTTCGCCATCCATGAACTCCTCGATGGTTTCCAGATCCTCCGCTCCGTCGGCCAGGTGAGATTCTCGGAGCTCCGCTCCTGGCCCTCGAAGATAGGTCTTTACCACAGAAAGATATTCGGGGTGAAGGGCTTTTGAGGCCACGATTCGACTGCGCCCGGTAACCCTTATAGCCATCAGAGCCGCCTCAGCAACCGCAGTGGCACCATCATACATAGAGGCATTAGCTACGTCCATACCCGTCAGTTCGCATATGGCTGTCTGGAATTCGAAAATAGACTGAAGGGTACCCTGGCTTATTTCTGGTTGATATGGGGTATAGCAGGTGTAGAATTCTGCTCTGGAGATGATTGCCTCCAAGGCGCTGGGAATAAAGTGGCGGTAGGTTCCGGCTCCCAGGAAACAAGCTCTGTCCTCTACGGTTCTGTTCTTAGCGGCAATCCTTTTCAGCTCCGCCACGAGTTCCGTCTCGCTGAGAGGTCGAGGCAGGTCCATTTGGAAGTCTTTGAGGTTTTCGGGAATAGATGAAAAAAGCTCCTCCTCGCTTTGAATACCGATAAAATCCATCATGGACTTTCTTTCTTCATCGGTGTGGGGGAGATAGTTCATAGAACTTCAGCGACAGAAACCCGCTACTTTAGCAGCGGGAGGAAGTCGCTTTCCTCCTTTCTTGTTTAGCGTTTCTATGCTATAATATATTTGTGCAAAGGCACTCCATCAAGTGGAGGAACCGTCTCGCACTTTGAGAACTGGACATAGGAGGTTGCAATCAGGAAGCGTTGGTTGCGTAAAATGTTCAACGTCGGATTACCTCCGTATCTTGCTGGTGAGGCTATATGCGTCGCCGGCGGGCCGTCTGTCAACCGGCCTATTGTATCGGGCATTGCCCGGATACAAGCCACTTGCTTTAGCTGGTGGTAGTTGACGTACAACACCTCCTGTAACCTTCTATAATCGTCAGCCGCAAGGCTTGAAGCCATCTTTTCCGCAAAAACAAAAAGGACACAAGGAAACCTCTTAAGTTTCCTTCTGTCCTTTTACCTGAGAGATTTAACCCCTTCGGTGCTAGGTTCTTAGCCCGACCCGCCAGTCGACAACTGAGCTGACACTAACGAGTGTTTCTGGCTCTTAACCTGACTCTCCAGAAGGTCTACAGTTTGATGGTCCTTTTGCCTGAGAGTTTGGGCTCCTTCGCCTTGCCCCTTCGGCGGCTGTCTCTGCAGCTCTCTCCCACCAAACAGCTGTGCTATATTTATTTTGATGTTATGAAAAGGCTATCCTTTTCAGAGATGTTATTCTTGGTTGATAATACCTGATAAAGAAAATTTATTCAAGAGTCCGAATTGCCTCAACCTGAAACCTTAGAGCAAGGTTTCAGGTCAATTTCGCTTCCCCCAAAGCATTCCCTTTGTTGGTATCCTTAAGGGCTCTAGCTACTAATTCAACCGGGTGAAGGATTGGGATATGGTCTTTGCTTAGGGAGAGCCCTTCAGAAAGATGCACAATACAGGCAGGACATCCAGTAGCTACAATCTGGGCCTGGCTGTGGCGAATATGCTCAAGTTTCCTTTCTCTAATCTTTTGGGCTACAGCATAATGAGAGAGGGTAAAAAGACCGCCACAACCACAACAACTGTCTGCCTCCTCCATCTCAACATACCGGATTCCTGGAATGGAGGTAAGCATCTGGCGGGGTTCTTTCCAGATACCCAGGCCTCTACTCAAATGACAAGGATCATGATAAGTAACTAAGGCCTCCATTTCTTCTAGCTCTGGAGGGCCCCAGCGGTCCAGAACTTGAGAGATGTCATAGATGGGAAGAGTTAAACCCATCTTTTGGGTGTAGGTTTCTTTGAAAGTCAACCCACAGGTTCCACAAGTAGTCACTATCCCATCCACTTCGATTCTTTGAAAGAGACTCAGGTTGTGGCTACTGAGTTTGTTAAAGGTTGCTCTGTCCCCGGAAGCTTTAACTGGCGCTCCGCAACATAAGAAATCCAGAGGTATCCACACCGACATGCCCATGGCCCCTAAGACCTGAAGGGTAGAACTGATAATATTGGGGTAAAGATACTTGGCCCCACAGCCAGGGAAATAGAGTAGTCTGAGGGGACTTTCCCTACGCTCCATATAGATATAGTCTCCTTCTCTGGTGAGATTCAGTGGATCAAGGCCCCCCAAGCTGAAAGTGAGGAGGGGATGTGGAGCAAGGGGAGGCAAAACTCTTTTTGGATCCAAGCCCAGAAGGGGAAGAAGATGGCGCAGCCAACTCTCCTGAGGAAGATCCCCAAGAAGGTGGTGGGTAAACCAGCGGCCAAACCTGACCACAAGTTCAAAGCGCCGATTAGCCGGAAGAAGATGGCGAAAGATAAGACGTTTTGACCAGGAGAGCTGACCTCTTCGGACCGCCTCTTCCTTAAGGGCTGTGTTTATTTTAGAGATTTTTACCCCACTGGGACAGCCAGATTCGCACCATCGACATTCCAGACAGAAATAGAGTCTTCGCCTAAGCTCTGGGCTTAGACCTATCTTTCCCTTGGCATAGGCTTCAATCAGGGCCATTCTTCCTCGAGCATACAGGCGCTCATCCTTAAGCTCGCGGTAAATGGGACAGAGGGACTGACAAAATCCACAGCGCATACAGCGAAAGGTTTCTTCCTGGAGCTCTAAAGAGGAGGAGATCTGGGTTAACATTTAAGGGAAAATCTTTCCTGGATTGAGGACGTTCTGGGGGTCAATACTTCTCTTTATTTCTCGCATGACACTAATGACCGCAGGATCAACACCTAAAGGCAGATATTTATGATTGGTCAGGCCAATCCCATGCTCGCCAGAGATGGTTCCTCCTAAGGCTAGGGCTACCTCAAACATCTCTTTTGTGGCCGCCTCGACCTTCCTGACTTCAGCTTCTTCTCTTAAATCGGTCAGGATGGTGGGGTGCATATTGCCATCCCCGGCGTGACCAAAAAGGCCAATGCTAAGCTGGTAGCTCTGGCCTATTTTGGTTAGGGTAGAAAGCAGGGCTGAGATTTGAGAGCGGGGAACAGTGATGTCTTCCAAAATGGTTGAAGGTTTGAGGCGGGCTAAAGCGGCCAGAGCGGCTCGTCTGGCCTGCCATAGCTCCTCTCTTTCCTCTTCCGATTGAGCGAGGCGGGCGGAGCTAGCTTTGGCTACCTGAAGGGCGGCCAGGACCTCCTTTATCTCCCCCTCAACGGTCTCTTCCGACCCGTCCACTTCGACCAGAAGGATGGCCTCACAGTCACAAGGAAGGCCGAGATGCAGATAGTCTTCCACGGCCAAGATGGTGGTTCTATCCATGATTTCTAAGGTGGCGGGGATAACTCCTTGGCTCAGGATGTCCTGAACCGCTTGCCCTGCCCTCTCCAGTTGAGTAAAAGTAGCCAGGGCGCTCCTTCGGGCCGGAGGGATAGGCAAGAGCTTCAAGGTAGCCTCGACAATGACCCCCAGGGTACCTTCGCTGCCACAAAAAAGACTGACCAGATCGTAGCCAGCCACATCCTTCAAGGTCTGGTGGCCAAGGCTAACTATTTCACCGCCGGGAAGAACCACTTTGAGGGTCAAAACATAATTGCGAGTTACCCCGTATTTTAGGGCGCGCAATCCCCCAGCATTTTCGGCAATATTGCCACCAATTGTGGAAGACTGATAACTGGCCGGATCGGGAGGGTAGAAAAGGCCATAGCTGGAAGCAGCACTGTCCACCTGCTCGGTTACCGCCCCAGCCTGCACCCGCAGCCAAAGGTCTTTGGCATTTACTTGCAAAATCTTATCCAGCAAGGTCAGATCTAAAACGACTCCTCCTGGAACGGGAACACTTCCTCCGCTAAGGCCAGTTCCCGCGCCGCGGGGAACCAGGGGGAAGGCAAGTTTGTTGGCCAATTTAACAATCCTGGAGATTTCGCCCTCATTAACTACCCGGACCACAGCCTCGGGTAGCACTTCCAGGCGGGTAGCATCGTAAGAATAACAGAAGAGGTCTTCCTTTTGGGTAAGGAGACGGGTGGGTCCGACAATTCTCTCAAGATCTCTGAGTAGATACTTATCTATCAATTTTCTTCATCCCGGTTATTAGTAACGAAGCACTCTCCGAGGATATTTGGATAAGATATCCCTTATCTTACTAACTGCTTCAGCTTCCCTGGTTACGTTCATGGTTGGATTGACGAGGGGAGTAATTCTTCGGTCTTTCAACCGCCCGACTACTTCGACGACTAAAGCGTCAATGATGACCACGGCTGCCGCAGTGGAGGCTGGGCCAACTTTGCCTCCAGCGCCCTCGAGGGTGGTCAGCCCATCTCCCTGAGGGACGTAATTATCAATTACCACGTCGCATAGCTCAAGGAAGTGGAGCTCATAGTGTGTCAGGCTGCCGTTAACTTCGAGTGCTCAACAGAGGCCATGTCCACTAAAGATATATATGGCGTTGTCTTGCCTCCAAGGCAACATTGATGACCATCGGATTAATGCCAGAATGAGAAAGCACTATCATAATATCCTTATATTTATCTCATGGCTAGACAATATGGGCGTCCCAAGAAACCTTCAACGGGTTCAAGGAAAGAAAGCTGTAAGATTCCCCGAATTGTCGAAAACACAGTAAGCGGTTCATTGTGCCGTGTACCCGCCGTCTACCGCGAGCGAAGCGCCTGTAACAAAAGAGGCATCATCCGAGACCAGAAAGAGAACCGCCTTAGCTACTTCTTCCGGCCGAGCGATTCGCCCTATCGGATGGGCCTCCTCAGTGAGCCGGCGGGCTTGATCTGGATCCTCTGAGTCCTGCCACACCTTCATCGCGAACCGCGTGTCGACGACGCCAGGCGAGACTGCATTGACACGGATGTTACTTCGAGCATAGTCTAGGGCCAGCGCCCGAGTCAAACCCAGAAGTCCGTGCTTAGAGGCACAGTAAGCAGCGGATTTCTGTGTGCCTACGTGGGCGGCTCCAGAGCAAGTGTTTACAATTGCGCCCTCACCTTGCTTGAGCATCTGCGGGATTACGTACTTGCATGCCAGAAAGGCACCCTTCAGGTTAATATTTATCAACCAGTCCCACTCCTCTTCCGTCATATCCGGAACATAGCGCATAAGCCCAACCCCAGCGTTGTTACAGAGAACGTCGATCCTACCATACGTATGAAGAGCAACCTCAACCATGTGCTTGACACTTGCCTCTTCACTAACGTCAGTTTTCACAAAGATGGCATCGCCACCAGCTTCCACTATGCTGCGAACGGTCGCCTCCCCTTCCTTGACATTGTTGTCAGCCACGATAACCTTTGCGCCCTCCTGTGCGAAAAGGATGGCCATCGCGCGACCCGAGCCGGTAGCTGCTCCAGTGATTAGTGCTACCTTTCCGTCCAACTTTCCCATTTCGATTTCTCCTTTCCTCTTAGTGGTCGCATAATATTAGCTGGTGTCTGTGATGCCATAGCATGGAAGCACATTTCGCGACCCTCAGTCTACTTCACGGTTCCTGCGGTAAGCCCCCGGATGAGATATCTTTGCATCGCTACAAATATGAGCATAATCGGTATAGAGAAGAGGACCGAGAAGGCCAGTAGAGCGCGATAATCAGTCCAGAATTCACCCAATAATGTCATAATCGCAATAGTGACCACCCGTCGGTTAGGTGAGCTAGTGAACGTATAGGCAAATAGAAACTCATTCCATGCCAAGACAAAGCAGTAGACCGCCGTTGCGGCCAGACCTGGTGCGCTTACAGGCAGGATTACGCGGAACAGAGCGCCTAGTCGGCTGCACCCATCCACAATCGCGGCTTCATCCAATTCTCGGGGAATCGTATCAAGGTAATTACGCATCATCCAGAGAGAAAAAGGCAGGGTAATCACAGTGTCTGTTAAGATAATCCCCAGCAGGCTATCATAAAGACCTACTCTATTAAGAAGGACAAAGTATGAGATAGCAAGCAGTACAGGTGGAAACATTTTGTTGCTCAATACAAAGAGCAGCACAGCACTCCGTCCACTAAAGCGGTACCGCGACAAGCCATAAGCAGCCAGGACACCTAAGAATAAGGAAAGTAACATAGAAATCGAGGCCACAATTAGACTGGCGCGGAAGGGTAAAAGATACGCAACGTTGGTGAAGATATCCTGATATGCCGCCAACGTGGCCTCCCGTGGTATCAAGGTCGGGACGAAGGTCTCTCCGAGCGGACGTAATGACAACGAAATTACCCAATAAATTGGCAAGAGCATCAAGGCAGCCGCCAATGCGGCTGATATATGGACGAGGACTCGCGGCAAGGTTTTGCGTTTCATTCTATCTCCAATGCGTTCGAAACGTGTCAGTTCGGCTACTCTCTTCTCACCAAGAGAAGCAGCATTGAGCTAATGACTAGCATTACTAGAAACATGAGTAGTGCAATTGTACTGGCATAGCCGAAGTCGTGCCGCACGAAGGCCATTTTATAGCTGTAGGTCGCTAGAACTTCTGTACTATTCATAGGGCCTCCCCGGGTCATGATCCAAATAAGGTCGAAGAAGATAAAAGCGCCGACAATGTCGAAGATACTTAGCGTGACCAGTGTGTTCCGTATTCCAGGAAGTGTCACAAAGCGAAAACACCCAAAGGGTGTTGCTCCGTCCATGCTCGCCGCCTCGTAGAGTTCAGGGGAAATACCCTGAATGGCAGCTAGGATCATGAGCATGTAGAAAGGTAAAGAGAACCAAATATTTGCAACGGTCACGGCAGGCAGCGCCCATTGTGGGCTGGCCAGCAACGCCCATGAAATATTGAAGCCTAGCCCTTCCAGGATCGTTGGGACAATACTAAGGTGTGGGTGGTAAATTAGGCGCCACATGACGGCGACGACCACAGGCGTAATAGACCAGGGAAGCATAATCACGGATCGTGCAATTGTGCGGAATAATCGGTTCATGGGCTGGTTCAGGATGGTGGCAAGCATTAGCCCAATGCCTATATGAAATAAAGCACTCAAGCCGGCAAAGATGATTGTCTGTCTTAATGCCGTGAGGAAGAGAGGATCGTGCACAGCCCGTTGGAAATTAGCGATACCGCTAAAGATACCTGTCTTGCTATACAGACTCATCCGGATGACATCGATCATTGGGTAGACGGAGAGTAGGAGGAAGTACAAGATCGCAGGCGCAACAAACCAGTAACCTCCGCTCACACGTCTTTTCAAGAGTACCCCAGCTCTAGCCACAGGGAGTCGTCCAACTCTCATGCGTTCCCACCCGGAGTGGTCCGGATTTAGGATTAGCGTTATTGATTATGATTCTTGTTATCTTTCGCAAAAGAAACACCTTATCACTACCAATCCGTCGTCTGCATGGTAACCAAAGTAATTCTTTTAAACACCTCTTTCCTGATCTCTCCCCTTGTCACAAAGTAACTCTTTTCTCAACCAATACTTCTCAGAAAAAGCTTCCACTTTCTCTAGGCTAAGTTACGCTCACGTAGCGCTCCACCCTCCGTCTATGGGCAATACTGCTCCAGTCATAAAAACAGACTCATCAGAAGCCAGGTACAGAGCCAAATAAGCAACGTCTTCGGGAGTACCGATTCTACCAATAGGTGTGTTATCAAGCACGTTTTGCAATCTTTGTGAATCCTTTATAAAGTCTTCAATCATAGGCGTTCGAATGGAGCCCGGACATATGGCATTAACGCGGATCTTGTACGGCGCAAAGCTTACAGCTGCTGATCGAGTAAGAGCAATAACCCCTGCCTTAGCCGCTGCATAAGCATGAAACCAGGACGCCTTGAGTCCAGCAATAGATGAGGTGTTAATAATAGAACCGCCGCCGTTCTTGATCATTACGGGAATAGCATATTTACAGCCTAAATAGACTCCCTTCAAATTAACTGCAATTATTCTGTCCCAAACCTGTTCTTCGATGGTAGTAACTACGGTATCTTTATCAAACCACAAAATACCTGCATTGTTATACAGTATGTCAAGCTTACTGTACGTATGGAGAGTAAAATTGACCATGTTTTCCACATCACCAGCTACAGAAACATCAGTTTGAACAAAGGTAGCTTCCGCGCCGCCGTTTCGTATCATCCAAACTGTCTCTTGGCCAGCATCAGCTCTGTTATCAGCAACCACGACTTTGGCCCCTTCTCTAGCAAATAAGAGAGCTGCTGCTCGCCCCTGACCGCTCCCCGCGCCAGTAATTAAGGCAACTTTATCTTGCAATCTCATTGTTACCGATCTCCATTTTCAAGAAGTTGCTGGTCTTGTTCTCGCTAGGGATTCTTATATCTAAGATTAACTCAAGTGTTGTAAACGCCCATATTTCTACGGGATTCACCTCCCTGTTATGGAGGTGAATCCCGTTTTTTGCCTGACTCACGTGCCGCAAACACGAGACCTTATCTGATCCGTTCGGCCTATCTGGCAAGGACGTGTTGCCATCTAGGTATTAGTAGTACTCAGCAAGAATTGCATCCCATTCTTGTGCTGCTTGATCCAGAGCCTCCTTGGGTGCCATTTCGCCAAGAAATGCCATCTGCATGTAGCTTTGGAGGATGTCAAATAACGCGGCCGACTCCGGGATGGAACCAATGGTATACGTATGCGGCAACAAAGCCTGCTGCGTAAAGGCCTTCATTGGGGGCTCCTGGAACATCGGGTCCTTCAGAACAGCCTTGTTAGGCGGCATGAAGTTGCCTCTCTTAGACCACTCGCGCAAAGTGGATTCGCTGGTCATGTAAGAGATAAACTTCCAGGCCTCGGTCTTATGCTTGCTCTGAGGAGAGATTGCCAGCAGTGTCCCACCTGCAGAGGAACCATCTTGCACCCTGTTCGGCAAGAGAATGGTGGTGAACTCTAGGTCAGGATAGCCCTTCTGAAGAAGCACAATCCACCACGGGCCGTTCTGCCACATGGCGACGTCGCCACGACCGAGCATATCAGCCAGGTCCTTATCTCCTAGAGCCGGTGTACCCTCAGGAGTGACCTTATGGTCACGATAGAGGCTGACCCACCATTCGAAGGCCTCAACGCCAGCCGGCGAGTTGAAGGCAGCCTTCCCATCTTGGATCATCTGGCCACCGTTTTGGAAGAGGAAACCAAACCACTCCCACGAAGTCCCGCGGTTGTCTTTGGCCCCCGAATAGCCGAATCCGTACTGCTTCTTAGCAGGATCGGTCAGCTCCTTGGCAACCTTCAGCATCTCATCCCAAGTCCAGGTCTCACCGTTGGGAATCTCGACACCCGCATCCTGGAACCTCTTTGTATTAATGTACATGGCCGAACAACCAAAGCGCCATGGGAGCGCGTAAAGCTTCCCATTCCATCTAGACATTGCTATCCCAGCGTCCAGGTATTGATCCAAGAACCCCTCGCCCCCTTGCTGTGCAACGAACTCGTCCAGTGGAGCGACAACGTCATTGACCGCAAACGTGACCAGGTACTCCGGGATAAGCTGGAACACGTCCGGAGGATTTTTGGCCTGGGTCATCGAGATAATTTTGTCGTGGTGCGGCTCATAAGGGCCCGTCACCAGTTCAATCTTGATTCCTGGATTGTCAGCCTCAAAGCGACGGACCAGTTCATCTTCGCCTGGAATCTCTGCTGCTGTCCAGTTGTAGTACACGAGTTTGACTTCCTCTTCCGGCGCTGCCTTCTCAGGGGTAACTTCCTCTGACGGAGCGGCTTCCTCTACTGGAGCCGGCCGGCAGGCTGATAATCCTGTAAACAACACTAGCGTCACCACCATAACTGTTAATAGTTTTACCCAATTTGCATTCACTTTAAACCTCCCTAACTTAGTCTGGATACCTGTCTTCATTCTTGGCGGCTGAATGTTCAACCACTGAAGCCAGCTATCGACAAATTGTCCCAATGACTTCTTTTCAAGCGATTTCTAGCCCATTTTGACCACCCCCTCTTTCCGGGACACAGCCCACTAGTCACTTTTGCGATTACGCCATTTCAGCCCATCACCTCCTCAGTACCGAAAATGGATTCTCTCTTTATACTTTGCTCTAAGCTCTCTGTTATGTTTGTCGCCTTCCGGAACATTACTACTGATTAAGACAGGGGGCTCAACATTCCGCTCCAGAAGGCGATGGATTGTTTGGCAGACCACTTCCTCTATTATGGCGATACCCGCTAAAGCAGAGGTAGGCCCAACTCTGGTTTGTACACCTGGGATCTCGATTGCAGCATCTCCCCGAATGCCGCAGTTATCGATAACTACATCAGCAACTTCAAAAAGATGCTTATTGCTAGAATGACGCGAGGGAACAGATCGGGAATGTTCAAGAGAAGTTATGGCAATCACTTTTAGACCACGTGTTTTGGCCTCAAGGGCCATCTCCACTGGTACAGCGTTTACACCAGAGTTCGAGATGACAATGATGCATTCTCCCTCTCGAACGTCGTACTGTCCCAGAAGCATGGGCGCATATCCCTCCAGACGCTCTGCTTTGCCTAGAGTGGGATCGACGATCTGCTGGACACAGACAAGACCACCAGCCCTGTTGACTGCTTCCGCCGCTACGGCATGGGAGTGTCCGCTTCCAAAGATATGCAGAATTCCCCCTTGGGCGAGAGAATCGGCAATAAGGCTGGCCGCTTTTTCTATATCCTCCAACTGGGTGCTCTCAACGGTTCTAATCAGTTGCACTGCTTCTTTAAGAAATATCCCCTGTCGACTCATCTTTCTGTTTTCCTCCCTTAAGCGGCGCATTATTAGCCCGGTAGATGTTCCAAAGCTTCTTGAGATTCTCAAGGGCTGGTTCGTCGACCCCTACCCTCGCCATTTGCAGAGCCTCCATGACCGCCCCAGCCACCGGGGGAAGATAAGGATCGACAATCTCGACTCCTGGAAGTCTCTCTTTTAGCTGCCGCTCAAAACTTTCTCTTAGCCAAGAGTTCTGGAATACACCTCCAGATAGAGCCACTTTTGGGCTGTTTTCTGGAAAAGAAAGATCAGCCAAAACAGCCTCAACGCTCAGAACTAACTCCGCGACCGCCTGGCGCACTACACCTCTAGCTACCTTATCCCCACAAGAGGCTGCTTCAAAGACAATGGAGCAAAGCTGGGCAATCTCCGCTCGTTCAGACTGTCTATGTAGAGCCTCAGTTGCGACTTCCAGCGATCCACATTTGGTCTGCTCGAGCAAGACTTTGGTCATGATAGTTTTGTCTCCCCGGCCATCATATGCCCGTAGACAGGCTGTAATCCCTTTTCGAGCAAGGTCGTAAGCACTTCCCTCATCCCCAAACATTGGCCCCCATCCGCCGGCCGCTCGTCTCTCTCCTCGCTCGTCGATGCCGAAGGCGATAGACCCTGTGCCCGCAATGACTATCACCCCTGGTTTTCCCAGCAAAGCACCACGTAAGGCAATATAGGCATCACTTTCGAGCATCACTGGTGGACTGCCCAGCAGAGATGGGACAATCTCTGATAATTTAAATCCAAATTTGCCTCGGCCCGCTCCAGCTATACCGAGAACTGCCCCAGCGCAAGTCAGCCCTTTCTCACTTGCTTTACCACACGCCGAATTTATCACTTCAGCCAACACTGGGACTACTTTTTTTCTGCTTATGAAATTAGGATTTGATCCTCCACTTACGCCTACTCCTAGAACTTCCCCACCTAGGGAGAAAGCCACAGCGCGGGTAGAAGTTCCTCCACCATCCACTCCAAGGACATATGAATCAAGGTGCTTCAATACTTTCGTCTCCTTCTAGAATATGATGGCTGGCTCATCTTCAGGAAACTCGGGTACACAACGGGTTCGAGAGATCTTTGGGAGCATAAAGCTTTGAGCATAAGTCACACCAGCTTCTGCGCCGCGAATCCGGGCCAACGCGGCATAATAATCTTTGTAGGGAAAACTGACTAACGGCCTTCGCTCGGCCTCGAATGCCGTCAGGGCCTCCATCCACAAATCATAGCCGTCGGTGATATTAACCGATAGATCGATTCGGAAACCATCACGGTCTTCCCAGTTCTCCGTAAAATAGACGTTGGTGACTTTGTGGGCAGGCAATTCTCGTTCCACTCCAGGTAGGGCTGCATAAAAGGCTCCTTCCATAACTACCTGGTGGGCATTGATATGATCTTTGTGAAAGCTGCCTTTCCAATGAGTGATAATTATGTCTGGCCTGAGCTCCCTGATAGTGTCACATACTCTCATTCTTACTTCTTCACTCGCTGGAAGTTCGCCGTCCTGGTAGGGCAGAAACAGGGTATCAGCTTTCAAAACTCGAGCGGCAGCTTGACTGGCCTCTCGCTTCCTTTGAGCGTATTCCACCGCGGAAAGGGTTGGATTACCCTTTTCTCCTAGAGTCAGGTGAACAAAGGTGACTTTATGACCCCGCGTGGCGTAAAGAGCAGCCACCCCGCCCGCGGTGTACTCTCCATCGCCAGCATGGGCATTGAAGAAAATAAGATGATGTTGCTTGCTCATCTAGACCCAGCCTCCACCCTTTCTTGACAAGGCCGTTTTTCAGAGACGAAAAACATCTAAATAAGTTGCTATAGGTAGTTAAAAGTGCGTCTTCTTACCAAGCTCATCTTCAAAAGACAAGAGACTCTGGTTATAAAAAATTTGTCATAATGGCATATCTTCTGGTAATTCGCATACCTTGTCTTTCGTAGAAGCGAGCGGCATCTTCGTCAGCCCAATGAAACCAGAGTTTCTTGCCACCTTTAGCTTTTATGGCTGCAGCAGCTTTACAAAAGAGTAGGGCCCCAAGACCTTGGCCCCGCATCTCCTTTGATACACCAAATGGGCCGAAGTGCTCACCTTCATATTGGCAATAGCCAAGCACTCTGTCGTTGTCGATTGCCACTATAATCTCGTCCAAGTGACTTCCCCTACGTAGTTTATCTCGTGCCTCCGTGCCCCAGTCACCTGGAAAATTCTCTCGCAAGAAGGCCAGAAGGGCTTTTACAAGGGTCTGGTTCAGGGGCTGAATGGCTATGCCAGCACTGTTAAACTTTGTTTCCAGTTCTTTGGCCCAGTCCGGAACGGCAAAATCGAGCAAGTCGCGTTCCATACTGACCGGGTAGTGGTCAACCTCAAAACCAGCCGCCTTGAAGAAATGAAAAGCATCTACATAGGTATCAATGTCAACTCCCGGGAAAACATAGCCTGGTGCAGATCCGGTAAGGCCACAGACAATAACAATACGCCTGTTCTTTTCTCTCAAGAAATCCAGAGCCTTTTCCAGAAGGGCTGTACCTATGTGCCGTCGCCTGTAGGCCGGATCTACATAAATTACGGAAATCCAACCTCTGTCCTCCTCTAACCCCAGGCCGTCATTAGGATATGTTCTGACTACCGATCGAATAAACCCAAGAGGCGTACCGTTATCTTCAGCGACGTAGCAGCCAGCCGCGGTGACAGGATCAAAATTAGGATCGAGAACGACTTTCCTCAAAAAAGCATTGATGGTTATGGGATCACGAACCAGGCATTTATTCCACAGAGCCACTAAGCTGGCTTCCTCCCCTCCCTGGTAAGGGCGGATTCTAACGTTGTTGCTCATGGAAACCTTCCTTGAGTTCAGCGATTTTTAAACGATCTTGGCTTCGGCCTAGAAGACGTTCTCAATGACGACTAGAGTTCGTGTCTAAGTCTTCCATATCTGGAGACATCCAAGCCCAAAGAGATCTCCAGCAGATTATCCAATTCGCTCACTGCATATCTGGTCGCGAACTCTCTCAGCCGAGAGACGCTTTTAGATTACTTTGGCCTTCACTTCCCTCTTATAGGCCTCCCACACCTTTTGCATATGCTCCTCTGCTCCTTCATCTCCCGATATATTTAGGGTCACGCTGACCAGAGGAGGCTTTCCCATCCGCACCAGATTCTCTGCCACCTGAGCATTAATGGCATTGACTACAACTACAAAACTCAACGTTGAACCCGGACCTACCTTGTGCTCTAGGCCATTGATCTCGACCATACTGTCTCCGAGCGGGACACACGTATCAACGACAACATCGGCCAATTCGTAAAGTTTCTTCCCGCTAGGATGGCGCGACTGCGTAGCTGCACTATGTTCCAAGGAGGTCACGGCAATCACTTTCAAGCCTCGCTCTTTAGCACCTATGGCTATCTCCAAGACCACATTATTCACACCTGAATGGGAGAATAGGAGCATCGTATCTTCTGGTTCAAGCCTATAATTTTGTAGAATTGCCTCGGCATATCCTGATAGCCGTTCCAGAAAACTCAACTGAGGGACTCCCATATCGCCAACTACGTTTGTAAAATAAGAAAGGCTGAGCTCAGTGATGGGATGGTATCCAATAAACCCGCCAGTTCGGGGGTAGCTTTCCTCGACAGGGATGTGAGAATGACCGGCTCCAAAGAGATGCACAACCCGGCCATTTGCTATAGATGTAGCCATGAGGTCAGCCGCCGCCTTGATATTCTTCATTTGAGTAGATTCAATCTTCTGAATAACTTCCCGGGCGTGATCAAACCACTTTTCCGCCGACATTATGTCTTTCCTCCTTCCAATACTGGGCACGCTTTCCATTGCTCTCCTGCTAATTCGCCAAAGAGCGCCATCCATCGTTTCTTTTCATGGGATTGGGCATTACCTTAGCTATGCCTAAGTTAGTCCGCCAAAGACTCCGCGTCCGACATAGCCAGTCTAGCTGCTCCCAGGATACCCCCATCTTCTCCTAACTCAGCTCTCCTAATCTCCACATTCTGGGCTACGAAAGGTTGGCTGTTGCGCTCTACAATTTCCGTTGTACTCGTGAGGAGGGAGGAGGAAGTAGAACCTATACCCCCGCCTAATATAACCATCTGTAGGTCCAGAAGACTGACTACATTGGCGATGGCCATTCCAAGAAGTTTTCCTGTCTCAGACACGATCCTGGCCGCCAGCACATCCCCGCAAAGGGTTGCTCGGAAGACGTCATCGGGTGTGATCTCGCCGGCTTCCCTCTTTTCCCTGAGAATGGACTCTTCTTCCTTTGTCTGACGCAGGGAGTCGAGAGTCCTTCTTGTGATGCCGGGTCCGGCGGCTAACGTTTCCAGCCACCCTTTAGGTGAGGGCTCGGTACAATCAAGCTGAAGTATATCCGTAACGAACCAGCCAACTGCGCCGGCTACCCCTACGGTGCCTCTATACAGACGATTATCTAAAACTAGCCCACCTCCTATGCCCGTACCGACGATGATAAAGGCAATATTTCGCAAACCTTTTCCTGCTCCACACCAATGTTCTCCAACTACTCCGGTATGTCCGTCATACTCAAGATAGACAGGCACCTGTAAAGTCTCCTTCAGACGCTCGCCCAGGAGGAGATTTTCACATCCCGGAACGTTAGGCATCCATCTGACTAGCCCTCGTGATCTATCAATAATGGCCGGCAAGCCGATGCCCATTGCTTGAATATGAGGCCGCCGATCATGACACTCACCAATCACTCTTCGAACAAGCCTGACAATCTGCTCTACTAAGGCTGAACCACCTTCATGAGTGGTCAGCTCCTTTGCTCTCGCCAAAATTTGCCCGTCCGAAGTGACGAGGCCAATACGTACCTTCGTTCCACCCACATCTACGCCGATCCATACAGGGATATCTCCTTGGCCATTCAATACGCTATTAAACACTCACTCTCTCCCTGAAATCTGTCTTCGGACTAAAGCCAACACAAATTTTGCGCCACACTCAGTTTCACCCTTAAGTTCTCGGTTCTACCCAGTCTGGAGACTGATAGACTTTACAAATAACCCTGACTCTAGAGAATAATTCCCCTTCATCAAGCCTGAAGAACGAAGCCATCAAATTTCTTGGCAGTACGTTAAACCGCACGCATTCACAATGTAGTGTAGAGATACAAAGTCCTACCTTGGGAGCAGTTGGGTATCTGAAGTCATGCCAAGGGCAGCTTCAGTGGGTTCTGTCTCTGGCGCAACCAACTTCACCTCATAGCGGTAGCGGTCACCTCGATAGAACGCCTCAACGTACTCGAAGGGTATGTCCTTCTCCATAAAAGTTAGGCGATCATCTACCAAAATCGGAGCCCCTGGCTGAATATTCAACAATTGAGCTTGCTCCTCATCCGCCACTGAGGCCTGCATCATTTGGATAGCGTAGCTGAATTTCACCCCACCCTTATTGGCAAGAAGCTGGTATAAGGATTCCCGTGATAGATCCTCCACTAGAACAAATTTAAACTGCGGGTAGAGGATGTGAGACGTCTCGACACCAATTGGCTCACCGTCTCCTAATCGGACTCTGTGGATTCGAATAATCTTCTCGCTATTCAGCTTTTGCCGTATATCTGGCGAGGCATCTTCCACTGCCAGGGATAGGACACGGGATATGGCCTTCATTCCGCGCTTGGACATTTCCTGAGTGAAGCTGGTAAGTTCAGCGAGGTTTTGTTGCACTTTGGGGGGAGCTACAAATGTTCCTTTCCCTTGAATACGATAGATAGCTCCCTCATTAACTAGACAGTTGATGGCTTGTCGAACAGTCATTCGACTTATGTTGTACTTCTCGCTAAGATCAGCCTCCGAAGCTATTTGGGTATGATACCCATACCCACGCGTCTCGATCTCTTTCTTTATAAGCTCTTTAAGCTGGTAATAAATAGGTAGAGGGCTATCTCTGTTGATCATATATACGTCTATACGACTAGTCTTATTTATCTGTTAGAGGCAGGTTATCATATGGAGGGTAGTTTGTCAAGGGTATCGGCGAAGTCAATTATTCAAACTCATCTACCTGAGAAATTGGTTTAGTATTTGCCTCCTCTTAGGGAAAGCGGAGTTAGTAGATGAAATTGCTTAGAGCTTTAAGGGGGTATCTGGGAGATTTCACATAATACTAAAGTTAACACTGTCTACATGGACTGCTGGAATTCCATTTTCTTGAGATGTTGTGTTACACAATAGGTTTTTCGCTAAACCCTTCAGCTATATCCGCCACCTTTTTGACTCCATCATATTCACGGACTGATTCTCTGAACTTTTTCAAATTTAGCCGATACTCTTTCTGTAAGATCTCTCCGATGGCCCACTCCAGTTTGTCCTTTATTTCCTTCGGCTCCAGGATAATTCCAAGGCCATGTCTCTCCATAGATCTCAGGTTCCTCTCCCTTTCCAGAGAGTTTCTCACCGTTGTTCCAATGACGGGGATGCCCAGGTTGATGGCCTCCATGAGAGTGGTGTGGCCTCCATGGGTAATGAGGGCGTGGCTCTTTTGGAGATAGGACAGAGGGTCTTTGACGAAACCCATGAAGGTCACATTTCCTTCTCGCTCTTCCTTTCCGCTGTTGATGACTGTAAATCTCAGATCCTTTTTCTGGGCTATTTCCCTTATTTGGGCAGTGAGGTCGAGCTCGGATCCTCCGCCGAGGCTAACCAGTATTCCTACCTTTCCCATTTCCTCGAAAAATGCTTTTCCCGAACTTTCCTCCTGGAGTTCCTGTCTCTCGGAAGTCACCGCCTGCGCACCTGGTATCTCACCCCAGGATTTGATCATGGGCCCAACGAATACGAATTTATCCTCTCTCCCATAAGTTTCCAGATTTTCTCTACAGATAGTATAGGGTGGAGGAAAATCTGGAACCAGGATTCGGTAAGCCAGCCTGGTGGCAACTTTGAAGGAGAATCCCGTTATAGTAGTGGGAATTTGGTAAGAGATGGAAAAAGAGGGAGGGGTGATCTTGGATTGGTTGAGGATGAGAAGACATTTCTTTCTGAGGAGGGAAGCCACAAGGAGGGAAGCCACGTGCCCATCGTTTACAACCAGATCCGGGTCGAATTTCTTTATATATCGGATCTGGGTCCTCAACATGCTGGGCATCCTCAAGAAATTACGCATGGAGCAAAGAAAGTAGCGCCGTATGCATACTCCGAAGTCATAAGAACTCAGAGCGTTGAAGGGACCGATCTCCGGCTCGCTTTTCCACACCTCATACCCGAGGTCCCTAACTTGCTGGTAAGCGGGATCATAAGTGCAGAGAAAGACCCGGTGCCCTCTTCTTTTTAGCTCCTCGGCCGGAATTGAGGATTCTGTATCTAATTTAGCATTTTTGTCACTATGAGGGATACTCAATTAGCCAGTGAAGCGGGGAAATGGAAACTTGACCCGAAGATTTTTGGAGATCTTGGCAACAATTTCCGATTATTCTTTGTATCCATGAGATTCTTGTGAACAAACCTGAAGGGATCTTGTAAGCTCTCTTTGTATTTTGATAGTTGACGGATGAGCAAAGGTTTTTATGAATTCCCCGAACTGCTTCTTAAGAGATCTTGGGAAATCAGTCCCTTTCATATCTTGTTTATTTATCCTATTTGTTTTATAATTTATATATACATTTAGTAATACCAGAGGTGATACCGTCAACTACCCCGCCCTGACGGACGGGGCTTGTGAAAACAAGCCTGGTTGACAAGGGGGCATCGTAGGATGCAGCAGTTAAGGGAGAGAAATACATACACACCGTGGGATATTCCGCACGTCCCATGCAACTGTGGCCTGTTATTAAACAGTCTTGAGGGTAGAGACAGTGTGGCAGGCTTAAAAACCTCCATTAACCCCCCGATGCGGCACTAACTCTGAAAGGAGAGAACATGCAGGTCTATGTTCTAAATCACAAAGGAAAGCCAATAATGCCCTGTTCGCCAAGGAAGGCAAGGCTCCTGCTAGAGGAGGGAAGGGCAAAGGTAGTTAAAAGGACTCCCTTCACTATCCAATGGACTGTTCCAACAAGGAGCTTTACCCAAGAGGTCGCCCTCGGAGTTGACAGCGGTTACAGTCACATCGGGCTTTCGGCAGTCACAGAAAAGAAAGAGGTCTACACAGCGGAAGTTAATCTAAGGACCGACATCGTAAAACTCAACTCCGAGCGCAGGCAATATCGCAGATCCAGAAGATGTCGGAAGACATGGTACAGAAAGCCGAGGTTCCTGAACAGGAAGAAGCCAGAAGGCTGGCTTGCTCCGTCTATACAGCATAAGCTCAACAGCCACATCAAGATTGTCAGCCAGGTAAAAGAGATATTGCCTATTTCTATGATCAACATTGAGGTTGCAGCCTTTGACATTCAGAAGATCAAAGACCCCAAAATATCTGGCATTGAGTACCAAAACGGTCCTCAAAAAGACTTCTGGAACATAAGGGAATATATCCTCTACCGAGATGGTCACACCTGCCAACACTGCAAAGGGAAATCCAAGGACAAGGTTTTGGAAGTTCACCACATCGTGTCCAAGCAGACAGGGGGGGACAGGCCGGAGAACCTGGTTACCCTATGCGCTACGTGTCACGAGCAGGTATCACAAGGGAAGTTGAGGTTCAATGTAAGACCTTCCAATGGGTTCAAGACTGAGACCTTCATGTCTACGGTCAGGTGGAAGCTTGTTAACCAACTCAAGGGACTTGGCAATCCGGTATCTCATACTTATGGGTATCTAACAAAAATGGGTAGAATAGCCCTTGGTCTTCCCAAATCTCACCTCAATGATGCCTTTGTAATAGCAGGCGGGAACACACAAAAGAGAGCATCAGCCGAGTATCTAATCCAGCAGGTAAGGAAGTGTAATAGGAAGCTATTCAAAGGGGACAGAAGCCATATCAGAAATACGGCGGAGAGGTTTGTATATGGCTTCCAGAGGTTCGACAAGGTATTGTGGAAAGGGATTGAGTGTTTCATTTTCGGGAGAAGGGCTATAGGGTATTTTGATCTGAGAAAACTGGATGGGACGAAAGTACATCCATCGGCCAAGGTAAAAGAACTCTCTTTATTAGAGAGGGCTAATACACTACTTACAGAAAGGAGGACGGCTCTCCTCCCCTCCCTTACGGAAGGGGTCTCATAGCCGTGTATATTAGATGAAACAACTTGTAGCCAAGCTAGACGAAGGATTTGCGGAAAGAGTGGAGGAATTCAGCCTGAAATACTATAAGAGCAAAAGTGAGATGATCAGAGATGCTCTGGAGCGGTTAATGAGGGAGAAAAAGAAAGAGGTACTTCGAGAAGATTTGGAGAGATACCTTTCTGATCGGGCCAATCTGGAGAAAGTTGCTGCTGAGGTGGAAGATAGAGTGGCTTTAACACAAGAGGCTCTTGAAGGGGTTGAGAATTGATGAAGTGAGGGGAACTCCGGAAGTGGGGACCCAAAAGGAGGATAAAGGTTAAGTGAGAGAACCCCGCAGAGGAGATATATATAGAATAAATTTTGACCCATCCGTTGGGCACGAGCAAAAAGGTCTCCGTTACGCTATTATAGTTCAGAGCAATTTCTATTCGGCGCTTAGCACCATATTGGTCATTCCTACCTCTCAAGGAGCAAGGCCGGTTCATTTTCATGTACCGGTCTGGGTTAAAGGGGAGAAAACATATGCTTTAGTGGAACAGCTGACCGCCGTGGATAAAGCCCGTCGTCTCAGACCAGAGCGCTACGTCTCCACTCTCTCAGCAGAGGACATGGAATCAGTTAGCCAGGCGGTGAGACAGTTGCTGGGGCTGGATCCTGACCTTCTCTGATAGTTGCCATTTCTTTTTATTTTTGGCGTCCCTGCAAAAGGGCCGAATTTCAGTATTTGGCTCCATCCTGCGAATCTAAATCGGACGACAAATTGACCCGAAATCGGGTGTTTGCAGTTCCGCCATTTTTTCTTTTGATCTATATCTTGCGCTCCAAACTCACTTGACACCACAATTTGTTGGTGATAGTATTTTCTAAACCTATCTTGAAGTGTGGAATATAATAAAAATAAAGGCCTGATTTTAGTGCCAGATGTAGCCAAAAATAAAAAGGTAATTAGCTTTCACTTCAGCCCAGATCTCCTTCTGAGATAAGGAGGGGGTCTGGGCT
>CAYYBB010000009.1:0-22449 GCA_964469465.1 uncultured Actinomycetota bacterium
GGCCTCTATCGTCTCCCAGCCAAGCTCCTTTAGATGAGACAGGGAGAGTCTAATTACCCTCTGGCTGGGTATGGATAGACCCTGAGTTTTCCTCATCCTCCGACTGAGCTCCAAACGATAGTCCCTGCTAAAGCTCTCCCTTAAAATGCTTAAGCTGGATCCTCTCAAAGCTCTCCTTGAGCCTTCTCTTAATATCAGCTACCCTCCTCTCATCCCTTCCTGAAAGCTCTTCTAACATCTCTAGAGCCCTTAGGGCTAAGGGAGAAGGTCTACGGTATCCAGTTTCCCATTGGGATACGGTTAGAGGGGCTACCCCCAGCTCCTGGGCTAACTCGGCCTGGCTCAAACCTAATTTTTCTTTAGATAGCCTTGACCTGCTGGGATTTCATAAGTTAACTATAGCATAGCTATCCTTAAATTTAGATCTAAGAAATTTCTCTTAACTTTTAGGGCCATAGGGGCAAACCTGTTGGCCTTATGTCAGAACGTAGTCCCAACTGTCACTGGTTGACTCCTCCAAAATGTCCTGCCCCTCTTTGGTCTTTTCATCCTCCTTCTTTCTTCCTAGTTCAGCTTTTAAGTGGGCCAGTTTTAATAATTTGTCTTGGAGCCGGCTAATCTCTCTTTTTAGCTCAGCTGGATTCAGTCTAGTATACTCCTCCTTGAGTTTTTCCTTGGCCTCAGAAGAGACAAAGGGTGAGGCCAGGACCCTTTGATAGGGGCTCTGGGCCTGATCATAGCTCTTTTTGACCTTACTGCCTATTTTTATCTTCTCCTTTAGCTTCATCACTGGCTGAAAGAAGTTAGTATAGAGCCTTAAAATTTGGTAGAGCTCGTTTAAGGTCCCTAGCTCTTCTTCTGTGTCGTATCTTTGGTAGCCTACCGCCCTTCGGACAACCGAGTAGTTCTTCTGCTCCACAAAGCAACTGTCGTTCTTCCGGTAGGGCCTGGAGCGGGTGAAGGTGATCTGGTTTTCCTCACAAAAGGCCAAAAGATGAGCATTGATGAACTCCCCTCCATTGTCGCAATCCAGGCCCACAAGCTCAAAAGGAAGCCTGGCTTTGATATCCTTGAGAGCCTCCAAGACCCATTTGCGAGCTTTGTTCTTAAGGGCTCTGGTTTCGGTCCAGGTGCTACATACGTCTACCACATCCAGGCTCTGGATGAAATCTCCTCTGGGGTCACCCCCATCGTGGGAGACCAAATCTGCCTCCACAAAGCCGGGCCGGCTCTCCTCCCAGTCGGCAAAAGTTCTTATGGGTATCTGGTTTTTTAAAAGGCTGCCGGGTTTGGTGGTGCCTCTCCCCTTGAGCTGATATTGCTTCCTTAGAGGGGCCAGCAGCCGGTCAATGGTGGCAGCGCTAAGGCTCAGGAGCTTCTCCCTGACCTCCTCTGTGATCTTTAGCTCACAGAAGCTCTCCAAGATGGGTATGATCTCCGGAAGGAAAGGGGCTAGCCTTTTGCCACAGATGCCATCACAGATAGCCCAGATCTTCCTTAGGGGAAGTAAGATCTCAGCCCCATATTTCTTTTCTCTTTTCCTTTTGGCTTTCTTTTTCTCCTCCCCCAGGACTCTCTTTTGCCTCAATATCCTGGCGGCATAGGAGCGGTTATATTCCATGAGCTCCACAAACTCCTTCAGGATATCTCCCTTTTGCTTCTTGCTGGCCTTCTTATACCTATCTCTGGTTTCCCTGGTAACTGCTTTTTTCTCCTTCATGGTCAGTGACATGGTTGTCTCCCTTCTTTAGCCTCACCACTACCTTTAAGAGACAACCAAAAACCAAAGTTGTTTCAAGTACTTTTTTAGTTGAGGCAACGATACTGTTTTGAGTACTTTTTTGGTGAGGCAATTCGCTTATTTGACATGTAGGACAACAGATATTAATATAAACCTATGTATCCATATTTCCCAATATGGGACATATTGGATATTTTCAGGATCAGAATCAAAAATCAAAGGAGAGAGTAGAGAAGTGCGTAAGAGAGTTAGCACAATCCAGGTTCGGGATAAGCTTGGTGAGATTCTGGACCAAACCTACTACAGAGGGGACGAGTTTGTCATTGAACGAAAGGGCAAGGCTCTTGCCGTTATTGTACCCTTTGAGGAGTATGAAAGGTGGCAACTCCGCAGGGAGGAAAGTTTCGCAATATATGACCGCCTCTGGGAGGCCAACCGAGAGTTCAGCCCTGAGCAGGTTGAAAAAGATGTGGCTGAGGCGGTAAGGGCCGTGCGAGATGAAAAGCCTGACCACCGAAGATCCAGGCCATGATCCGGGCGGTCCTGGACTCCAATACTCACGTCTCTGCAGCGATTGTTCCTTATGGCCCTTCCGCCCAGCTCATTCTTGCTTGGCGGGAGGGTAAATTTATTCTCATTACCTGCCAGGCCATTCTGAGTGAAGTAGGTGAAGTCCTACATCGTCCCCATATCCGGAACAAATATAGAGGAATCACTGAGGAGACGATCACGGCTTTAGTTTCCCACCTGAAAGAGTTTACCATAGTTACACCGGGGAAGTTGAATCTGCATGTGGTTTCTGCTGACCCGGAAGACGATCAAGTGCTTGCTTGTGCGGTAGAGGGAGAGGCTGATTACGTAGTCACAGGTGATCCTCACTTACAAGATCTGAAAACGTATGAGGGCATCAGGATAGTGACTCCCAGGGAATTTGTTGAGATCTTGAAGAAAGAAAGTGAGTGACTTGGTACGGATATACATGTTTAATCTTCTTCCAGAATGCTCAGGATTTTGGCAATCCTGTTCAAACTCTTTTCCTTGCCCAGGATAGCCAGGCTCTGGAAAAGGGGCGGGCTTACAGTTTTGCCAGTAACAGCGGCTCTGATGGTCTGAAATATCTGCTTTGCCTTTAGTCCCAGTTCGTCGGGAAGTTGACGCAATAACCCCTCAATCTCTTCCGGCGTAAAGGCTTGCGCCAGATGCAGTTTTTCTAAGGTTGCTTCCAGGATTTTTTTTGCCCCCTTGGCTTTCAAAAATTTCTCCATAGCATCCTTCTCCAGAGGGTAATCCTCGGTGAAGAAAAAGTCGGCCATCTGTTGCACCTGAGAAAGTTTTCTGATTCTTTCTCGGACCAGGGGAATTATCTTCAGAAGCGTTCTTTTTATCTCTGCCTCTGGAACTCTTGGGGCCAGGATATTCTTAGTTTGGGTGTCAGACAAGGTCTCATTTCCGGTGGCCGATCCGAGGTGTTCTTCTCCTTCTTCCCTTCCTTCACCCCCCACATCTACCAGGGCGATATCGCGGATGTAGGGAAGAAGCAATTCCACCAGCTCCTGGTCTGACTTCTCTCTGATGTACACTCCATTCATCCACTCCAGTTTATCCAGATCAAAGATGGCAGGGTTCTTGGATACTTTCTCTAGAGAGAATTTATCTATCAACTCCTCTACACTGAACAGCGTGGTCCGGTCATCATAGGACCAGCCTAAGAGGGCCAGATAGTTGACCATAGCCTCGGGCAGAAAGCCTTGCTCTCGAAAGGCTTCCACAGAGGTGGCCCCATGCCTTTTGCTCAAGCGGCTGCCGTCCTTACCCAGAATCAGGGGAATGTGGGCAAACTGAGGCAGAGGGTAGCTCAAAGCTTTGTAGATGGGGATCTGTTTAGGAGTGTTGGAGAGATGATCATCTCCTCTTATGACATGGGTGATTTCCATCAGGGCATCATCCGCTACTACGGTGAAGTTGTAAGTAGGAGATCCGTCGGAGCGGAGGATGATGAAGTCGTTGACCGCCTCTCGCTTAAAGGTAATCTCACCGTGAATTAGGTCCCGGAAGGACAGATCTCCAAAGGAGGTAGCCTTGAACCGGAGGGTAAAGGGCTTTTCCTGAGATAGAAACTTTTGGATCTCCTCTTCAGTCAGACGGCCGCATCGGCCATCATAACCTGGGGGTCTGCCCTGTTTGAGGGCTTGCCGGCGTCTTTCTTCTAACTCCTCAGCGGTGCAGAAACACCTGTAGGCGTGGCCCAAAGACAAAAGTCTCTCAGCCATCTCGGCATAGAGACGGGTCCTCTGGCTCTGAAAATAGGGCCCATAGTCTCCACCAACCTGGGGACCTTCATCCCACTCCAGGCCCAGCCATCGGAGGGAAGAGAGAATGGTATCCATTGCTCCTTCTACATTTCTGGAGATGTCCGTATCTTCTATCCGAAGGATAAACTTTCCACCATGTTGTCTGGCAAAAAGCCAATTATAGATAGCTGTCCTGGCGCCCCCTACATGAAGATAGCCTGTAGGGCTGGGAGCGAAACGGACCCGAACTTTGGTTCTTACCATAACGTGTCATTCTCCTCCAGTTTTTCATGTACATGATACACGAAGAGATGCATAGAGCCAAGTTCTCCCAGGGCCAGGATACGGTAGCTTCGAGTGAGAGTTCGAGAGAGGGCGCCAGGCTTACCGCGAAACCCCATGTCTTAGTCATAGGGAGACTCAGTAATTTCGTGCTAAAATATCTCCAAAGGAGACAAGAGGTTATGAACACGAGATGGCTGCAAAGAGTGGGGTATTTGATGAAGCAAGCGGATCTCCCAGCAGGTCCCAGGGGGCTGCGGATCAGCAGACACTCCAGAGAGATATAAAACAAGATATAAGAGAGGTTCACTTTAATGACTCACATTCACATTCCAGACGGTGTTTTACCCCTTTGGCTGTGGGCGGGTGGATACGTTGTTGCGTTCCTAGTCATAGCACTAGCCATATTCTTTACTCGTAGAAAGGACATGCGCCGGTTGGTTCCCTTTTTGGGAATTATGTCCGCAGTGATGATGGTAGCCATGTCCATAGAGATCGTGCCCATTGCCTACCACATTAATCTTTCTATAATGAGTGGCATAATTCTGGGACCATGGGCCAGTATCCTGGCTATCTTTGTAGTAAATCTGCTTCTGTCCCTATTGGCCCATGGGGGCATCACCATGGTGGGTCTGAACAGCCTGGTGATGAGCGCAGAAGCTGTTTTAGGATATTTCTTGTTCCGAGGATTTGTGCGCATGCTTGGGCTTCGGTTGAACAAAACTCGGCCTGCCCTGGCAGCGGGAGCAGCTACCTTTTTGAGTCTTTTTCTGGCCACCTGGCTCCTTATCGGGATGGTAGCTCTGTCCGATGTGGATGTGGGTCAGGTATTACAGCATGAGCATGAGCATGAGCATGAGCATGAGGAGACAGGAATACACCAGGAGGAGACAGGAATTAAAGTGGAGCAAGGAGCTCTCGATCTCTGGTTTTTCGCCAAAGCAGTTCTGCTTCTGGGCTCTGTGGGATGGGTGATTGAGTCTTTTATTACTGGGGTAATAACCGGATTTATTTATAAAATCAGACCAGACATAATAAGCTCGTTGCCAGCCCGAAAGGAAGGGCTTGTTTAGGGCCGGGACTGAGGCCTTTTGAACTTTAGAGCAAGGACCAAGGGAAGGAAAGAAACCACGGTCAGTTTAGACAGATGTCGGGCTGCCCAATCAATCTCACCGTCTCATATGGGAGGCCATGAAAAAATCCATGAAAAAATGGGCTCAATCTCCGAGGTAGACTTTGGATATAGCAATCATAGACTATTGGGCCAATAACAAAGAAAGTATTCTTCACCGGGCCTCGGCTCTGTCTAAAATCCTGGCTGTAGGCATGATCATCGCAGCCATCCTGATCACCCGGGACCCTTTCGTGGTAATAGCAATTTATCTGACTCTGGTAGCTCTTATTATTTTTGCCGGTCTACCCTGGGTCAGAATTCTGATCATAGGAGCCTATCCGGCAATATTTGCTCTGTTACTTGCGGCAGCCTATTGGAGAGCCGGTTGGGTCGGTCCTCTTAACATCGTTGCCCGGGCTATGGCTGCGGCTCTGGCCATGTTGATGCTCATAACCACCACCCCCTACCCGGACATCTTTGGCCTTTTTAGCCGATTCATGCCCATCATTGTCTCAGATGCTCTTTTTGTGACTTATCGTTCTCTGTTTATTTTACTGGAACTGATGGATCATCTCCTGACTGGCCTTAGATTGCGCATTGGTCTGAGCAGAAAGTATTTTATCAGGAATCTCCAGCCCATAGGCACGGCTCTGGGTGTTCTTGTGATCCATTCCTTCGACAGGAGTCAGAGGTTGTATGACGTCATGAGGCTGCGGGGGTATCGAGGGAGATTGGGCGGCAGCACCAGGTGGAGACAACTAAGTCTGAACGACCTGCTGCCTCTTGCTGTGGGAGGCTTTATACTGAGCGGGGCTGTCTTCTTGAGAATAGGAGAAGGTTTCTTCGATCTCTTTACCTGGATTCTTATTCCTTCTGTATTGCCTATCTTGTTCTTAGCAGGAGTTCTCCGGTGGAAGAAATTGTCAAGATAAGTTGCGTCAAGCATATTTATCCCGATGATACTCAGGTTTATCTCTGCGGACTGGATTTTGTGGTCCACCGGGGGGAGAGGGTGGTCATCCTGGGACCCAATGGTAGTGGCAAGACTACCCTGCTTTTCCACATTCTGGGCCTTTTATCTCCCCATGAGGGAGAAGTCAGGGTATTTGGACACGATCCAGCCCGAGAATATGATCGGATCAGAAGGAAGATTGGCGTGGTTCTCCAAAACGTAGATGAGCAGATCCTGGCCCCCACTGTCTTTGATGATGTAGCTTTTTCTTTGCGCAATTACCATTACAGTCGGCAAGATATGACTATAATGGCCGAAGAGGCTCTGGCCAAACTGGACATCTCTCACCTGAAATCCAAAGTGCCCCATTATCTCAGCGGAGGAGAGAAGAAGAAGGTAGCTCTGGCCGGAGCTCTGGTTACTGACCCTGAACTCCTGGTCCTGGATGAGCCCTTTGAAGGCTTGGATCCCAGTTCCCGGAAGAAAGTGATTCAGTTGCTCCAGGAACTTAACGCCACATCGGATGTGGCCACAGTGATTACTACCCATGATGCCAATCTGGTCCCTCTTCTGGCCGATACGGTCTATGTTATTGCCCAGGGCGGAAAACTAATTTTGAAAGGTGAACCAAGAAAGATCTTCGCAGCGGCCGAGCTACTAAAGGAGGCTCAGATCGATGTGCCCGTCCTCTATCAGCTTTTCGGTGAGCTGAGGAAGAGAGATCTTGATCTGGGAACACCCCTGGAGCTCCAGGAGGCAACGGACGCTCTTTATGATGCCATACGGTCGAATTCCTCTTGAGCTAGTGTTGGGTAAACCCTATTTTGTGGGTAATGGTCCCATAATCGGTGAACACCGGTTTCAATAACAATTGAAGTGCTCACTTATGTCTATTGACCAGGACGTTTGTCTTGCTTGCTGTAGATGGTCAAAAATTCTCACCGATGTAGGCAGTTACTTTTGTGGTTAGCCTTTGACAAATACGAACATACGTTCTATAATCGAGGTAACATCCTGGCGGTAACACCCGCTAGTCAGGCGGGCAAGAAGCTAGACTCCTGTAACGGAGAGAAAGCGGTGACTCAAAGCTGATCTAACTCCATGAAACCTAAACTCATCGGTACCTGGGACGAACTTCAGGAAAAAGTAATTCGCCACTCGCGCGGCCGCCTCATAGTGGTGGCCGGACCGGGGACCGGCAAAACCCAGGTAATTATCCAAAGGATAATTCACTTGATAGAAGCAGAGGGTGTCGATCCGGCCTCTATTCTGGCTCTCACCTTCTCCCGTCGGGCAGCCCGAGAAATGAGGGAAAAGGTAGCCCTCGGCCTCTCCCGCAGTTTTCCTGATATAAAGATTTCCACCTTCCCCTCTTTCTGTCTGGATTTTGTAAAGCATAATTTTCGGGTCTTGGGCTATAGGGTGGCTCCCGAACTCCTCACCTCTACGGAGCAATGGAGGCTGGTGAGAAGTGTTGTAAACTCGGTGGATCCGGATCACTACCCTCATACCCGAAATTTCTTCGCCAAAGACGGTTTTATTCAGGAACTTTTCGATTTCGTTTTGCGGAGTCAGGAAAACCTGCTTCTGCCGGAAGATCTGGCTAGAAAGATTTCCCCCTATAACCAGCCCCAACTATCTGAGATGATAGCTTTGTATCGGAGATATCTATCCCAACTGAAGGAAGACAATCTCATCGACTTTGGTGGACTCTCCTTTCAGACTGTGAAACTCCTGAGCCAGGATGAGGAGATCAAGGGGAAATACCAGCAGATGTATTCTCATATTGTAGTTGATGAGTTTCAGGAGACTAACTATGCCCAACTGAGGCTGGTGGAAATGCTCTACGGAGGAATAGGTAGTCTGATGCTGGTGGGGGACGATGATCAGTCTATCTACGGCTTCCGGGGCGCCCGGGTGGCCAACCTCCTGGAGTGCCATGTGGGAGCCCACTATACAGAGAAAATAGAGCTGAGAACCAACTACCGCAATGACCCGCAAATAGCGACAGCCAGCCAGAAGCTCATAGCCCACAATAGGCTCAGGATAAAGAAACAGAGCACGGCGACAAAGGCATCTGGGGAAAGCGCTATCGAAACTCACCAATACCACACTGATGCCGAGGAGGCCAGCAGCATAGCCCAGCAGATTTTGAGGATGAAGTCAGAGGATGATCTCAGCTTTCGGGATTTTGCTATCCTGATGAGGAGCATAGAGAGGGGAGGGGAAATTATCCAGTCCAGCCTTTTGAGAGCCGGTATCCCCTGCCAGATACTGGGGGATAAAAGCAGCCTCTACAACCATCCCTTGATTTCCGGAATAATATCCTTTCTAAAAGTTTTGCTTACAGCTCCGGGTCAAGAGGGATTTGATCTTCTATTAAAAAAGGTCCTTCTCTCAGAGCTTTTCTCCCTGGATCCCTTCCTTCTTCGGGAGATGGAAAGGGCCGCCAGTCTATCCCAGCATTCCTTGTTTGAGTACATCCATAATCTAGAAATTCAGGAAGATCCTTCCATCCGAGAATCCCAGGCCCTGAAGGAATTTCGCTCTTCCTACCAGATCTTCAGAGCCAAAGTGGGCGAACCCATCGATGCCGTGGTCTATGCCATCTGGAAGAGTTTTCCCCTTTTTCGGGAACTGGCCCGGGGCGGACGGGAAACTCGGAAGGAGGCAGAGACCAGGATAGCTTTCCTAAGAGCTTTCAAAGAATTTTATTCCTCTACCATCAAGTTCTCCCAGAGATATCCCCGAGAAGGGGTTAACTTCTACCTGGAGAGTCTGGAAATGGGATCAGGTTTTGTGGAGGACATTGATCTCCCGGAGCCAGATGAGAGAATAGATGCGGTCAATCTTCTCACCATTCATCAGTCCAAGGGATGGGAGTTTCGGGTCGTCTTCATGCCCATGATGGTAGAGGGGTCCCTTCCCACACCCTTGAGGATACCTCAGACCTACGATCAACAGTTACTTCAGATGGAGAGCAAAGTGCTAGAAGAGGATGTGGAGAGAAAACATCTGGATGAGGAAAGGAGACTGGCCTATGTGGCCATGACCAGAGCCAGGGACAGGCTGATTCTCAGCTATGCTGATAGTTACGGCGCTAGTGAAGAAAGCCGGCCCTCCCGGTTTTTGGCGGAGATGGGTATGGCTTCTCCTGGCTACACCCAATTGGAGAGCTATGTGGGCTCCAGCAAGAATGCCGAGGTTGCCTGCAGGTCTATCTGCAATGGGGGTCTGATCAGGCTGGGGCAGGGAGACTGGAGTGTGGCTGACCAGGTGCTTATCTCTGCTTATGTTCTGACCGGGCTGGCTGACCCCGATCGCTGGTGGGTTAACCTACCACCTACCTCTAACCCCAACCATCCTCACCCCGAAGGGGTGCTGTCCTCCTCCTACTCTTCCGTGCAGACCTACAAGTCATGTCCCATGAGATACAAGTTTGATACCCATTTCAGCTTGAGCGATCCCAGAGGTCCCTATATAGCCCGAGGGAATCTTTATCATCGGATCATGGAGGAGTTTTTCCGGAGAGGAGACTGCCCTTATTCTGTGGAGGGCCTGAGGTCTCTCATAGATCAACTCTGGGATGAGACCATTTTTGACTTCAAGCCTATGGCCATAGAGCAAAAAAGAGATGCCTACCAAAAATTCAGCTCCATTTTCGCCTACCTTCCTCCCCGCAAGCCCAGGCTCCTGGCTCTGGAGAAGAAGTTTAGGTTTGCCCTGGAAGGCCACGTCTTTCGAGGAAGGATCGATCAAATAGATGAGCTGGATGGAGGCCGGGTTGAACTCATTGACTACAAGTCCACCAGTACTCCTCTTAGTGAGGAGAAGGCTGCCGAAGATCTTCAGTTGGGCATCTATCTTCTGGCTACTTCTCTGTCCGAGGATCTTGGGGACTACCGGGATCGAGTGGCGTCCATGAGCTACTTCTTTATAACCGACAAGGGCAGACCCAGAAGGGAGCAGAACCCATCGCCTCAGAGGGAAACTGAGGTGAGAGAGGAGATTCTGGACATAGTAGCCAAAATTCTGGCCGAGGAGTTCCCAGCCCAGCCCGAGAGCACCTGGGAATGCAACAACTGTGAATATCAATATCTGTGTCCCCGAAAGTATGGTCCCAGAAACAACTGGTGAGACATGATTGGTGAGATAAAGGAAGTCAGACACACCGAGGAACAAAAAGCAGCTCTTGCTCATATCTATGGCCCCAGTCGCATTATAGCCTGTGCCGGATCAGGCAAGACCACTGTCCTGATGGATAAGATCCTCAAGGTCATAGAGGAGGGGATCGCCCAGCCCTCTCAGATTTTGGCTCTTACCTTTACCAATAAGGCGGCTCAGAATATGAAGGAAAGGGCTATAAGGAAGTTGCGAGGAGAAGTAGATGAGCATGAACTACAGATCTCCACTTTCCACTCTTTTGGATACGACATCATCCGGGAGAATTCTCTTCTCATGGGCCTGGATACCAATGTCCGTCTCATCGGTCGGGCTGAGTCCTGGCAACTTCTTTATGAGATCTTCGATGATTTCGTCTTTCACAAGGTCAAGATAGGCTTGAATATCGGTAGTTTTCTGGATCATCTTCTAGACTACATCCTAGATCTGAAAGATCATCTCATTGACTTTGAGAGTTACGAGAAATTTATCCATCGGCGTCCCCAGGAGACAACTGCTTTTCTCAGCGATACTTTACGCAAGGAGGAGGAAGAGGTTTTTGAGAAGCAAAAGGAGCTCCTTCAAGTCTACCGGGGCTATGAGGAGATCAAATTCAGGAACAACTACATTGACCACGGGGATCAGATAATGCTTCCGGTTAGGCTCTTCAGAGAGAGGCCGGCCATTCTGGCCCGCTATCAGAATCGATTCCCCTTCATCTTCGTGGATGAGTATCAGGATACCAACATTGCGCAGGCCGAGCTGGTCTACCTTCTAGCCGGACCGAGCAAGAACGTGACTGTGGTAGGCGATGATGATCAGGGTATCTATGGATGGCGGGGTGCCACCATTCAGAACTTCCTGCACTTCGGTGATGCTCCTCTCTTTGGCCCGGGAGAAGTGAAGGATTTTCGCATCCAGTCCAATTTCCGTTCCGGGCAGAAGATTATAGATGTGGCCTCCAGGACGGTGGAGACTAATCTTCAGAGGGTGAAGAAGATACCTAAAGCTTACCATCATGACAAGAGATCGGAAGTTTATGCCTTCGTCAGAGACAGCTTCGCCCAGGAGATGGGCGAGGTGGCCCACCAGATCAGGAAATTGGTGGCAGAGCAGGGCTACGGATACCGGGACATAGCAGTCCTGTGCCGAAGGAAGCTTTTTGAGCTCATATCCGAAGTATTCAACCGGGAGGGAATTCCCTACGAGCTGATTGGAGACAGGAGTTTTTTCTATCGTCCGGAGATTCTGGATGCCATTTCCTGGCTCAGGCTCACCCGTGATCCCAACCATGGGATCTCTCTGGTTCGCATTCTCCAGGGGGAACGTTTCAAAATATGTGACCGGGATATCTTCTTCCTGGCTCAACAGGCGCAGGAAAGCACCCCCAAATCCTCTCTGGAGACCGAAAGAAGGCAAACATTCTCTCTCATTGACGCTGTGCTTAATGCGGATCAGTCCGAAAAAGTGAGCCTGGAGGCAAAGGAGCGTCTCCGTGAGTTGAAAAATGATCTGAGGAGATTTATCCTCCTCTCGGAGCGCTTTCGGCTCCCCCAGCTATTAAGGGAGATTTTTGAATCTACGGGGCTTCTGAATGAGCTTCGGGCGGAAAAGAACCCTGAATCTCACCGCAGACTGCGCAATCTGGAAAAGTTGATCCGCATAGCCGCCGATTTCGAGGGAGTCCGAGAGGAAGCTTCCTTTGAAAGCTTCGTCCTCTATCTGGAGGAAGTACTCAAGGCAGCCGAGAGAGAGCCGGAAGAGATTCTGATAGGGGAAGAAGATACCGTAAAGGTGATGTCGGTCCATGCGGCCAAGGGGTTGGAATTTCCGGTTGTCTTTGTGCCCATGCTCTGTGACGGTATCTTTCCTGGACGGGACAGGAAAGCAAAGTTTCAAGTTCCTCTATCCTTGAGGGGAGACCGAAACTATATTCCGCGTCCAGAAGAATACTCTAGCAGAGTTAGATTCAAGCAAGCCCAGAATGAGTTCTATCTGGAGGAGGAAAGGAGGCTTTTCTATGTGGCCTGTACTAGAGCTATGGAAAAGCTTTATCTTTCCGCCCACCGGATTACTGATACTATCAACAAAAGGGAAAAAGAGAAAGAAATATCTCCTTTTCTAAAGAATTCCCTGGAGACTGGGCTAGTGGAGATAATAGAAGATGTAGATAAAGATAAGTCTGTCCTGCAGGCTCCGCTTCACCCTTCTTTTAACCTTCTTCCTCAATCTGGGGATGATTCAGCAGCTTGTATTGTTGAGGAGGATAGAAAGAGTACCTATCCCGGCCAGATTCAACCTAACCATCCATTGACTTATATCGTTAAGAATGCTCGAACTGTGAGTGAGGTCAAAGATCTGTTGAAAGAGCTCTATCCAGGAATCTCTTTCAGCCCTGATGTAGAGAAAAGGGCCTATGAGGCAGAGCTGGATCTTCTGAAACTGCAGCGAGAAAAGGAAAAGCCGGGCCGGCTGGAGCCAGTGCCCCGGCATATCTTTAGCTATTCGGCCCTCAACACCTATCGAGAATGTCCTCAGAAGTACTTCTGGAGCTACATAGAACCTCTTTCTACTCCCCATACTTACTCCATGAAGGTGGGTACCTTCATCCATCGAATGATCGAGTTAGCTTCCGGGCAGGGCCTGAGCATTCTGGATCTGGACTTTCCGGAAAGTTTTGAAAAACACGAATACAGCCCGGCCTACTGGGAAGGAGGAGAGCCAGTGTTGGATGAGGAGAGAGAGAAGCTTTCTCCCAAAGAGATGGCCCTCAATTTTGCCCGGAGCAGGTTTTCCCAGCCGGACCCAGAGGTAGTCCAGGTGTTAGTGGAGCAGCATTTCAACTTGAAGGTAGAAGACAACGTCATCGTGGGAGTGATTGATAGAGCTCAGAAATATGCTGACGGAAGGTGGGAAATAATAGACTTCAAGTCAGGAGTCAGGGGCCAAAGGGACGTTCTGAGCAGAAATTTCCAGCTCCAGATCTACGCCCTGGCCTTCTCCGAAATCTTTAAGGTCGACCCCCAGCACCTGAAATGCACCCTCTTCTTCCTGGGCGATGGAAGCGAGGAATGCGGAGTCTATGGAGAGCAAAAGCTGGCCAGAGTAAAGAGAGAGATAATTAGAACAACTGAGGGAATAAAGAAGAACAGGTTCAGTCCCAGAAAAAGCTTCCGCTGTGAGAGCTGTCCTTTTGGAGAGCTCTGTGCCTAGAGATTTTCAATGAAGAGGAAACGAGCCACTGACAGCTTCTCAGCTCTTCCTTTCGTGATTACCTATTTGTCCTTCTTTTTGTCAGCGAAGGCTTAAGAAGACCTAAAAGATTTTGGCCAAATTCTTGCTTACCGAATTCTAAGAGATATGTTATCATTGCACTATAAATGTTATCATGGAGGTTAATTATGATACGAACACAGGTACAATTAGCTGAGGAGCAAGTTACCGCATTGAAGAAATTGGCAGCTAAAAGAGAGGTGTCAATTGCGGAATTGATTCGTCAAGCGGTGGAGCGGTTACTTCGTTCTTCGGAAGCTGTCAGTTCTGGAGAAAGGCGCCAACGTGCGATTAAGGCTGCTGGTCGTTTCCACTCAGGTAGATCGGATCTATCTTCCAGGCACAATGAACACCTATCTGAGGTATTTAGAACATGACCTTTTTTGTCGACACATCAGCGCTCTTGGCTGTCCTCGATGCTGATGATGAGAACCATCAGAAGGCCAGGGAAACATGGGAAGATCTTATTTCACGAGAGGCTGAATTGGTTTGTAGCAGTTATATACTGGTGGAAACCTTCGCTTTAGTTCAGAATCGCCTTGGAATTGAAGCGGTCAGAACCTTTCAGGAAGATGTGATGCCATTGGTAAACACGGTGTGGGTCGACGAATCTATGCATCAGGTAGGAGTAACTGCTGTGCTCACCGCGGCGCGGAAGAATCTCAGCCTGGTAGATTGCATTAGCTTCGATGTAATGCGACGGTTGGGAATCAAGTCGGTTTTTGCCTTCGACCCCCATTTTAAAGAACAAGGATTTGAATGTATTCCCTAACCAACTCCGATTCTCCAGATGTCTACTTTCGATCTTTGCGGAACAGCCTCTAAGATATCTGCTAGAACAAGTCAACTTAAGAAAACCAGCCGAAGAGCCAAGAGTTCTTCCTATCAAGTCATCCGGGAGCCTTTAAAGGAGCTGTGGGTGGTGAGTAACTTTTTGTGCGCTAAACGCCTCCAGCCCTTCCTGCCGGAGCTTTTGCGGGTTTTGGAGGAAAAGGGCGAACTAAAGGTAACCGAGGAGCAGAGAAAGCTTCTCGGCCAAGTTAGCAGTGCCAGCGTGGACCGGCTCCTTAGGCCCATCCGTCGCCAGGTATTTGGCAAGGGCAAGTCCACCACCAAACCCGGAACCCTTCTCAAGCACAAGATTCCAATTCATACCTTTGCCGACTGGAATGAAGAGGCTCCTGGCTTTGTGGAGATGGATGTGGTGGCCCATTGTGGAGATTCCTTAAGAGGGGAATACAATAAGGGTGGGATCACGGGTGAGAAGAATCTATGATCAGCCCCAGACCCCTTTCCGGCGCATTCTAGAAGCCAAAGAAGTAGATCAGGGAAACAAGGACAAGCTCTTAGCCACCTATGAGACCTTAAACCCTAAACAACTCTTAAAAGAGATAACTCAGTTGGTGGACTACTTGCTTAAGAGCTTGGGCTAGATTCTTATCTGATGCAACACGATCGGGGGATAATAAGAGATGACAGGGGAACAAATGAGCGTCCCGCTAGAGTTATTTATGACGGGGCTGGCGTTAGGCGCCAGCCGGTGTGCTATCGCCTGTGCTCCTATTCTATTGCTGTATGTAGCCGGGACAAGAGCGGGTTGGCGAGAAGGGGTTAAGGCCACCTTGATATTCTCCCTGTCTCGGCTAAGCGCCTATGTCTTATTGGGGCTTTTGGCTGGCGCTGCCGGCATGTTGATGACTGATATGCTTCATGGTGAAGGGTTTGCCACCTATATCTGGGTCGGAGCTGGGATATTCACATCACTGGTAGGGTTTCTGATGCTCTGGGGAAAAGAACCGCGTTTACACCTTTGTCAGCTCCTGATGAGGCATACCATCAAGGACAGCATCATGAGCATGGCCTTACTCGGTTTCGTAGTTGGTATTGCCTCTTACTGTCCCGCTCTCGTAGGGATACTTACTTACATTGCCTTTACGGTAAAAGATCCGCTGACCGGAGCATTTTGCGCCCTTTGCTTTGGGTTGGGTGCAGCCATAGTTACACCTTTACTAGTTGTGGGGGTTCTCAGCAGCCTAATTCCTCAATGGGTATTTAAGAGTCCTAAAATCCTTAGCATTTTTAGGCGGTCATGTGGTCTCTTATTTTTGCTTTTCGGGGCTCGAATAATAATGAGCGCCATCGGGAGTCTCTAGTGAAGCTGGAAAGCATAGCACTTGTCACAAAAATAATCGCTCTGTTAACCATAGGTCCGATAGCGGTTATCGGCAACCTTGGCATCAAGGTAACCGGCGGGTTTTGGAACTGCCCCTTCCCTCTACCATTCATTATGTGTAACGTCTGCCCGATATTCTGTACCTTTGGGCAGATTCGCTCATGGCTATTTTTGGGCATAGTGGGGACTAACTTCTTGATGGGGCGGGTTTTCTGTGGATTTTTCTGTCCTGGTGGAATTATCCAGGACCTGCTATTTAGGGTTCCCCTAAGAAAGATTACCATACCCCCACGTACAGACTCTATGCTCAGGTATATAAAGTATGGTGTTGCTATCCTGGTCATAGGTCTGGTAATTCATGCCACAAATCTCTGGGTTGGGCTTCCCCTAAGTGGAAAGCTATGGTCTTTTCTGGTAACATATCGTGATGAAGTACGTATTGCCCTGATAAGCACGGCGACAATCATGCTTGTGTTGGCGCTGTTTGTGGGGCGGAGCTGGTGCCGGTATCTGTGCCCTTTCGGTGGCTGGATATCGGTATTTAATAAATACAGCTTGCTAAAGAGAAGGCGCAATCCTGGAACATGCGTTTCCTGCCACCTTTGCCGTCGGCGCTGCTCTGGAGGGTTGAACCCCATGGGCAGCCAGCGAACCTGGCGCTCACTCGAATGCGTTAGATGTCTACAATGCTATACCGCGTGCCAGGCAAACGTCTTCAAACTTCACTGGCGAGGATAAAGAGAGGAAGATGAGATTAATGAAAGGAGATGCTAAGCGCTGGAAATCCGGGTTGCGAAGGGGTATAGAGGTAGTGGCACTAGTGTCGTTTATTGTGATCGGGGGCATGATTGTTTGGCAAGGCATCCCCCTCTCTCCTACCCCTTCCTTCGACCAGGAGGCACTCACCGAGGCGAGATACTATGTGAAGATGGAGGGAGAGACAGTTCAGTGCCAGCTTTGCTTCAGAAAGTGCATTATCCCGGAAGGACAGCGGGGTTACTGCACAGTTAGAGTAAATAAGGGTGGCACACTATATACCCTGGTTTATGCTATGCCGGCGGCTATACAAGTCGACCCGGTGGAGAAGGAACCGCTACTCCACTTTCTCCCCGGAACTATGACGCTTTGCTTTGGCACTGCTGGCTGCAATTTCAAGTGCAGCTTCTGCCACAATTGGCACCTGGCGGCAAGAACTCCGGAGGAAGTGGCAGCAACCCCTCTATCCCCCGAAGAAGCGGTAAACAAAGCTCTGGAGCTTGATGTTCAGTCTATATCGTTTACTTATAATGAGCCGACTGTATTTTATGAGTGGGTATATGATGTGGCCAAACTGGCTCAAGAGAGGGGGCTTAGGACCTATTTCCATACCAACGGGGCCATAAACCCAGAACCTTTACAGGCACTGCTTAAGCACCTGGACGCCGTTGCCGTTGACCTTAAGGCATTTACCACCGAGTTCTACCAGGTAACTTCCTTTTCTGAGTTAGAGCCAGTGCTCACCACTTTGAAAATGATAAAGGAGGAGGGGGTCTGGTTTGAGATCACTAACCTGATTATCCCTACCCTCAATGACGATATGGAGAAGACAAGGGAGATGTGTGTGTGGATTAGAGATAACCTGGGAAAGAATGTCCCGGTACATTTCAGCCGCTTTTTCCCCGCCTATAAGCTGACCAGGCTCCCACCCACCCCTATTGAAACTCTGGAGCAGGCAAGGGCAATTGCCCTTGAGGTAGGGCTGGAGTATGTTACCATTGGCAATGTTCCTGGACATGAAGCCAATAGCACCTTTTGTCCTAACTGTGGTGAGACCTTAATCAAGCGGGTTCATTTTAGTGTGCTGGAGAACCATATTGAGAATGGTAGATGTAAGTATTGTGGTCAGCAAATCCCTGGGATTTGGCAATGAGATAGGCTATGCCCTTCAGGCACCTTTAGTTTGCTTCCTGGTAAGAGCAGTCACTGTGATAAGCACGACGAGGCTGGCTATTTTGAACATAGCTGTTACCAGACAGGTCTTTGAAATTCCTAAAATTGGAATGAGGAAAACGCTGGCAAGAACAGCGCCAAAAATTGCTCCGCATAGGTCAGAGGCATAAAGGGTGCCAGCCACTCGACCAACACCACCGTTACCGCCCAGGTATATCTTATTGGCTAAGGGAAACTCTAAACCTACCAAAAAGCCTGCCACGCAGTTTAGAAGGAACAACGGCATCTCCGCCGGCATGAAAGGAGGTGGCCTGGCGACGTGAGCAAAAAGCAGTACCAGGATGAGGGGAAGCAAAAGTGAATAGGCAATGATGGCAAGTTCTATCTTACCCAAAGCGATGATGTCCCTTCTCAGCTTATTCATTATGTGGTTCATGGATAGTCCCCCCAAAGCTAGCCCCAGCATAAAAGCAGCCACCAGGATGCCTATTTTTTGATAGAGATATCCATGTAGCGTCTGAAAGGCAAGGAGCGAGACAATGCTAAAAGTCATCCCGGCAAAGCCGGTGGTCATTATGGCCAGCGCAACAGGCAAAAGCACGGGTCTTGAAGACACTCTTCGCCATCTTATGGAAATGGGCATGGTTAGCAGCAGACCGACAGGAACAAGAAACCACCATAATTGCATCCTTGAGATCCAGTTGAAAAATCCCCTTGAGCCCGGATAGAACATTACATTCCACAGAGCAAGATTGTGGTAAGTGCCCATTGGCTGAAGGTCCTGGTTAGTTTCCACCGGCTCGCCATCCTGAAGGGGAGCTAACAAGCGTTCTATCCTTTCTGGGGAAAGTTTGTACTGGATATAAGGGACAGTCAAAAGACTTGTTGCCAGGTCCCTATCTTGAAATCGGTAATAGATTGTCTCCAGGGCATCGGTGAGCACTGCCGGATCAACAGATGCCAGGAAAATGCTCCATTCACCAGGAATTATTAATACACCAGGGAATACTTTCTTAGCGGTTTCATAGATGCACCTATTGTGGCTTATCATCTCCTGGCTCACGTAGGTTTCTGACCAGGGGAGCCCAAAGGACAATATCCCTCCGGGGCTCAATATGTTATGAACCTCCCTGAAAAATTCCTTAGTGTAAACCCTGTTTAGTTGGAGGGTGGAGGGCGGGGGGAGGTTTACAATGATAACATCATACTTCTGCTGGGTTTGCCTAACAAAAAGCCTGCCATCGGTATGTTCAATCCTCACCCTTGGGTCATCCAAAGCCCTGGTAAGCGAATGTTCTCGGGCTACCTGGGTTATGATCGGGTCAAGCTCTACATAGACCACCTTAGTTACGGGGTGCTCAAGGATTTCATGTAGAACCCCGCCCACACCACCACCGATTAAGAGGACCCTTTGCGGCGAAGGGTGATAGAGCATGGGGAAATGGGTCACCTTCTCAATAAAGGCTATGTCTGGATCAGGCGCAGTGAACATGAGGAGACCGCTGACATAAAAATTGGATTGACCATCACTTTGGGTAACAGCGATATTGCCGTAAACTGAATCTTGGTGGTGGACTAGATTGTAACCTGTCCACTGCCACCCTCGAGAGACTTCATGTAAGCTATCAATGGTTCCAGAGGCGACGGAGTAAATACCCAATGCCAAAGCTACGATGACCATAGAAGAAACGAGAAATTCAAGTGCAACATCCTTTCCAGTTCTCCAGGCAACAGCCCAGGGTTTAAGCAAAAGGATTGCTGCCATCAGGTTTAGCAGGCAAGCACCTGCTGCTATTTCAAAGGGTTGAAGATGGTGCACCATCAGGTAGGTGAAGAGAATTCCCCCCGCCACACACCCTGTAGCCTCCGAGATATAGATCTTTCCTACCTGGGTCGCTGGTGTTTCAGCTCCCGCTGCCAAGATTCGACAGCCGAGGGCAAACTGAAAACCGTGTAGCAAACACAAGGGGGCAAGAACCAGAAAGGAGGAATAAAAGATAGGAACAAATCCTACGATCTCACCAGGTTCTATGCTTATTAGATTGTTGATGGTTCTGGCGAGAAGAAGTTGTGCTGGCAGAATCAGGTAGAATA
Organism: uncultured Actinomycetota bacterium; assembly: GCA_964469465.1. Taxonomy (GTDB): domain Bacteria; phylum Actinomycetota; class Humimicrobiia; order Hakubellales; family Hakubellaceae; genus Hakubella. The sequence continues at coordinate 20,011 of CAYYBB010000009.1, forward strand.
GAATAAGAGTAATGACGAAAATAGGGACTCGTGGCGGTAGTCTATCGGCAAACTTTCCTAACCCCCAGCTCCCCACAGCTGTCATCAGGAGCCAGTTAGCCAGTATCACGCCGAGGGACAGCTCGTTGCCCTGGAAATTAATTATCAGCTCTCTCATGAGCAAGATCTGGCTAATTGTCTCGCCAAAGCCTACTGCCAGGAAGGCGAAATAAATGGTCGCCTCTCCTGTGCCGTCCTTGCTGTGGGGGGCTGGCAAGGCCATGTCTTCACTTTCTCCCCACAGGCATTATATAAAGCGGCTGCTCGTCTTTGGGCAGGTTCAGGATTTCCTTAACCTGGTCATCGCGGAATGCCCCAATGACGACTGTCCCTAAATTCATGGCAACTGCCTGTAGATAGACATTTTGCGCTGCATGCCCTACTTCCATGTGCACATACCTTATACCTCTGTTCCCATACCGTCGCGTGGTTCGCTCATAAATTGCGGTGAATACGATATTTATGGCACCCTTCTTGACCCACGTCTGCCCCAGGGCAGCAGCGGCTAGCTCTACCCTCAGATCTCCATCAAGAACCACCGCTATCTCATGCTTCAGCGGGTGATAGCGGTAAACGCCCTTGGTAAGATTTTCCACATCTCCAACCACGACATAGGTCTCCAGAGGGTAAGTGCCTCCCGCCGAGGGCGCTGTCCTGAGGCCTCGTGGGTCGGTGATTCCTTGAGCTGCCCACAGAAGCTGTGATACTTCTCGAAGAGTGAGAGATTCACCGGTGTAATCTCTGACCGATCTCCTCTTTAGCAGGGTTTCTTCGATAGAGATATCACTGTCGTGCCTCGGCTCCGGGAGCTTTACCCCAATCTCAGGTGTTACCGGCAGGGGTGTTGGTTCCTTTGCACAGGCCGCGAGGAAGCCTGCTACGGTAGGCAGCGAAATCCCCAATAATGCCGCTCTTCTGAGGAATTCCTTGCGCGAGATAGTACCCTTTAGAAAATTGATAAACAACTCTTCGTTTTTCATTTAGGACTCTCCTCCTTATTCACTCATAAGCTGTAGAATGAAGCAGAAGCAATATCTCTGCTGCTTCCCCAAGAGAGATTTCGTAGTTTGCCATAGCGTTCAAAAATGCAAGCTTGTTCCAAAGCCCCGGTGGCTTTGCGGTAGGGATTGAATCAATCGTTACGATTTATTGAAAAACCACCATGGGGACGCTATCCTGCGGTTTTTCGGGGCTCAACCTGGCATAATAGTCCAAGCATCCTGATTTACGTGGGCTCTCGCGAGTTGGAGTTCATCAGTTATCAAGAATAAGGAGCGTCTGACCGCGTGGCTATACCTCCGTGAGCCACTCCCTATATTTCTCTATCTCCCCCCGGACCACTTTAAAGTAGAGGTCAGATAATTGTCTGGTGATGGGTCCAATCTCACCCTGTCCGATCTTCCTTCGGTCCACCTCGCCTATGGGAGATATCTGAGCTCCGGTGCCGCTAAAGAAGAGCTCATCGGCTGCATACAGCTCGGTCCGGTCTATTTTTCTCTCCACCACTTCCAGGCCCAGGTCCTCCCGGGCCATCTGAATAACCGCTCTTCTGGTTATTCCCTCCAGAATTTCGTCAGTGGTGGGAGTAGTGAAAAGGACGCCTCTTTTGACCAGAAAAAGGTTCATGGCGCTTCCTTCGGAGACATGGCCGTCCGAAGTAAGCACTATAGCCTCATCAAAGCCATTGAGCAGGGCTTCGGTCTTCTGGAGAGCCGAGTTTACATAAGAGCCCGCGATCTTGCCCCGGGGTGGAAGAGCATTGTCGCTGAGCCTGTACCAGGAGGAGACGCATACTTTTATGGCTCTAGACGTATCCAGGTAGTCCCCCATGGGGACCGTGTATAAGAAAAAGTCGTGTTCATAACCGATCAACTTGGGTCCTATAGATGTGCTGCTCACATAGGCAAAGGGTCTGATGTAGACGTCTTCGCGGTAATCCTCTTTCCTCAAGAGCTCCAGAGTGATAGACATCAGTTCATCCAGGGAATAGCCGGGATCTATCATCAGAATCTTGCAGTTTTCCAGCATGCGGAGGTAGTGGTCTTTCATCTTGAAGACGTAGATCTTCTCCTGTCGCTCATTCCAGTAGCCCCTTATGCCCTCGAATATGGCTGTGCCATACTGCAGGGCGTTAGTCCTGATATCTATCTTGGCTTCCTCGATGGGTACAATTCTACCTTCCAGGAAGGCGTATTCAGGCTTCGGCATAGTGCTCCTCCCTAATCTGTTATATTCCTGAGATCGTAAAAATATGACTTTAATTCTAAACCAATCCAGCTTCACTTTCAATCTAAAGTTGGAAGCAGGAGATACAAAGAGATGGTTCAGTACACTGCCTTACCTGGGCAGACATGAGGCACAAATCCCAGGTATTTCATAGACCTCACGGCTCGTGATAAG
>CAYYBB010000009.1:22549-25529 GCA_964469465.1 uncultured Actinomycetota bacterium
GCAGACATGAGGCACAAATCCCAGGTATTTCATAGACCTCACGGCTCGTGATAAGATAACCATAGTCCTGCCGGATCCTCCAAGGCTAGCTGTTACGTAATGAATAGTATGAGGTGAGCAGGCAAACATTTCACCATTTGATTTCGGAGTGATCTCTTCTGAAGTTGTCATACCGGCTATTAAGAATCTCTGTGTACACTCCAACTATGAGCTTAACTCTGATTGTATAAAGAATAAAGATAAAAGATAGTAAGCCTTATCTCATATGGAAGCATCTTACTTAAGAACATACAGAGTGGGAGAACTTTCTGAGAGGATAAAACAGAGCTGGGCTCTGTTGGAGAGCTGCCGCCTGTGCCCTCGCAACTGTGTTGTAAACCGTCTGGAGGACAAAAGAAGCGTTTGCCGTACAGGCAGAAAAGCGGTGGTCTCCAGCTACGGACCTCACTTCGGAGAGGAGCCTCCTTTGGTGGGAAGGCGGGGTTCGGGAACCATCTTCTTTACCTGGTGTAACTTACGGTGTCGGTATTGTCAGAATTACTCCATCAGCCAGTTAGGGGAGGGAGAGGAAGTGGAGGATGAGGAGTTGGCCCAGATGATACTCTCTCTGCAGGCTATGGGGTGTCACAACATCAATTTTGTCTCGCCCACCCACGTCGTGCCCCAAATCCTCTCCGCTTTGAGTATAGCTATAGAGGGCGGCCTCAAAGTACCTCTGGTCTACAATACCGGAGGCTACGATTCTGTGGAGACTCTCCAGCTTCTGGAAGGAATCTTTGATATTTATATGCCAGACATGAAGTATAGCGAGGAGAAAGTGGCTCGGGAGCTTTCGGGAATTAAGAATTACCCACAGGTAAACCGGGATGCCATCAAAGAGATGCATCGGCAGGTAGGAGATCTGGTTGTGGATGAACATGGAGTTGCCCAAAAGGGGATCATCCTCCGTCATCTGGTACTGCCTCACGGCCTGGCTGGTAGCGAGGAGACCTTCAGGTTTCTGGCTCAGGAGATCTCTAAAGATACCTATCTGAACATCATGGATCAGTACCATCCCTGCTACAAGGCTTACGATCATCCGCAACTTGGCCGCCGCATTACCAGCGAGGAGTACCAGGAGGCTGTCCAGCTTGCCTTGCGTTATGGCTTGAGGCGGCTGGATGCCCGAAGAGCCTGGATATTGTGGTAAGATTCTGGAGTTTTGAGGCTAAAGAAATTTACCTACTAAGGATAGGTTTTCCACAGGTCAACCTTAGATGTCAGGATCAGAAGAACCATCTACTCGCTGGTAGGGATAAGAAAGAAAAATTGCTGATCTTGCCACCTGGTCTCCTTATGCCTACAATAAGAACCTGTTTTACAGTTACTTTCTGAAGTAGAGGTTTAGGTTGTCCAAAAGAAAAGTTACAAAATCTACCGCATCTACCAGATCTACCAGGCCTACCAAAAAACAACCTCTATCGGAGAGTCTCCATAGCTCAGAAGGCCGACATAGTTCTGACGACAGTGCACCTGTAGTCGGACTTGTAGCCAGGGTAAAGGAGCAGATAGAAGAGCTTCTCTCCGGTGCAGATGCCAGGGATCATGATGATCTTCCAAGGTTAATTGATGAGATCCAGAGTTTGCCTCCACAGGTCTCTTGTGAAATGGTCCAGCAAGTGGGACGAGAATTAGGAGGACAGGCTCTGGTTTTGCTAACCCTCATGGCAAAAAGTGGGAACACTAGCTTGGCCTTGGCAGCGGTAGAGGCTATAGGTTCTATAAAATCCCATGACTCAGCTCTAGCCCTCAGGGAGATATCTAGAACTCCCGACAAGAAGATCAAAAAGGAGGCCAGAAGGTCTCTTTACCGGCTGAAGATGGCTGGCGTGGAGGTGGAAGAGCCCACTGAGGAGGAAACTCCCTCCTTGGAGAGAGAGCTTATACCCCGACCTCGTCAAGCCCTGGTCAGTCACATCGATGGAGCCGGCGGAAGGTTGATATGGATAGTCATGGAGAGGCCTCTGGGAGCCCTTAGCTTGGTTGCCTTAAGAATCACCGATACAGAGGGCATCAAGGAATGCACGGACGTGAACCTGGGTAATAAAAGACTCAAGCAGGAACTGGAGAGGATAAGGAAGATGGGAAACCTTACTGTTGTAGAAGTCCCAGTAACCTACGGTCAGCTTCTGGTGAGGGAGGCCTATCACATGAATCTGAAGGCAGGAGTTGAACCACCTCTGGAGTACAGGAAGTGGCAAAAGGCCGTGGAAGAGGGGGAGATCTCGGGTACCTCTCCCGTCATATATCGGGAGCTACGGGAGGAAGAAGTGAGATTAAATCCGGCATTACTTGAGGAGTCTTCTCAGCTTTTAGGTTTACCGGAGTTTTCCAGTTGGTTCTTTGACTTAGACTCCGTGGCAACTTATGCTCTGGAGTTATTGGAAGCTCGCCAGAGCAGGATAATTCTGAGTGACTGGGTCAGGCAGGAGAGGAAAGCCAGGATTATAGGTAAGGCCGTGGAGGGTCTTTTCTCGGGGGATTACCCTGGCCTTTTCAAGAGAAGGTTGGAAGAGATGGCCTATATTTTGTGGAAGACCGACCGCCGGGAGGAGGCAAAGAAAGCACTAACCGCAGCTCTGGCCTTGGGCGAAGATGGTAACCAATCCTTAAGGGAGCACCCGCTTATCTCAGCCATGGTTCTTAGAAGTCTCAATCTGGCCATGCAGACAATTGTAGCCAGTAGCAGTAAGATGTAAGGTCAGACCGAAGGTTATCCAAGCTTGCCCGGCATATCTGGTCTGGTAGACGGTGTCTTTATGAAGCAATGTCTTTATGAAGGCTTTTCTAAAGATTGGCGGAACTACAGAAACCGGATTTTCCATAGAAATTTATGCAAGGGGACTGCCTGCTTTAGCAGCCAGGGGAATTGTGCTTTCTCCTTTCTTTTTGATATAATGTTAGTACGATCCACGGGCAAGAGAGCAGTAATGCTCTGTAG
>CAYYBB010000010.1:0-25041 GCA_964469465.1 uncultured Actinomycetota bacterium
AATAGGACAGGTGACCGAATCCATGCTAAAGGAAATGTTGGATCAAGTTTTGGAGGAGTAACCCCCTCTTTGGGGCGGGTCGAATGAATATCGAGGCAGGAATATGAGGAACCCGGAGCAGCTTCTGGCCATCGATGTAGGTGCTGGAACTCAGGATATCCTTCTGTATGAGAAAGGGAAGCCACCCGAGAACTGTCTGAAAATGGTGGTGCCCTCTCGAACCATAACCGTGGCCAGGCGGATAAGGCAGGCCACAGAAGCGAGACTGCCGATTTTTCTGAAGAGGAATCTTATGGGAGGAGGAGCCTGCGTCGAGGCTACTAAGGGGCACCTGCGAGCAGGCCTGGAAGCGTATGCTACTCCACTGGCCGCCAAAACCATTCGCGACAATCCGGCAGAGGTGCTAGAAATGGGGGTAAAGATAGTAGAAGATGGTCCCGATGACGCGGTGCCCATCGATTTGAGAGATATCGACCTCCCCTCCCTCCAGCAGGCCCTGGCTCTTTTTGACGTGGCGCTCCCCCAAAAATTTGCCATCGCCGTCCAGGATCATGGCGAGTGCCTGGATGGAAGCAATCGCCGTTTCCGTTTTGCTTACTGGGAGAGGTTTATTAGGGAGGGCGGGAAGCTAGATGGCTTGATCTACAAGGAACCTCCTTCATTCTTGACTAGAATGCGGGCCATTCAAAGAGATGTGCCGGGAGCCCTGGTCATGGACACCGGAGCTGCTGCGGTGAGAGGTACCTTTTGTGATCAAAAGGTATTGCGACGGAGAGGAGAAGGGGTCGTGGTAGTGAACATTGGAAACTCTCACACTCTGGGAGCTCTGGTTCAGGATGGGAGGGTATGGGGTCTTTTCGAGCATCACACTGCCCGGACGACTCCCGCCAAATTAGAGGATTATATAGACCGATTGCGCCAGGGCAGTCTGTCTAATGAAGAAATCTATGCTGACGGAGGACATGGGTGCGTAATTCACCCCTCCGTGCCGCGGGGAGCCCTCTTTGATTTTGTCATCATAACGGGACCTAACCGCCACCTGGCCTCCGATTCGGGATACTACTTCGCCGTCCCCTACGGAGACATGATGCTGACAGGATGTTTCGGTTTGCTGGCTGCCGCGGGGATGCTGTGAAGAAGCACCCCCTGTCTTTTTGCACAGTCATAGTTATGTCTGCTTCAAGACCAGGCTCATGATCATTCAAGAACTGGAACTTATCGACTACAGAAACTACTCCCATGCCTACACAGATCTGGATAGAAGTTTGAACATTATTGTGGGTGGCAATGCGGTAGGCAAAACCAATCTCCTCGAGGCAGTGAGGATACTTTCTTTGGGGAGTTCTTACCGTGCCTCTTCCGACCGGGAAGTCATAAGGTGGGGGTGTGACCAGGCGATCATCCGCTGCCGCATCGTCAGAAGAGGAAAGTCCTATCAGGTGGACTTCCAGATTCATAAGAATGGACAGAAGAGGATTCGGGTCAATCAGGTGGACAGAAGAGGTCATGGCGAGCTGGAGGGCCTGGTAGTGGCCGTTTTGTTCTCGCCTGATGATCTGAAAATAATCAAGGAAGGTCCCGAATACCGACGAGACTATATAGACGAGGTTCTGGTCCAGGTCAGCTCCAAATATGCCTACTTCCGAAAAAGATATCTGAGGATCCTGACTCAGAGAAACTCTCTTTTAAAGGGCCTGATGGTAGACAGGAGAAACCTGGATACCTTGGAGGTATGGGATCAGCATTTGGCCGAGGCCGCCTCTCATATCTATAGAATGAGGGAAGCTGGTATTAGAAAGATCGAAAGGTTGGCGAATAAAAGAATGCGAGAAATCTCTCCCCAGGAATGTCTACAAATCTCATACACTCCCAACTTCGAGCTGGATCTCTTCGGGGATCGTAAGCAGGTCTGCCAGGCCTTTTTGCAGCAGCTCAAGCAGGAGAGGGAGGAAGATATAGGGAGAGGCATTACCTCTTTTGGCCCCCATCGGGATGAGCTGGTTCTCACTGTAAGCGACATTGACCTGAGAACCTATGGTTCTCAGGGACAACAGAGAACGGCAGCTCTGGCTCTCCGGATGGCGGAGATCGACTTTTTGAGAGAGGAGCTGGAGGTGACCCCCATCCTTCTTTTGGATGACGTTATGTCAGAACTGGATAACCAGAGAAGAGAATCTCTCATGAGACTTCTGAGAGATGATATGCAATGCCTTCTAACCGCTACTAACGCTTCCTATTTTGATCCCCAAATTCTTACCAGCCAGACCGTGCTGGAGATAAAGAATGGTACCATCAGAAGGGGTGGGCTCTAAGTGGAAAGCATTAAGCATATCGTGACCCAGGTTTTGGATAACCTGGGCATGGAGAAAAAGGTCAGGGAATCCAGAGCCATCTCCTCCTGGAAGGAGATTGTAGGAGAGCGGATAGCCAGGAACACGCATCCGTACAAGATCCAGAAGGGTATTCTTTTTGTTTCCACTTTCAGCTCCGTGTGGTCTCAGGAGCTAAGTCTGATGTCTCAGGAGATAAAGGAAAGAATAAATTCATTCCTGGGAGAGGATGTGATTAAGGAGATGCGCTTCTATCCTCGGGGTGTAGACAGGCAGCCTGTGATTGAGACTCCTTCTAGAGAAATTGCACCGAGAGAGCTAAATAAGACCCAGGTTCAGGAGATCGAGGAGCTGGCTGGCCAGATCGAGGACGATGCATTGAGAGAAAGATTTAAAAAGGTGTTGACCAGAGCCAAAGTAAGAAGATGAAAGCAAACTATAGGCGCTCTCCAGGGAATAGCTCTCTGTGCATCCGCTACTCTCCTTTTAGGGGTGACGATTCTTGACCGCTCGCTAATACGGGGTCGTAATTGCTGTTATCAGAGCATGGTTTCCCCAAGGTAACTGTCCCAAAACATACTATATGGTCTTTGTCCATGACTTGACGACTTACTCCTTCATTATTTAGGCTACTCTCAGCGGACAGGTCCCCTCCCTCCCCTGGTTCCTCAATAAGCACTTAGACGCGAGGTGACTCTCTTAGGGGGAAGCCCCATCGTACCCTATACAGGTTTTGGTCAGGAGGGTGGGGCACCATGTTTTGGACCACCCTCAAAAGCCCCAGTTAAGCTCTGGAGATAATTTGTGGTATAATTAATTGTGGTCAGTTGAAGAGTAGTAGCCCAAAATATGGGGTACATGTAGAAAATAGGAGCAGTTTTTTCTAAGCAGATGAAAGCTAGAGGGCGGTGACTACTTGACAGAGGAGTTCGCAAAAGAGGAGATGCCCTACGACGCCAATAGCATCACCGTTTTGGAAGGGCTCCAGGCGGTGAGAAGAAGGCCGGGCATGTATGTAGGTTCCACTGGACAGAGAGGACTTCACCACCTGGTCTACGAAGTGGTGGACAACTCCATCGACGAAGCTCTGGCCGGAAGCTGCAAGAACATAATGGTCATTATCCATGACGGCAGCTCTGTGAGCGTGTATGACGACGGGAGGGGTATTCCCGTCGATATCATGGACAAATATGGCCGGCCAGCAGTGGAGATCGTTCTGACTACTCTCCATGCCGGAGGCAAATTCGACAATAAGAGTTACAAAGTCGCGGGAGGTCTCCATGGAGTAGGGCTCTCGGTAGTAAATGCCCTCTCCGAACATCTTACTGTAGAGGTAAGAAGAGATGGACATATCTACAGGCAGGAGTACGAGAGGGGAACTCCTAAAACAGACCTTGTTGAGGTCGGACCCACCAATACCCACGGCACCATAATCAACTTCAGACCGGATCCGGAAATCTTCGAAGACCTGGACTTCAAATTCGAGACCCTGGCCCAACGAATGAGAGAGATGGCCTTTTTGACCAGAGGTCTCAAAATCACTCTGGAGGATCGGCGAAAAGGCCAGGAGGCCAAAGAGACATACCACTATGAGGCAGGCCTGGTCGATTTTGTCAAGTACCTGGTGGGTAAGAAGGAAACTCTCTTCAAGAAGATTATCTTTATCTCTGGTCAGGAGGGAGATACAGAGATAGAAGTGGCCATGACTTACACCACTGGCTACCTGGAGAATATCTTTACCTTTGCCAACACCATTAATACCCACGAAGGGGGAACTCACCTGAGCGGCTTTCGAGCTGCCTTGACCAGGACCATCAATGATTACGCCAGATCCAAAGGATTGTTGAAAGACAAAGAAGAGAATCTTATCGGGGAAGATGTGCGAGAAGGTCTGGTAGCTATTGTTAATGTCAGGATGAGAGAACCTCAGTTCGAGGGCCAGACCAAGACCAAGCTGGGAAACAGCGAGATAAAGGGGCTGGTGGAATCCATCGTCAGCACCAGGCTGGGCGAGTACCTGGAAGAACATCCCGGGGAGGCCAGGCTGATAGTCAACAAAGCCATTGTGGCGGCCAGGGCGCGCACAGCAGCTCGGAAAGCCAGGGAGTTGACCAGAAGAAAGAGCTTCCTGGAGAGCACATCTCTGCCTGGAAAGCTGGCCGACTGTTCCATAACCGATCCCGAGCTGTGCGAAATCTATCTGGTGGAAGGAGACTCCGCGGGGGGCTCGGCCAAGCAGGCCAGAGACAGAAAGTTTCAGGCCATCCTTCCTCTGCGGGGCAAGATCCTCAATGTGGAAAAAGCCCGCATCAATAAGATCCTGAGCTCCAGCGAGATCCAGGCTATCATCGCTGCTCTGGGCACGGGGATTGCCGAGGAGTTTGACATAAAAAATGCTCGATACCACAAGGCGATTATTATGACGGATGCGGATGTGGACGGAGCTCATATCCGTACCCTGATTCTAACCTTCTTTTATCGTTATATGCCGCAGATGATTGAGGCTGGCTACGTCTACATTGCTCAACCCCCTCTCTTTGGGGTTGCCAAAGACAAACAACGTTACTATGCCTACAGCGAGGAAGAGCTAAGGCAACTCCTGAATAAAGTAGGGGAGAGGGGGGCGACTGTCCAGCAATACAAGGGCCTGGGAGAGATGAATCCGGAACAGTTGTGGGATACCACCATGAACCCTCAGACAAGAACCCTTCTTAAAGTAGAGGTGGAGGACGCCATTTTGGCTGACCAGATCTTTTCCATCCTTATGGGGGATGATGTGGAACCTCGCCGGATCTTCATAGAGAAAAACGCCAAGGATGTAAGATTCCTGGATGTATAGGTGGATGGGTAGATTATGGTCTTAGATGGGAAGATCAAAGTCATTGAAATTGAAGATGAGATGAGAAAATCCTACCTGGATTACGCCATGAGCGTGATCGTAGGAAGGGCTCTCCCGGATGTAAGAGACGGGCTGAAGCCAGTGCACCGACGTGTCCTGTATGCCATGTACGAAATGGGCATGTATCCCGACCGTCAGCACCGAAAGTGTGCTCGAATTGTGGGAGAAGTTCTTGGGAAATACCATCCCCACGGAGATGTAGCCGTGTACGACACTCTGGTGCGCATGGCTCAGGAGTTCTCCATGCGCTACCTTCTTATCGACGGCCACGGCAACTTCGGATCAGTGGATGGTGACAGTCCCGCAGCCATGAGATATACAGAGGCCAGACTTTCCAAACTGGCCATGGAGATGTTGCGGGACATTGACAAGGAAACGGTGGACTTAGTCAACAACTTCGATAACACCCTTCAGGAGCCAGTGGTACTGCCCTCCAGATTTCCTAACCTTCTGGTCAATGGCTCTTCCGGCATTGCCGTGGGTATGGCCACCAACATCCCTCCTCATAACCTTTCTGAGGTGATCGATGGAACCATTGCCTACATCGAAAATCCGGATATAACGGTGGATCGGCTTCTGAAAATAATCAAGGGTCCGGACTTTCCTACCGGAGGCCTGATCATGGGCCGGGATGGTATCCGAAGCGCCTATAAGAGGGGACGCGGAATCATCAAAATGAGAGGCAGAGCCCATGTGGAGCAGACCAAATCCGGCCGCAGCCGCATCGTGGTTACTGAGATTCCGTTTCAGGTAAATAAGGCCCGGCTCATTGAGAAAATTGCCGAGCTGGTCCGAGAGAAAAAAATCAGCGACATATCCGATCTGCGGGACGAATCGGACAGGAGTGGGCTGAGGGTGGTCATTGAGCTGAAAAGAGAAGCTGTTCCTCAAGTAGTTCTCAACCAGCTCTATAAGCATACTCAGCTTCAGGAGAGCTTCGGGGTCATTATGCTGGCCCTGGTGGACGGGGTGCCCCGGACGTTGAGCCTGCCCCAGGTCATCGGCCACTATGTGAACTTCCAGTTTGAGGTAGTGGTCAGACGAACCAGATTCGAACTGGCCCGGGCCGAGAAAAGAGCCCATATCCTGGCGGGACTCCTGATTGCCCTGGCCAACCTGGACGAGGTTATCAGACTGATTAAGACTTCCAAGACAGTGCTCCAGGCCAAGGAGAGACTGATGAAGAAGTTCAAGCTTTCGGAGGAGCAGGCTCAGGCCATCCTGGACACGAGACTACAGAGGCTAACCGGTCTGGAGAGGGAGAAGATTGCCGAGGAGCATAAAGAACTACTAAGCACCATCGCTTATCTGAAAGGTGTCCTGGCCGATGATAGCCTGGTCTATGAGATTATCAAGAAGGAACTTCGTGACATCAAAAAACAGTTTGGTGACGAGCGCAAGACAGAGATCACCCCTGACTTCAGCGATCTGGAAATAGAGGATCTCATTGCTGAGGAAGATGTGGTCATCTCCATCACCCACTCAGGATATATCAAAAGACTCCCCGTGGACACTTATCGGAGGCAAAAAAGAGGTGGTAGAGGCGTCCTGGGAATGGACCTCAAAAAGGACGATTTTGTGGAACACCTCTTTATCTGTTCCACCCACCATTATATTCTTTTCTTCTCCAACAGGGGCAAGGTCTATAGGGTTAAGGTCCACGAGTTGCCCACCGGCAGCCGGACTTCCAAGGGCCAGGCCATCGTCAATATCCTGCCCTTTGGTCCAGAGGAAAAAGTAGAAGCAGTCATTGCTACCAGAGATTTTGATACGGGTGAATATCTTCTAATGGCCACCAAAAAGGGTATGGTCAAGAAAACACCCCTGACTGAATACGATACCTCAAGAAGAGAGGGCCTGATTGCTATTTCCCTCCAGCAAAATGACGAGCTTATCAGCGTGCTCAGAGTAAAGGAGGAAAGCGAGGTCATCCTGGTCTCCCGAGGAGGGCAGGCTATCCGTTTCAAAGAAAGGGATGTTCGGGCCATGGGGAGAGGAACTCGGGGCGTTCGGGGCATAAGGTTAGAGAAGGGGGATGAGCTTTTAGGTATGGATATCGCTCTTCAGGATGCTGACCTCTGTCTGATTACGGCAAAAGGTTACGGGAAAAGGACTCCGATAGCGGATTACTCTCCGCGGCGGAGAGGGGGCAAAGGGGTCCGAGCCATCAAGGCCGTGGAGTCCAGGGGAAGACTGGCGGCCATGAAGGTAGTCAAGGACAACCATGAACTTCTGATTATCTCCACCGAGGGGGTCCTGATCAGGCTGTCCGCGGACGGAATCTCTAGAATGGGCCGCAATACGCAAGGAGTCAAGATCATGAATATGGATGGAGAGGATAAAGTCAGCTCTGTAGCCCGGGTGGTGGCGGAGGATGGGGGCTAATTTGATTAAAAAGAGGTTCGAGGTCATAGATCATACCGCCGACATTGGCCTGAAGGCCTATGGCGACTCCCTGGCGGAGCTCTTTGAGAACTTTGCCTATGGCATCTTCAGCCAGATGGCCGACCTGGACAATGTGGAGGAGAAGGACAGCTTTGAAATTGTTCTGGAGGCAGAAGACCAGGAGGAGTTGTTAGTAGACTGGCTGAACGAGCTTCTCTATATCTCCGACGCGCGGAAAACTATCCTAAAGAAATTTGAGATATTCGAAATCACCGAGACCCAGTTGGAGGCCACGGTTTTTGGGGAAAAAATGGACCACCAAAGACATCGCATATACACCTATATTAAAGCTGCTACCTACTATGACCTGAAGATCGAACATGATGGAATCTGGCAGGGACAGGTTATTTTTGATGTATAGGTAGTTTTTTGATACGCTGATGTGCTTGGTCTATAATGTAGTATAATATAGTTTACAGACCGGAAGCCGTTGCAAGACAAAACCTGGTCCAGAGCGAACTTCTGTACTGCCACCAAAGTCGTCAACATTCTGTTAATCAAGAAATAATCATATTGGGGTATGTACTTAACTCCAGTTAGTACAATATCTTGCGGTCTATGAGTTCATAGGTATACACCATATTGCGGTTAGGGGAGTCAAGCAGATACCCCTATAATCATATTATAAAGCGTGGAGTATAATTGAGATATTTGATATAAAAGTTACAAGATTAATCAGCTTAGTGGTTCTCTTCATAAATAATGTTACGTAGCATTTGTTGACTTCTAGCTGAAATTCGGATATGGAATCTCTATCTTGGGATGAAATATTTAAGACTTCATCTACCTATGCATATACGTAACAGAACTTATGAAATAGACCACTTAGTTTCTTTGAGGGCTGTCTGGAGTTCTAGTCTACCGTGAGGTGTTGAGCTATGCAGGTCGCTGGCCTGGAGGTGAAACAGGTTTCACCCTTTAAATGGGAAATTCCTCAGGATGAGTCCCGAGGGATGAGGGTTCCTGGCATTATCTTGATCGACCAGACTATGTTAGAGCAGGCCATAAAAGATCGAGCTGCGGAGCAGGTGATCAACGTAGCCACTCTCCCCGGCATAGTCCATGCCTCTCTAGCCATGCCAGATATTCACTGGGGCTACGGCTTTCCCATCGGAGGCGTGGCAGCCATGGATGCGAAAGAAGGAGTTATTTCGCCCGGGGGAGTTGGTTTTGATATCGCCTGCGGCATCAGACTCCTGCGAACTAACCTTAGCCAGGAAGATGTGGATAAAGTCAAGCCGGAGCTGATGCAAGAGCTGAACCGAAACGTCCCCAAGGGAGTGGGAAAGTCTGGAAGAGTCAAGTTGGACCGCAGTGAGTTTAACAAAGCTATAACCATGGGTGCCAGATGGGGCATCGGCCGGGGCTATGGATGGGAGGAAGACATAGAGTTCCTGGAACGCAGAGGATGTCTGGCAGGAGCCGATCCTGATGCCGTCAGCCAGCACGCCTACGAACGAGGACACGACCAGATTGGCACTCTTGGCTCGGGCAATCATTTCTTGGAGATCCAGGTAGTGGAAGAGATATATGATGAGGAGGCGGCCGGGGCCTGCGGGCTCTCCCTGGGGCAGATCACAGTAATGATCCATTCTGGTTCGCGGGGATTTGGGCACCAGATCTGCACCGATTATCTTAAAGTCATGGAGAGAGTCACCGCCAGAATGGGCTATCGGTTGCCGGATAGACAATTGGCCTGTGCTCCCATAAAGAGCGAAGAGGGAGTAAAGTATGCCAGTGCTCTGGCCTGTGGAGTGAACTATGCGGTTCTCAACAGACAGCTTCTTACCCATTGGGTCAGGGAATCCTTTGAGCGTGTGTTCAGGGCCAGTGCCCGTAAGCTGGGCATGAACATCATCTATGACAACTCTCATAACCTGGCCCTCTTTGAAGAACACCAAATCAACGGTATTAAAAAAGAACTCTGTGTCCATCGCAAGGGAGCTACCAGGGCCTTCGGACCTGGCCACCCCGATCTACCCGAGAATTACAAATCTATTGGGCAACCCATCGTTGTGCCGGGAGATATGGGTACTTGCTCCTTTCTCCTTTTGGGAACAGAGGAGGCCATGAAGGAAAGCTTCGGGTCCACCTGTCATGGGGCTGGCCGCATGATGAGCCGATCAGAGGCTAAGAGGAGGATTAGAGGATCTGAGCTCAAAAGCGCTCTGGAGGCGCGAGGAATATCCATCATAGCTGACTCCATGCCCGGCCTGGCGGAGGAAGCTCCAGACGCCTATAAAGATGTCAGCAAGGTAGTGGAGATATGTGTGGGTGCCGGGATTTCCAGAAAAGTGGCCAAGATGGTCCCCATTGGGGTGTTGAAGGGGTAACCGCAATAAGATTTTAGCCTCCCCAAAAGTGCCAGGAAGACTGCACCCAACGCTCTCCTCACGTTTACCAGGAAGGCCAGATTGTTTTTTAGTGGCTGGTCTCAAATATGATTTCTATTCCAATATCACCAAGAAATGTCTTAATCTTAGGAAATTTCTGGATATAGGTTTACATTAACTATCCCCTGTGCTACAGTTGTGCTAGCACTTTGAAATGGCAATATTGGGGGTTGCTGGCCCAAGTCCCGGCTAGCGTAAAATATTGCGGGCGAAATACTGAGACTGGGGCCACAGTCTCTTGGTTGAAAAGCCATAGAAGCTCCCGAATTTATTCGGGAGAGTGGTCACATCCCTACTCCCCTATGGTAGTTTAAGAGTGACAAGTCCAATATGCTCCGAAAAGGTGTGGAAGGAGGTGAGAAATGGTAGAGGCACCTACACCCCCATCTCGGCCCGCTGCTCTGAGCGATCAGAACAAGCTGTTAGCCGCTCTGGGCTATCCCATTGGGATTGTGGCCCTCATTCTAGCTTTGCTGGACATCAGCAAACAGGACCGGTTTGTCAAATACCATGCCTGGCAGGCCCTGTTCCTCTGGATCGCAGTGATAGTACTGTGGATCGCAAGTTTGGTTATTTCTATCATACCTATTCTAGGTTGGATAATCGGAATCTTGATAGGTCTTTTGATGATTGGAATTTTTATCTATGCCATCGTGCTGGCAGTCTGGACCTATCAGGGTAAGTACTTCGAGGTACCCGTTATCTATGGCATAGCCAAGAAGTACATGGAATAGGGGACGGGAGGCGGGCCCAGGCTCATATTGTAGCTTCTGGCCCAGGTCTCCGCGGATAATCTTTGAGCAAGGTTATGTAGGCATAGCTAGTTCGGAGAGAGCTGATCAGATCTGATTGGTGACCTGAAGGTTGATTTCTCCAGAAAGACCAGTCGCCTCGGAGGTTTGGGGCGACTTCTTTTCTTGGGGAGGAGGGAACAAGTGAAAACCCTTGCTATCAGAAGTCTTGGGCTATCCTCTTTACAATCAGGAGGCTGGATTATTATACTAAGAATGAGATAGCAGGTAGCCTTGACAAAGGACTCTGTTATTGGTACCTTCTTCACTACCTCGGTAGCTCTTTTTTGTTGGGCCTATAGCTCAGTAGGTTAGAGCGCACCCCTGATAAGGGTGAGGTCCCTGGTTCGACTCCAGGTAGGCCCACCAAAGTGGTCTTATTCAAACTTTGAGGTGAAAATAGGACTTCGAAAAGCTCAGTGTACTGGACTTTTTCTGTTTTACGCTCGTTTATGTAAGATACCCTCAAAGAAGGCTTGGTTGAAGAGCCTTCTGGTTTCCGGCTTAACCTTAAGATAGGCCCTGTGGCACTGGCTTGCCATCTTGATCGCCATCTCTAGTACCTTCTGAGTTTGCTCCGAGCGAGTATCTAGGGTTTTCAAACGCTCTTCGCAAAGCATAATCTCAAAGAACCCGATGAGCCAGACGAGTTCAAAGAGTAACGAAACATTGACTTACAAGTCACTCATGCCGCCTGCAGCGGCACCACGAAAGGATGAAAAAGGGGTATTTTCGGGATAGATTAATCTAATATAGTAGATTCATGTCTAAAATTTTAGAACAAAATTCAGATTTTCAAGATCATCTTTTTTCTACAAACTACCAAAAAATCTTAAAGCACTTGGCTTATCATCCAAGCGGCGAGTACACGGAAAAAGAAATCCAGGAAGCAACCTCAGTAAGTAGAGCCGGAGTTAATTTTGCTCTTAGGGCATTAGCAAAAGAGGGCTTAGTGAAACTCCAAAAGAAAGGGAGAATGTCTCTTTATTCAGTAAGCCTGGACAACCCCATAATTCGCCGAATCAAAGTTATTATAAATCTGGTTAGGATTGAGCCACTGGTTTCAAGCCTCAAGGATTTAGCAGAAAGGATCGTCCTTTTTGGAAGTAGCGCAACCGGCACAAATATTGAGGAAAGCGACATTGACCTGTTTGTCTTAACAAACAACCCAAAGGAGGTCTTAAAAAAGGTCAGCGCCCATCCGCTAGCTGAAAAAATCCAGCTTGTAGCTAAGAAGCCAATTGACTTTGTGTCACTAAAGAAAAAAGACCCTGTCTTCTATGACGAAGTATCAAGGGGTCTTTTAATTTGGGAGGAGAAAAACCCTTAGGGAAAACGCTGATTACTACGGCGAGTTTTCCGAAGCAGCAGCGATCCAAATGTTTGAAGATGCAGAAGAGCTTTTAAAAACTGCCAAACGTCTCACGAAACAGGAATCCTGAATTCCTAAAACTGAGTAACTAGTAGCGTTTAACCAGCGGCGATTTTCTTGCAGTCTCCATCTAGCCTACAATGTATGTGCTGTTTGAATAGCGGACAATCACTCCACCAGTAGACGACATCACGGTTCCAATCTGTTTCTTTAAGCAAGCGACCATTCCGTTGCCCACTATTCCCCTATGTTTTGGGGGCTGAACATATTCAAGGACCTGGAAGACTTGAAACGCTATATACCCTAGGGTATAATACTTAAAAGTATACTTTGAGAGGCTACAATGAAGTTCGTTGACCGCAATTGGGAGTTGGAATTCTTAGAAAAGAAATATCGTGAAAATAAGCCTCAGCTTGTGGTTATCTATGGCAAAAGGCGTGTTGGTAAGACCGAACTGATCAAACGATTCTCTAAAGGCAAACCCCACATCTATTTTTTGGCCGAAAAGACTTCTGAGCATGACCACTTAAAAGACCTCTCAGAAAAAGTTGCCACTTTCTTCAAAGATTCTTTTCTTAAGGAACGAGGTTTTGAGAATTGGCTTCAAGTGTTCAGCTACCTAAAAGAAAAGGGCGACCCGCTTATTTTTACCGTGGACGAGTTTCCCTATCTCGTCGATGCTAACAGGGCGATATCCTCAGTTTTTCAAAAAGGTTGGGATGAATATCTTAAAGACTTCAGCATCTTCCTCATTCTTTCGGGTTCAAGCGTTTCCATGATGGAAAGTGAGGTTTTGGGGTATAAAGCCCCTCTTTACGGAAGAAGAACCGGTCAAATCCTCGTGGAGCCACTCAAGTTCCAGGATATCGGTGGGTTTTTCCCCCATAAATCCCTTGATGAGCTCGTAGAAATATACGCCAGCCTAGGAGGCATTCCCGCCTATCTTCTTCAGTTTAACCCTGAAAAAAGCTTATGGGACAACGTGAAATCCAAAGTTTTGAGCAAAGGAGAAATTCTCTATGACGAACCGGAATTCATTTTGAGAGAAGAGCTTCGAGAGCCCCGAAATTACTTCTCCATCTTGAAAGCAATTTCGCTTGGGAAGACAAAGCTCGGAGAGATAATCAATGAGACTGGTTTTGAAAAAAGCATGGCCAATAAGTACCTCTCAGTTCTCGCTGACTTGCGGATTATCCGGCGGGAAGTTCCTGTGACCGAGAAGAATCCGACCAAAAGCAAGAAAGGCATTTACTTAATCGAAGAGCCCTTTATGCGCTTCTGGTTCGCCTTCGTGCTTCCTGGCAAGAGCTATATAGAAGTGGGGCAGGAACAAGAAGTTTTGAGACGAATCAAAAGGAGTTTCCCCGTCTTTGTCTCTTTCGCCTATGAAAGAGTAGCCAAAGAGATGCTTGAAAGGCCCCCGAGAGATTTTCCTCTTCGATTTACCAAGGTAGGTAGATATTGGGATCGCCAGGTAGAAATCGATGTGGTAGCCATCAATGAAGAGGAAAAGGAAGTTCTTTTCGCCGAAGTTAGATGGCAAAAGAATCCCATGGACCTTAATGTCT
This sequence comes from uncultured Actinomycetota bacterium, assembly GCA_964469465.1. GTDB lineage: Bacteria > Actinomycetota > Humimicrobiia > Hakubellales > Hakubellaceae > Hakubella. The sequence goes on from CAYYBB010000010.1 coordinate 13,799, forward strand.
TCAGAGAGCTTATAAGAAAAGCTGAAGTTGTAGAGTGGGAAAAAGGACAGAGGAAAGAACACTTTGCGCTTTTCAGTCGAAGTGGCTTCACCGACGAACTTAAACGAGAAGCAAAAAAACAAGAAGTTTTCTTATTCTACGGAGACAAACTGGAATAACAAACGGTCCTGATTGCAGCCAGCTCCTCCTCTTTGACTTGCACAATTTGATTGATATAATTCTTATAAAAGGGAGAACCAGGACTCGAAGGGGGCATAGCTCAGACGGAAGAGCGCCTGCTTTGCACGCAGGAGGTCGGCGGTTCGAATCCGCCTGTCTCCACCATTTTTTCCTGGGATGCTTACTTCCTGGCTCAGAAGCTGAACCGGGGCGAACCCATCAAGCAGTGGGAGTTCTACGGGCTCAATCTATAGTATCTAGAGTTTCTTGTCTGAAGAAGGCTACCCTCTAACGTGTCTCTGGAAGGTCTTGGCAGGAAATTTCCTTATCCCCTAGCTGACTTCTGACGCGACACAAGGAGAACCAATGGAATCTCTCCTCATTATCCTGTTATCTTTTGCCGCTGCGGTGGTGCCAGCTCTCATTCTCTTTGTTCTGATCCTCTGGATCGATAGGTATGAAAAAGAGCCTCTGCCCCTCGTTTTAGCTGTCTTTCTCTGGGGAAGCTTTTTTAGCATTATTGGGGCCCTTATTTTGGAGATCGTCTTTAACTACCCCATAGGGTTCTTTTTCACCCCAGATTCTTTGGTGGCCAACCTACTTTCGGCGGGCCTGATAGCTCCTGTGGTAGAGGAAGGGATCAAGGGGGTGGGCCTTCTGGCGGTGTTCTTTGTTTTGAGGCGCGAGTTCGATAACGTCCTGGACGGGATTGTATACGGAAGTATTGTGGGTCTGGGCTTTGCTATGACCGAGAACTTCTTCTATTTTCTAGGACAAGAGACTCTGGGCAGCCTGGCCGTGTTGGTGACTTTGAGAGTGATTCTGGGAGGTTTGGGACATTCCGTCTATTCCTCCCTGTTCGGGGCAGCTCTGGGATTTGTGGCTCATAGATACAGCCTGTGGGAAAAGATAGTCATTGTCCCTCTGGGATTTTTGGGAGCCGTAGCAGCCCATTCTTTGTGGAACCTCCTGGCCATCCTTTCTGCCAGCTCCGGTCAGATCCTTCTCTATTTTTTAGGCGTAGTGGGTGAGTGGACTGGTGTCCTGATCCTCCTCATCGTGGCTATTGCTGTGGGCTATTATGAGCGCAAGCATATCAATCAGCAGCTTCCCACGTATCTCGGATCGGAGATAGTGACCCAGGAGGAGTTAGGACTTCTTACCAGTTGCGTGCGCCGCCAGATCGCCATTATCCAGCTTCTCTTTTCAAGGGGTCTATCCTATGCCTGGAACTTTAGAAAGTTGATGCAAAGCCAAATAGAACTGGCCTTTAGAGAGTATCAGGTTGGTAGAGCTCCCTCCGGCTCCCCCATGAGGGAGCAGATAGAGAGGGACATAATTCGGATAAGGCAAAGGATAGTTATGGCTCGAGCGCAAATGGTTTAGGGCCCCGATAGCAAGTTACAGAACCTCAGGCCATTCATCCCACGAAAATATTTCTTGGAAGTGTCAAAAATCAAGTGGTATAATTAGTGACGGTTTGCTCTCCAAAGGACTTGTTTGACCGGGAAAACAGAAGGGAGGTTAAATGGTAGTACAGATCGACAACGAGAAATGCGAAGGAGTGGGTGACTGCGTGGATGCCTGTCCAGTCGAGGTCATCGCTCTGGAAGGAGACAAGTGCGTCGTTGTCAATCCTGATGATTGTACGGATTGCGAGGCCTGTGTGGACGTTTGTCCTAATGAGGCAATTACCATAGTGTAAAACCGAGAAAGGTCTTAATCAGGTTAGGCAGTTGCTAGACAAAGGGAGGTCTTTCATAAGACCTTCCTTTGTCTTTGAATGTTCCTCTATGAGGTTGAAAGATAATGAAGTATGCTATCATTTCTGATATCCACTCTAACCTGGAAGCTCTGGAAGGAGTTCTCCAGGAGATCGATGAGAGAGGGGCGGAGAGGATCGTGTGCCTGGGGGATGTAGTGGGATACAATGCCAATCCCAATGAATGTATCGAGCTGGTCCGGGAGAGAGACATAGTCTGTATCATGGGAAATCACGATGCTGCAGCCTCCCGTCTCGAATCCCTTGACTACTTCAACTACGCGGCCAGGAGTGCGCTGATCTGGACCAACCACCAGTTGACGGAGAGGAATAAGAGATTTCTGGCTGGACTTTCAGAACAAAAGATGATTGACTCCGACTTTTTGATGGTCCATGGGTCGCCTCTGGATCGCGATACCTATCTTCTCAGCTATTATGAAGCTCTGGGTCAAATTTCTTACCTGGAGGAAAGGGGAGTCAGAATCTGTTTCTTTGGCCATAGCCACCGCCCTGTCCTGTACAGTTATGATAGTGAAGTTGTAGGGGAAGGGCTGGAGCGTCATCAGCTCAAGAAAGGTATCTACTATCTGATCAATCCGGGTAGTGTGGGTCAGCCCAGGGATGGGGATGCCCGGGCCTCCTTTCTTCTCTTCGATTCAGACGCCTTCCAGATTGAAGTGATCCGCCTCGACTACGATGTAGATAAAGCTGCCAGAAAGGTATTCTCAACAGGACTCGATCCCATACTGGGGGAGCGCCTTTACTTGGGCATATGAGGGCATGATAAGAAACTCAGTGGCTGTGTCGCTTCCTGGTCTCAATCATAATGGATATGTGAGGGATGGGGATAAGGAATGTGGTAGGCGCAGCCACGCGTTTCACGCTGAGCGGGCTTAGTATGGTATAAGAGATGTACGAGAGAATAATATGAGGAAGGTACTCGCCGTACTTTTCATTGCAGAATTTAGATGTAGAACAGAGTTGGATCCAATGAAGGCTTAACAACTGGAAGAAAGGGGCACCATGGAGAGACAGAGAAACATGCTTGGCCCCTGCCTCCCCCGAGCGCAGGTTCCCATAGTCTTGATAATGATAAGTATCCTTATCATAGGGGGCACTCTTCTTCTCTTTGGCTGCGGAGGTGGCCCTAAGGAGACAGGTCCTACTGGTGAAAGCTTGTCCTCTGAGCCTCTGGATGTAAATAAGGGCTGGTCAAAAGGAGCCAAGGAGGCCAAAGTTGTCATTATTGAATTTAGCGACTTCCAGTGTCTCTTTTGTGCTCTGGTTCAGCCCACCCTGGATCAGGTGATGGAGCTCTACGGAGATCGGGTGAGGCTCGTCTATCGCCACTTTCCCTTGACCAAAATACATCCCTATGCCCTCAAGGCTGCAGTGGCGGCAGAAGCAGCGGGGAATCAGGGTAAATTCTGGGAGATGCACGATAAACTGTATCAGAATCAGGAGAAGCTTACTGTTGACGATCTCGGGAGGTATGCTCAGGAGTTGGGTCTGGATATGGAGAGGTTCAATAAAGATCTGGACTCCCCAGAGCTTGAGAAAAAAGTCCTTACAGACAAGGAGGATGGACTTAAAGCCGGAGTCAAGGGAACGCCTGCCTTTTTTATCAACGGGACCTATATCTCGGGCAACCAGCCGTTTGAGAAATTTAAGGAGTTGATTGAGGCCGAACTGGCCATAAATTGAGAGAAGTAAGCATGAAGCTTGCCATATCGGGCAAAGGGGGTACGGGAAAAACTACCCTGGCCGGGGTGTTGGCTCGAGTGTATGCTAATGAGGGACGCAAGGTCCTGGCTGTGGACGCCGATCCTGATGCTAATCTGGCCTCTGCCCTGGGCTTCCCCCGGCAAATGGGGGAGTCCCTTACCCCTTTGGCGGAAATGCAAGAGTTGGTAGAGGAGCGGACAGGAGTTAAGCCAGGCAGTGTAGGATCTCTTTTCGTCCTTAATCCCCGGGTTGACGATATCCCGGACAAGTACTGTGTTGAGCATAGGGGCGTGAAACTCCTGGTACTAGGAACTATCAAGGGGGGAGGCACAGGATGTTTCTGCCCTGAAAATGCTCTTCTCAAAAGCTTGTTGCGTCATCTTTTGCTGGAGCGAGATGAGGTGGTCATCGTAGATATGGAAGCGGGGATAGAGCATCTGGGCCGGGGGACGGCTTCAGGCGTGGATGCTCTGATTGTAGTAGTGGAGCCTGGCCAGCGTAGTCTTCAGACGGCGGCAAGTATTAAGAAATTGGCCGGTGATCTGGGGATCAACAAAGTACTTCTGGTGGGTAATAAAGTCCGCAGCCCTTCTGACCGGGAGTTTATCCTTTCCCACCTCCCCCAGGAGGAGATTCTGGGTTTTATTTCTTATAGTCCCCTGATCCTGCAATCTGATCTGGAAGATAAGTCTCCTGCTGATGTGGATCCCAATGTGATTAAAGAGGTGGCCGAGATTAGGGATAGGTTAAAAAATATGGTCAGCAGGCAAACCAGGTAATTCGCCTTGATGGGGCCATCATCCACGAACCATGAAAATATGGGTATGGGCTATTTTTCTACGTAATGGATTGGCAGGGATTGAGTTCTAGGGTCAGAAAAGGTGATCCATAGAAATCAACAGAAAGCAAGCAAAATTTCCTACAGCGGGTCTACTTAGAAAATGACAGATGTACTTTGCAAATCACAGACTTAAGCTCTAACCCACAGCCTACCCGCCGCCCCCAAATAAATTCTCCATAATTTGTCATAATGGGGACACGCCCACGGACCATGAAAGCATTTGGTTTGTTTTCCAGGTAGTTGCCAAAATCTACTGGTACTCTGGTAGTCTGGGCTCAAAAAAGGGACACTCACCTGAGGAAACTGCCTCTCCAGAAAAATCGGCTACAAAACAGAGGCCGTCTTGGGGATTGTCGGCATAGGGCACAAAATGCTGGCAATTTAGACATTTTCTTCCTACCACCACAACCACCTCTGTGGCTTCCGAGGCGTGGTCGATCTTCCATTAAGCAGATGTTAGAAAGAGCCTTCTCTTCCGCCTCTTGTATTAAAAATTATAAGCCTGTTCAAGGAGGAGGGCAATGTTTTTGGAAGGAATTGGCTATCTTCTGCCTTCAGCGGTTAAGATGGTAATCCCGCCCGAAGAGAGTTTAGTGGCGTTAGGAGACAGCTTCCCGTGGGGGGAGAAACAGCCTCGGCCAGAACTGGCCAATCTCCCGTAAAAAATTCTTGATTTTTCTATATATGGGGTGTTATTATATAAAAAGCACACAATATATTGAAACCGCATTGAAACACATCCTGCAGGGACCATGTAGGATAGGATAAGGTGGCGGATCAGAACAGATCCACGAAAGGAGAGCAAAGTGGCTGAGCTACAGAGGATTTTCCAGATTCGTAAAAGGGATGGACGTATCGTGGCTTTCAACAGAGACAGGATCGCCAACGCCATTCATAAGGCCTTTCTTGCTGTAGAACACGGAGACTGGATTCTGGCTCAGGAGTTGACAGACAAGGTAGTGGAGAGGCTGGAGGAAAATTGGAATGTGCGGCCCATCCCGACCGTGGAAGAAGTTCAGGATCTGGTGGAGAAGGTTCTGATAGAGAGAAATCTGGCCGATGCGGCCAAAGCCTACATTCTCTATCGGGAAGAAAGAAGGAAAATCCGAGAGACCGACCTCAAGCTTTCGCCTAACGCCATAGCCGTCCTGGAGCGAAGGTATCTTAAGAAGAACGAGAAGAGCGAGGTCATGGAGACCCCAGAGGACATGTTTCGGCGGGTGGCCTATAACATTGCCCAGGCTGACCTCCTTTATAACCCCCAGGCCGATGTCAAAAAGACAGAACGGGAGTTCTACCGGCTCATGCGCAACCTGGAGTTTATGCCCAATTCACCCACTTTGATGAATGCCGGAAGGGAGCTGCAGCAGCTCTCCGCCTGCTTCGTCCTACCCATCGATGACTCCATTGAGAGCATCTTTGAAGTAGTTAAACACGCGGCCTTGATCCATAAATGCCTTGTTCCAGAGACTTTGGTTATAACGGATAAAGGACTTCTTCGGTTGGGAGAGGTAGATGAAGGTTGTAAAATCCTGACCGACGAGGGAGCTTTTACGGCTGAGAGCCTTCACGATAATGGCGAGCAGCCCGTTTTTCGGGTTACTACCAATCGGGGCTATAGTATCACTGGCACCGGTGAACACCGACTTCTTGTGGTAGACGAAGAGGGGGAGTACAGATGGCGCCAGATTAAAGATTTGAAAAAGGGAGATTGGTTAGTGCTTAAACCCGGCCCCTGGCTGGGAGGCAGAACGGAGCTGCCTGTATTTCCCTTTGCGCCCCGGCCGGGAGGAAATAAGACCAGCTTCAAACCTCGACAGTACTACCTACCCACAACTCTTACACCCTCTTTGGCAGAACTCATAGGTCTGTACATAGGTGATGGATCCAATCATAGGGACGGTATAAGGTTTACCGTAGGAGCAGATGTAGCAGATGTGGTGGAAAGAATCAAAGAGATTTCTCGGGCAATTTTCGGCAAAGAGCCCACGGTGTGCCACGAAGAAAACAAGGGAACTTTCGAGGTCTCTCTCCTTAGCGTCCAGATCAAGGAATGGTTTTCGTTTTTGGGTATAACCAAGGCCTCCTCAAAGGAGGCAGCAATTCCTGAGATCATCCTTCGAGGGACCGAAGAGACAGCTTGTGCCTTCCTGCGAGGGCTCTTTACGGCCGATGGTTGTGTGCGGAAGAGCGGCCACATAACTTTTACTACTGGTTCTCAAAGGTTGGCTGAGGAACTTCAGATTATGATGCTCTATCTGGGAATACCTACCCATCGCCGCTACCACTCTTCCACAGATAGCTACCAGGTATCTATATGCAGTAAGAGAGGCTTTTCCACTTTTCGGCAGAAGATTGGCTTCTTAAGCCATAAAAAGCAGGAGAGGCTAGAAAGAGTCAGTTTTGAAGAAAGGCGGAAAGCGAGGTCTCTATACGATGGGATCCGCACCCGGGTCACCGATCCCAGAGAGCTCACTCGCCAGAAGGTAGTAGCAGTATTAGAAAGAGAAGATGTCTCTCCTTACTTCTTCTACGATCTTGTCAGCGAGGATTTCTTTTTTGTCCAGGTGAGCGAGGTGAATTGTGAGGGGAGGAGGAGGGTATATGACTTGACTGTTCCCTACAAACACGCTTATCTGGCCAACGGCTTTGTTTCTCATAACTCCGGCGGTGGCACAGGTTTCTCCTTCTCCCGCATCCGACCCAAAAATGATGTGGTATCTACCTCTCACGGCTTGTCCAGTGGGCCCATCTCCTTTATGAAGGTCTTCAACGAGGCCACCGAAGCCATCAACCAGGGGGGCTTTCGGCGAGGAGCCAATATGGGGATCCTGCGAGTAGACCATCCGGACATCCTGGAGTTTATTACCTGCAAAAGGAACAATGATACCCTCAACAACTTCAACATTTCTGTGGGGATTACGGATGAGTTCATGGAAGCTGTAGAAAGGGATGATGCCTACCCTTTGATTAACCCCCGAACTGGCAAGGAGGTAAACAGGCTTGAGGCCAGGGAGGTATTTAATCTCATCGCTACCATGGCCTGGAAGAACGGAGATCCTGGCATTGTCTTTCTGGATCGGCTGAATGAGGACAACCCCACCCCCCTGTTAGGCCAGATAGAGAGTACCAATCCCTGCGGGGAGCAGCCCCTCCTGCCCTATGAGGCCTGCAACCTGGGCTCCATTAATCTGGCCAAGATGGTAGATGACGGTGAGATAGATTGGGAAAAGCTGAGAGATGTAGTTCGGGGGTCCGTCCGCTTTCTGGACAATGTTATCGACATGAGCAAGTTCCCCCTGCCCCAGATCGAGAAGATGGTCAAGGGCAACAGGAAGATTGGGCTGGGAGTGATGGGGTTTGCGGATATGTTGGGGCAACTCAGTGTTCCCTATGACTCCGAAGAGGCGGTGGATGTGGCGGAGAAGGTCATGGGATTCATCAACTCTGAGTCCAAGAAAGTCTCGGCGGAGATAGCCGAGGAGCGGGGCGTTTTCCCTAACTTCAAGGGCAGCGTTTACGATGTACCCGGGGGTCTGAGGGTGCGCAATGCCACCACCACTACCATCGCTCCCACCGGAACTATCAGTATCATAGCCGGTGCTTCCAGCGGTATCGAGCCCCTTTTTGCCATCTGTTACGTTCGTAATGTCCTGGACGGCACTGAGCTTCTGGAGGTAAATCCCTTCTTTGAGAAAATAGCCCTGGATGAGGGGTTTTACAGTAAAGAGCTGATGAGAAAGATTGCCAGGAGGGGTACCGTACGGGGGATAGAGGAAGTACCTGAGCATATTCAGAAGATCTTTGTTACTGCCCACGACATCGCTCCCCACTGGCATGTCAGAATTCAAGCAGCCTTTCAGAGACATACCGATAACGCTGTTTCCAAGACCATTAATTTTCACCACCAGGCTACTGTGGAGGATGTAGAGAGCGCCTATCTTCTGGCCTATCGCCTGAGGTGCAAGGGCATCACGGTATATCGGGACGGTAGCCGGGAGGTGCAAGTTCTCTACAAAGGGATGAACGGGAAAGCGGATAAAGATAATGAGGTGGTGGAAGAAGCTCTGGTCAGAGTCTCGGCCACCTATGGCGGCGGTTGTGATCAGTGCGATGTTTAACAGTGTATCGGCGTGGTCCAGTTCATGATGGGACTTCTTATGGTTCTTGTTCAAAAAACCATTGCCTCTCCCCCGTCGTCGGTATAAAATAGGCAAAAGGTTTGCCTATTTCTTCAAGGCAGACCACCCTGGTTTCCCCAACGACAAAGGAGAGGATATGGAGACCTATAAGATTCTTCTCTCAGAGGAGGAGCTGCCAGAGAGCTGGTATAATATCAACCCTGATCTACCCAGACTTCCTGATCCGCCCCTGAATCCCCAGACCAAGAAGCCCATGGGACCCGATGATCTTTCTGTCCTCTTTCCGATGGGCCTAATTATGCAGGAAGTGAGTATGGAAAGGTGGATTCCCATTCCCGAGGAGGTTAGAGAAATCTATAAGTTGTGGCGTCCCACGCCCCTCTTCCGAGCCCGTCTGCTAGAGAAAGCTCTGGACACCCCAGCCAAGATCTACTATAAATACGAAGGCGTCAGTGGACCTGGCAGCCACAAGCCTAATACAGCGGTGGCCCAGGCCTATTACAACAAAGCAGAAGGTATTAAGAGACTGACCACAGAGACAGGGGCAGGCCAATGGGGCAGTGCCCTGGCCTTTGCCTGCAATCTCTTTGGCCTGGAATGCACGGTATATATGGTGAGGATAAGCTATGAGCAGAAACCTTACCGGAAATCTCTTATGAACCTCTGGGGTGCGGAGGTAATTCCGAGTCCTTCCCAAAAGACTCAGGTAGGCCAAACGATCCTTTCCGAAGAGCCTGGTTGCCTGGGGAGCCTGGGGATTGCTATCAGTGAGGCGGTAGAGGATGCTGCCACCCGCGAGGACACCCACTATTCTCTGGGCAGCGTGCTCAACCATGTCATTCTCCATCAGACAGTCGTCGGATTGGAGGCCAAAAAGCAACTGGAGAAGGCGGGTGATTATCCTGATCTGATCATTGGTTGCTGTGGAGGTGGGAGTAACTTCTCCGGTCTTTGTTTCCCCTTTATGCTGGATAAGATGAAAGGCCGCAATGTGCGGATGATTGCGGTAGAGCCAACGGCCTGTCCCACCTTGACCAAGGGGATCTATGCCTATGATTATGGAGATTCTGCCAGGATAGGGCCCATTGCCAAAATGTATACTCTGGGGCACGGCTTCGTCCCGGCGGGAATCCACGCGGGCGGACTTAGATACCACGGTGATTCACCTACCCTGTGTCTTCTCTATGAGGAAAAGCTGGTGGAAGCTGTGGCCTATCATCAGAATCCTGTGTTTGAGAGCGCGGTGCTTTTTGCCAGGACAGAGGGGATAGTGCCTGCTCCTGAGTCAGCCCATGCTCTCAAATGCGCCGTGGACGAAGCTCTCAAATGTAGAGAGGCTGGAGAAGAGAAAACAATACTTTTCGGTCTCAGCGGCCATGGCAATTTCGATCTGGCGGCATACGACGCTTATCTGGCTGGAGAGTTAGTAGACTACGAGTATCCGGAGGAGAAAGTCAAAAAAGCACTTGAGGAACTTCCGGAGATTCCGGCTTTCAGTTGAGCGTTGCCGGCTTGTCTGGAGAAGGAAGGAGTCTTGAGATAAGGCTAGTCTGGAGGCGATGCGGGTGAAGGCAAGAACCTGCAAGGTATGTTACTATTTTGAGCCCTGCGAGGATGATTCCGAAAAGGGTAAATGCCTGGGCGTGGAAGTGGTAGAACTATCAGAGTGTGCCGCTACCTGTCCCTTGTTCAGGACGGAATAGGGTAGTGACTACTCCCCCCACTAAAGTAGGGGGCTTCTATGGGCTGGATACCAAGAGATTGTAGCCCCAATCTCATAATGTTTCGCCTGGAATATTTTACGCTGGCGAGGGCTTCCGCCAGCAACCACCAATATTCCGTTGTCAAAGTACTAGCTTAATCATAGCACCTATAAGATCATTTGTCAAACATTATTTTTGCCATTCATCCCCGCTCTAAAGAGGAGGGCTTTCTGGCGCTTTTCAGTAAATATCGTCCAGTGCACCATTGCTAAATAGCAAAAATCAAGCTCCTTCAACTTGCTATAGCTAATATAGTAGAAGTTGCAGGAGCCTATTTTTTTGAGAAGAAAGTGTGCTGCTCGCCTCCTCGATTTTCCTGGCTCCCCTTTGCTATCTTGGTAATGTTACTGGTCTGAGATCTCCCCTGCCAGATATTTTGAAATCTTTGTAATCAGAGGCTTTCCATGAACCCCATTACGAGAACTGAACCGTCCCCAGTATGGTTACGAAAGTATTGACCATCTCTTCAAACTTTTCCGTAGGAGTAATGGCTAGAAAAGCGTATCCCCGGCCCTCGACAATGGTGAGATGGTACTGCGCACTCTGCAACAACTGTCCAAGATAGCTAGATTAGGCAGTACCAAGACCTGCGTGTCAAAGCCATAGTATCCTTTAATACGGGGAAATACAACGAATTTTGCCACTTTACAGCCTGTTGCACAAAGCAAAAAATGACACTGGAAAGCACAACATATTGCGTATCGATTGACTCAGCAACCGCAATATATGGATAGCAATTGGGTTTGTGCAACAGGCTCTTTATTTCCTCCTTTTATGGTCGCTTCTGGCCAGCACCTTAGGTCCAGTTCTCAAATTCTCTTGATCGGGTATCCTGACTATCTCGAACGCAT